>JAFDZG010000124.1 GCA_018267065.1 Bacteroidota bacterium
TTGATCCGCCGCCTGCGCCGCGCCGAGTTCGCCAAGCAGCGCGTGGAGATCTTCAAGCCCGGCACCGACACGCGCTACCATGATACCGACGTGGTGAGCCACGACAAGAACGCCATCCGCAGCACGCCCGTGCCCAACAGCGCCAACCTGCTGCTGCTCGCCACCGACATTGAGGTGGTGGGCGTGGACGAGGCGCAGTTCTTCGACAGCGGACTGCCGGAGGTGTGTACGCAACTTGCTGGGCAAGGCATCCGCGTGATCGTGGCCGGGCTGGACACCGATTTCCAGGGCCGCCCCTTCGGGCCCATGCCGCAGTTGATGGCCATTGCCGAGTTTGTCACCAAGGTGCATGCGATCTGCATGCGCTGCGGCGACCTGGCGCAGCACAGCCACCGCACCATTGCGAGCAAGGAGCTGGTGGTGCTGGGCGAAACGGAGAGCTATGAACCGCTGTGCCGCAATTGCTTCAACAAGGCGCGGGCGGCCCAGGCCGAAGCGCGGAACACCGCCCGGCACTGATGCCCGAAAGCCGCATGCTCAGCAGCCTGGCCGCGGCCTGTGGCGGCACGTTGCACGGCACCGACAGGCACATCACGCAACTCGCCATTGATTCGCGCCAACCGTTCGACCCGCCGGGCACACTTTTCATCGCCCTTGGCGGAAAGCACCACGATGGCCACCGCTATCTGCCCGAACTGCGGAAGCGCGGCGTGCAATCCTTCCTGATCCGGAAAGGAGCCGCCGCTCCGGTGCAAGGCGCCGGCACCATCGAAGTGGACGATACCCTGATCGCCCTGCAGCAGATCGCCGCATGGCACCGCGCACAATTCAAGCTGCCCGTGGTGGGCATCACCGGCAGCAACGGCAAAACGGTGGTGAAGGAATGGCTGAACCAGTTGCTTGCGCCGGAGGAACGCATTGTGCGCAGCCCCGGCAGCTGGAACAGCCAGGTGGGCGTGCCGCTCAGCGTGTGGGCCATCGGCGAAGAACACACGCTGGGCATCTTCGAAGCGGGCATCAGCGAGCCGGGCGGGATGGACGCACTGGAGCGGATCATCGCGCCCACGATGGGCATCTTCACCAACATCGGGCCCGCGCACGACGCGCACTTCAGCAGCGATGCGGCCAAGGCCGATGAAAAGGCCAAATTGTTCCGCCATGCAAAACTGGTGGTGCATTGCAGCGACCACCCCGTGGTGCGCCATGCACTGGACAAGCTGGGCGGCGTGCAACTGCTGGGCTGGGGGCGGAAGCCCGATGCCGACCTGCACATCGTGGAAGACCGCGCCGACAGCGATCACCGCACAGTGCAACTGCGTTGGAAAGGCCATCCCTGTACCGTGGAACTGCCGTTCAGCGATGATGCCTCGGTGGAGAACGCCATGCACTGCATCACGCTCTTGTTGCAGTTAGGACACAGCATGGAAGCGGTGGTTGAACGGGTGCGGCAACTGCGGCCCGTGAGCATGCGGCTGGAAACGCTGCCCGCGCTGAACAACGGTACGTTGCTCAACGACGCATACAGCAACGACATCGCCTCGCTCACCATCGCCTTGGGCCAATTGGCGCGCACCGCCGCAGGACGCACCAAACTGGTGGTACTGTCGGACATTGCCGACAGCGGCGGAGACCCGGGGCAACGCCATGTACAGATCGCCGGGCTGTTGCGTTCCGCCGGCGTGGAACACGTGATCGCCATCGGTCCCGGCCTTCAGGAACATGCCGCGCTGCTCCCGGCGGGAACGCGCTTTTTCCAGGATGCCCAAGCATTGCTGCATGCGCTGCCGGAGCCTCCGGTGCACGGTGCCGTAACACTGGTGAAGGGCGCGCGCAACTTCGGGCTGGAGCGCGTGGTGGCCCGCTGGGAGGAACGCACCCACGGTACCGTGATGGAGGTGGACCTGGAGGCCATGCGCCACAACCTGAACCACTACCGCGAACTGTGCGGGCCGCAGGTGCGCATCATGGGCATGGTAAAGGCGGGCGGATACGGCAGCAGTGCGGTGGAAATGGCGCGCTTCCTGGCGCATGAGCAGGTGGCTTGGCTGGGCGTGGCGTATGCCGACGAGGGCATTGAACTGCGGCGGCAGGGCATCCGTACGCCCGTGCTGGTGATGAATCCCGAGCCGGTACCCATGGAAACGCTGCACCGCTACCAGCTGCAGGCCGAGGTGTACGACCAGCGCTCGCTGCGCGCCGCCTTGGACTTTGCCGCGCACGTGCCCGATGCGCCCGCCGTTCACATCAAGCTGGACACCGGCATGCACCGCTTGGGCTTTGTGCCGAATGATGTGCCTGCAATGCTGGATGCGTTACTCGCCGCGAAAAACCTGCACGTGGCCTCCATCTTCTCGCACCTCGCCGCCAGCGAAGACCCGATGCACGATGCGTTCACGCGGGAGCAGATCGCGATCTTCCGCACCTTGGCCGCACAGATCACGGATACCCTTGGCTATGCGCCCTTGCTGCACATCGCCAATTCCGCCGCGGCCACGCGCTTCCCGGAGGCCCGGCTGGACATGGTGCGCCTCGGCATTGGCCTGCATGGCATCGGCGCGAATGCGGAGGAGACCACACAGCTAAGGTCCGCGGAAACGCTGCGCACGGTAATCGCCCAAGTGAAGGAGCTTGGTGCCGGCGAAAGCGTGAGCTACGGCCGCAAAGCCATGATGCAAAAGCCCACGCGCATCGCGGTGCTGCCCATCGGCTACGCGGACGGACTTTCGAGAAGGCTAGGTGAAGGCAACGGACGCGTGTGGATCGCCGCCAAGGAGGCGCGCACCATCGGCGCCATCTGCATGGACATGTGCATGGTGGACGTCACCGACATTCCTTGCTCACCAGGCGATGACGCGGTGCTGTTCTCCGAGGCGCATCCGCTGCAGGACTATGCCCGCGACCTCGGCACCATCCCTTATGAGGCGCTCACCTCCATCAGCCCACGGGTAAAGCGGGTGTTCGTGCACGGGGGATGAGGGAGGCACGTGATCAACGGATCACCTCCAGCTTCCGGGTCCTCACCCAGATCGCCGTGCTCAACACCACGCTGTAGTTGCCACTCTGCAGACCGTTCAGGTCGATGGTGTTCAACTCCCCTCCGGTCGCCGTGATCCTGTTCTGGTAAACAATGCGCCCTGTGACATCGAGGATCCGGATCTCTGCGTTCCCATTCGTGTTGCTTGACAGGCGCAGGTGAAGCTCACTGCCCGCAGGGTTCGGGTACATCGTGAAGTTGCCCGCCTGCTCCTCGTGCACCCCGGCCGTGCCATTGCCACTGCTCGCGGAAAAGACCCATTCCGTTTGCCCTCCTCCGAGCAGGCCGCCCGTCGCGCAACAGTTTGTGGAGTTCGAGTTAAATGTCATGAACATATCCGTACCGGTGCTAGTAATCTGCAAACCGGCCAGTTCCAGAGACTCGGTGCCCAATGGGGGGAAGTAAAGAACGGGCGCAAGATCGTCCGGTCCATCATAGATGACCAATAGATCATATCCGCTCCCTTCGATGGTTCCACCAGTGAATTGAAGGATAATCGGATCGCCAGGACATTCGCTTTCCCAATGCCAGGAATGGTCGTCATTGTCCACATAACAATAGGTACCACCCACCGACCCATCGCAGGGCACGTTCACGATGTCCTGAGCGCGCAAGCCTTGAACCCCAGCCAGCAAAGTGATGGCCGCGACAAGACCGTTGTGGAGCAAACGCCTTTTCGCAGGGACTGTTTGTTGGAACATCACATCGGTAAAACTACACAACCAAGATCGGTTCCGTCTCCGCCAGCTTCTTCCTCGCAGCATGCCCGGCCAAGCACCCCCAGTGTGAGAGCGTCACCCTGACCGATCTCCACCAGCCATCACGGCACCGCCGCCACATCCAGGAGGACGAAGGAGCCGGGAATAAGAGCCGGTCTGGGCCTTGGCATTTCCCTCGTGGGCTCGGGCTTGGGTCCGAATTCCGCCGTCGGCAGGAAGAGGTGGTGCGTGCGCAGATCGATGGCGATGGTGCGTGCGCCCGGTTGCGTGGGCACGGTGGCCAGCACATGGAATCGGTCTGCGCCGTCCTCTTGCACAACGGTCAGCGTGCCCTCCCCGTTGGGAGCGAATGCGCGCTTGGTGCCGGGGTCGAAGGCGGCGCCGTCCACATGGTCGCCGATCGGCAGCGTGGTGACCACCTCACCGCTTTGAGCGTCCATTACCACCATCAACTTGTTGTCACAGTTCGCGAACAGGCGGTGCGTGGCATTGTCCAAAGCGAGGCCGCTGGGTCCTTCGCCGGGTGCGAGCGACCACGTGTGTTCCACCTTCCATGAGGAGGCGTTGATCGCGCAGACCATGCTCTTGTCCTCCAGATTCACGTAGACATGCCCTTGGCCGTCGCTCACCGCCAGTTCGGGCTTGCCGGGCAGGGCGATGTCAGTGACAACGGCATTGGTCCCCGCATCGATCACGGTAGCGTTGGAACTGTGCCCGTTGAAGACCACCACATCATGCGAGAACGGGTCATGGATGATCGCGTCAGGGCTGGCGCCGTTCACCTTCACATGCGCCAACACCTTGTAGCTGGCAAGGTCGAAGACGATCACGGAAGAGTCCTTTCCGCAACTGATGAATCCCTTCTGCTCCTCCGAAGCGATCGCGATACCATGCACGCCCTTGGTATCGGGGATGGTGGCCAGAAGCTTGCCCGTGCTCCCGTCCACCACGTCGGTCTCCATGCCATGGGAGAGGAAGACCCGGCCCGTGGCGTCATCCACGGCAAGCAGGTCCCAATGGCCATCACCAGGAACGGGGAACTTATTGACGACCCCATACCCGTCCTGCGCTTGGCAAGCGACGAGGCCGACGAACAGGGTGGCGAGAAGCGATGATAGGCGTCCGATGTTCATGATGGTAGGGAGTTATGCCGAGGTTGAGCTGGTCACGGGTGTCGTTCCCTTGTCCGCCTTGCGATGCACCAGTCGCAACATGCTGGGCAATACGATGAGCAGGAGCGGCAGGGCGAGTATGAATCCACCGATGACGGCGATGGCCAAGGGTCGATGGAGTTGCGCGCCCGCTCCGATGCCCAAGGCGATGGGGGACAATGCCGCGATGGCACCGAGGGCGGTCATCAGCTTCGGGCGCAGCCGCGTGCCGATGGCATAGGCGAGGGAATCGTCCACACCATGTTCCGCGCGGTTGTGCGAAAACTGGAGGTGGGTGAAGATGGCGTTCTCGCCGATGATACCGACGATCATGATGATGCCGGTGTAGCTGCCCACATTGAGCGGCGTGCCGGTGAGGAAGAGTGCGAGGATGCAGCCGCAGACGCCGAACAGCGCGATGCCGAGCATCACCAGCGCCGCCCGCAGGTCACGGAAGAGGAAGAGGAGCACGATGAAGACGAGCATGCTTGCGGCACCGAGGATCATCAGCAGTTCGCGGAAGCTGCGCTGCTGTTCCTGGAAGGCTCCGCCGTAGGTGATATGGTAGCCCTGCGGCAGCGCGATGTTCTTGCGGATGCCGGCCTGGATGTCCTTCATCACGCTGCCGAGGTCGCGTCCATTCAGGCGCGCCGTCACGGGCACCATGGGCTGCAGGTCCTCACGCTCGATCTCCGCCTCGCCGGGCTTCACATGGATGGAGGCCACTTGCGATGCCGAGACCAATTGTCCGCCCGGAAGGAAGACGCGTGCGTGATCCAGATCGCTGAGTGAGGTGGCAGTGGCGCCGGGATAGACCATGCGCAAAGGCGTCACCAGTTCCCGCTCGAAGATGTTGCCCACGGCCGTCCCTTGCAGCTGTGTGGAGAGCTGGTCGTTGAAGCCTTGAGGCGTGAGCCCCCGCCGGGCAAGGGCCTGGTCATCCGTGCGGATGTCCACCGATGGCCCCGCGATGACGATGCCATCGAACACGTCCGCCGTGCCTTGCACACCCTCCACCACCTGCGCCACTTGGCGTGCCAGTTCCTGCAGTTGATGCTGGTCGTTGCCGAAGACCTTGATCTCGATGGGCTGGGTGCTGCTCATCAGGTCACCGAGCATGTCGCCGATCACCTGCCCGAAGTCGATCCGCAGCGCGGGCTGGGAGGCCTCGAAGCGCTGGCGGATGTCGTCGATCACCTCCGTGGTGCTGCGCTTCCGGTCCTTCTTCAGTTGGATGAGGTAGTCGCCGTAGTTGGGCTCGGTGATGAAGAAGCCCATCTGCGTGCCGGTGCGGCGGCTGTAGCTCTCGATCTCCGGGACCTGCGCGAAGGTCTTCTCGGCCGCGCGGAGCATGCGGTCGGTCTCCTCCAGCGAGGTGCCCGATGGCGAGCTGTAGTCCAGCACGATGGAGCCTTCGTCCATCTCCGGCAGGAAGCCCGTCTCCAAATGCCTTGCGGCGATGAAGGCCAAGATGCCGATCAACGCCAGAAAACCGAAGCTTATCCAGGGTTTCCGGATGGACCAACGCACCCAGTTGCCGCCCGCCTTTTGCCCCATTGGGTCGACCCGCTGGGACGACGCCACTGGCGGTGCCAGCAGCAGGTAGACCACCGGCAGGCCGATCCAGGTGACGAGGAACGAACAGCTGAGGGTGATGATCATGGTGTCCGTGAGCACCTTGAAATACGCCCCGGCCACGCCGCTCAAGAGCACGAAGGGAAGGAAGATGACGATGGTGCTGAGCGAGGAGGCGACCATCGCGGGCAACAGGAAGCGCACCGAGCCGCCGATCAGTTCACGCGTGGAGCGCCCCGGATATTCCTCGTGCGTGCGGTGGATCTGCTCGGTGACCACGATGGCATCGTCGATGATGAGGGCAATGGCCGCCGCCAGCGCGCCGAGCGTCATGATATTCAGGGTGTGTCCCATCGCCTGCATCACGATCAGCGCAAGCGCGAGGGTGACCGGGATGGTGACGAGCAGCACGAGGCTGGAGCGCCAGGAGCGCAGGAAGATCACCGCCACCACGATGGCCAGCAGCAGGCCGATCCACAGGCTGTCCTGCACGCTGCGGATGGAATCGCGCACGAAGTCCGCCTGCACGTAGTAGGGGGTGAGCTTCACGCCCGTGGGCAGCAGTCCGTTGTTCAACTCCTTCACGCGCTTTTGCACGCCGTCCGTGATGTCGATGAGATTGGCGGTGGGCTGCTTCACCACCGCCACCAGTACCGCTTCGTCGCCATTGGCGTTGACGCGCGTGTAGGCCGGTTCCTCGGCCACATCCACCTCGCTGATGTCGCCCAAGCGAATGATCCTCCTGCCGTCGTTGGACACCACCAGCTTGCGCAACTCGTCCAAGGTGCCCACCGCGGCATCGGTGACGGTGAGGTACATGCGGTGGTTGGTGAAGAGCCAGCCGTCGCTACCGAGGAAATTGGTGCGTGCGAGCGCCGCGCTGATGGTGTCGGGCACGATGTGCAGGGCGCTCATCACCTCGGGCCGCAATGTGATCCGGTACTCCTTCTTGCGCCCTCCGATGGTGCGCACATCGCTGACGCCCTCCACCTGCGCGAGGTAGGGACGCACGGTGTACTCGGCGATGAGGTTGAGCTCGATCGCGCTCTTGCCGCCACCACCGATCACATAGCCCATCACCGGCAGGATGGACGGGTCCATCTTCTCCACGGTGATCGTCGTGCCCGGCGGAAGGTCGTTGCGCACTTCGCCGGTGGCGGAAATGATCTGCTGCTTGGCGAGGTCGATGTCCGCGCTCCAATCGAGGTAGGCGCTGATCTCGCAACTGCCGCGGCCGGTGATGCTGCGCACGGTCTTCAACCCCGGCACCCGCTTGATCGCGGACTCCAGGGTGCGGGTCACCGTCACCATCATCCTGCCCGCGGGTTGCAGGCCACTGTCCGCGATCACCTTCACCTTCGGGAAGGTGACCTCCGGAAAGAGCGACGACTGCAGGCGCGTGTAGGTGAAGAGGCCGCCCATGAGCACCACGGCCAGCACCACGGCCACGGGGTTCTTGTAGCGGACGAAAAAATCCTTCATCGGTCAATGGGTGATCACCACGCGGGCGGTATCCGCAAGTCCATAGCCACCGGTGAGCAGGAAGCGGTCGCCGGGATCGAAGCGCGGCTTCAGCACTTCCACGCTGTCATGGGTGACGATGCCGCGCTGTACCGGCACGTTCACGGCCGTGCTGTCATCGATCAGGCGCATCACCCAGAAACGGGTCATCTCCTCGTTGCCGAGCACGGAGCTCGCGGGCAACACCTGCGCATCGGCGTGGCGGTCCACGGTGAGGCGCACCGTGCCGGCGAGGCCTTCGGGAAAGACGCGCGAACCCGCCGGCTTCACCACGAAACCTTGGGTCTGCGAGGCGCCGTCCATCATGGAAAGCCGAGTGGTGATGGTGCCTTGAACCGTGCTGGAATCGGGCAGCACGATGGTGCAGGCGTCGCCGATGCGTGCATTGTTGTCCAGTTCATAGGGCACCTGCATCACGAAGGCCGAACTGCTCGCATCGGCGATCACGGCGAGCTGGTCGCCATCGCTCACATAGTCGTTCTGCTGCTTGTCCATCTGCGTCACGATGCCGCTCGCCGGCGCGTTGATGGTGATGGAGCCGCCGATGCGGAAGCTGCTGTCGCGCGCGGCCATCGTGCCCAAGGCCTCGGCCTCCTTCGTGCGCACCACATACAGGGGATGGCCGGCCGTTACACGATCGCCCAAGGCGATGAAGTTCCGTTCCACCCGACCCGTGACCGTGGAGCGCACGGTGTTCTTCCGCAGGAAACGGGAGGTGGCATTGAGCACCACCGTGTTGCGGATGGGACCGTTGACCACGTGCGTGACGGTGACGGGCGTGCGGCCCTCGGCCTGGTCGGACGCGTTCCCATCGCTGCCCGCTCCGCATCCCGCAAGCGGAAGGGTTCCCACCAGCAACGCGGCCATCATGGCGGCAACTGCAGGAATGCACTTGGCATGTCCACTATCTGCGTGCATCGGCGGTTTTGGCATTTGCTTTCTCTGTGGATCGGTGGGCCGCGTTCATCATTGCAGGTGGATGAGCGCGTTGATGATGCGGGAGCGGTCGGCCTCGGCCTGGATCAGGTCGTTGGTGGTGCGCGCGTGGTTCTCCAGCGCGAGGAACAGGTCCGTGAGGCGCACGAGCCCATGCTCCAGTTCCGCGCGGTAGAGTTCGATCAAGTGTTCCTCATCGGCGGACTGGCGCTGCGTTCCGGCAAGCAGGGAATCGGCGTTGACCAAGGCCTTGGCCAGGCGCTCATGGCGCAGGACCAGCTGGTCGGCATAAAAATCCTGATAGGCCGTGCGGCTCTTCTCGCGCAGGGCGATGCGCTCATGCTGCGTGCGGCGGCGGTCGCCGTCATAGATGGGCACGCTGAGGTTGAGCCCGGCGCTGGCGCCGAAGCGGTCAGGAACATCGCTGATGGCGATGGCATTAAGCCCGGCGTCGCCGACGGCGCTGAGCCGCGTCCGGTAATTGAGGTCCACGCGGCGGTCGGCGATGTCGTTGGCCATGCTGTCCACGGCGAACTGCCGCAGGGTCGGTGAGGAGGAAGGGTCGTAGGCCGATGGGGACGACAAGTCCAACGGGGCAAGGGCCACCAATACCGTGTCCGCACTGCCGCAAAGCGTGTTCAACGTCAGCAGGTCGTTGCGCAGAAGGGCCTTGGCCTTGCTCGCCGCGATGCGTTGCGCCTGCGCGTTCACCCGCAGGTTCATCACGTCGATCTGCTGGTAGATGCCCTGACCGGCCAAGCGGGAAAGCACGGTCTGCTCCTCGTCCAGCAGGCGGCTGCGCTGCTCCGCGGCCGCCAAGGCACGCTGGTCCGCATAGGTGTTGATATACTGGTCGGTCACCCGTTGGTGCAGGTCGAGCATGGTCCCCTCGGTGCCAAGTTGAAGGGCGCTGCCCCGTAAGGCTACGGAGTCCAGGCCCGTTTGCTTTCGGCTTCCGGTGAAGAGCGGCACGGAAGCACCGACGACTGCGGAGTAGAGCCCCCCATTGGTGATCGCCGGGTCGTAACCCCAGTGCGGGCCATAGGGTGCATAGAGGAATTGGCCGCTGCCGTTCACCTGCGGACCATAGGATGCGCGCACTTCGGAACTGTCCAGCGCCAGGGCCGCGCGCTGGTACGCCTGGTCCTTCAGTACGGGGCTGTTGGCCTCGGCCGTGCGGAGGTAGTCCTCCAGGTTGCGTGTTTGCGCGCTGAGGGATGATGCGGTGCACGCACACGTGATCGCAAGGATGCCCCCGAATGCTCCCGCCCCGAAACGCCGTAAAGCGCTCGGGGCGGAGATCGAAGAAGGGCAGGACATTGCGTTCAATTCACCGCGCTAAACTTAGTCGCCGTCCTCGTCGTTGTCCTTGCCGCTCTCTTCCACTTGCTCCTTGAACACGGTCCCATCCGCGTTGAAGACGACCTCCATGGACTGCTCGCCTTTCTCAAGATCGGCTTCGTAGAACGTGCCCTTCGGGTTCTCGACATACGAGACGTCCTTCACCTTGGAGCCTGCATACTTGTCCGCAAGGGCCTTGCGCACCGCCTCGGGCAGGGCCTCGATCTTGATGTCCCTTTCGGTCTCCAGCCATTGGCCGGCAGTGCCGAAGGTGGCGCTCATGGCCTCGGAACCCAGTTTGAATTCCGCCTCATACTCCGTCTTCGACTCCATGCCCCAACGGATATGGTCCGCCTTCGGGAATTGCTTCATGAACGCGGCCTTCACCGGTTGCGGCACATCGGCCTCGCTCACTTTTTGTCCACATGCCGTGGCGCCGAGGGCCAGCACGGACAAGATCATCAATTGGATTTTCATGGGGCTGTTGGTTTTGGTTCCGTGCAAAGCAACCGCCCGATCCTGTCCAGATCCTGAACCTTTCAATCGGAGAGTTTCAGTATCCGTACTGCACCCCTGATGACAATGGCGAAGATGATCCCTCCGATCACGAGGTCGGGATACTTTGAATCCATGAAATGGACCAAGGCCCCGGACAGGACCACTCCGATGTTGATGACCACATCGTTCGAAGTGAATATCCGGCTCGCCGTCATGTGGGCCTCTTGGCTTTTGTTCCTGTCCAATAGGTGAAGGCTTAGCACATTGCCCAAGAGGGCAAGCAAGGAGACCGCCATCATGACCTTGAAGTTCGGCAGGGGGCCAGCACCCGTGAAACGATGGAACACCTCGGCGAAGCCGATCAGCGCGAGCAGAAGTTGAAGATACCCTGCGACTTGGGCCACGGATATCTTCCTAGCTGCTGTTCCGCCCACGGCGAACAAAGCCAGACCATAGACCACACTATCGGCGAACATGTCCAAGCTGTCCGCGACCAGGCCCATGGAATGCGCGATGACCCCGGTCGATATCTCCAGCAGGAAGAAGAAGAAGTTTATCGAGAGGACCTCCAAGAGGACTCGGCGTTCTCTCCGCTTACCGTCATTCATCGGATCAACTTCATTGAGGGGTCGTCACCGCGGCAGTGTTGCTTGCGTGCGTTGGATCAACCCTGGAAATGAAGATCTCATGGAGCCCGTCCTTTTCCCGATAGGCCACATGCAGGCCATTCCGTTCCACGATCTCCTTCACCATGGACAGGCCCAGGCCGGCGGAGGAGCTGGACGGGTCGCCCTTGGCGAAACGGTCGAAGAGCGTGGCAGGGTCCACGGAAAGCGCGGGGCCGGTGTTGCGGACCGTGATGTCGTCCTGCTTGGTGGATATGGCCAAGGATCCACCCAGCACATTGTGCTGCACCGCGTTGCGCAGCAGGTTGGACACCAGCAGTTGCGCTTGCATGGGCGGGAGCTGGATCCCACAGCGCTCCCCTTCATTGACCTGCACGGAGAGTCCACGCTCCGCGATCGGGTCCTTGAGCAATGCCAGCTCATCGCGGATGATGCGCTGCCAATCCACCTCCTCCGCCGGGGTTCCGGTTTCGCCGACCTTGGCCAAGAGCAGCATATCGGTGATGGTGCGGCCCATCCGCTCGCAGGCCGTATACATGCCTTGGATCACGTCGGCCTCCTGCTCGCCCATCGCGGACGATTGGATCAATTGGTCCAACCTCCCGCGCAGGATCGCCAGCGGTGTGCGCAGCTCGTGGGCGGCCTGTTCCGTGAAGCGCTTTTGCGCTGTGAAATCGCGCCGCATATTGGCCATCATCCCGTCCAGCGCGCGCGCCATGCCAGCGAACTCATCCACGTTGGAAGAGGCCAGCGAAGGCGAGGGACCGTCCGGCCGGAAGCGTTCCATGGCCTGCAGGTTCGCATGGAAGGGGCGCCATAAGCGCGCGGAAAGCCAGCGGAACAACAGCAAGGTGCCGAGCGTGAACAACACCAATACCGCCGCGATGCTCAGTGCGATACCAAAGACGAGATCGTCCGTCTCCAGCTGCGAGCGTCCGATGGTGAGGACCACGGGGCCACCATCCGCCTTCATCGCGGGAAAGCGTCCAATACGCCAAGGGATATCCTCGGCCTCCAGCGAGTCATAGATCACCGTGTCCGAGAACTGCGCCACGGCGATCGATCCGGGCACGATGCGCACCAGCACATCGGGCGCGGTGATCTCCAGGCCCTGGTCCGTTGCACGCAACCGCTGCTGCACCGATGTCGCATGATCCGCCAGTGCTTCGTCCACTTCACGGGTCACCATATGCCGCACCAGGCCATAGCCGATGGCCGTGCCCAGCACCACCATGGGAATAGCCAACAGGGCTTGATAGCTTGCGGTGCGTTGCAGGAGATTCATGCGGGATCGCTCATGCGGTAACCGAGGCCATAGACGGTCTTGATCGACTCGGGACATCCGTGGCCAGCCAGTTTCCTTCGCAGGTTCTTGATATGCGCATAGAGGAAGTCGTCCCGGTCCATGCGTTCCGCCAGGTCACCCCAGACATGCTCCAAGATCGCGCTGCGCGAAAGCACGCGGCCCTTGTTCACGGCGAGGAAATGCAGCAGGTCGAATTCGGTGCCGGTGAGGTCCACCCGCGTGCCATCCACTTCCGCCAAGCGCTCGTCCGGCACGATCCGCAGCGGACCGACCCTGATGGAATCCTGCGCCTTGGCCTGTTTGCGGCGCACCAATGCCCGCAACCGTGCCACCAGTTCCGGCAGGTGGAAGGGCTTGGGCAGGTAGTCATCGGCGCCAAGGTCCAACCCCAGGACCTTGTCGTCCAACGAGCCCTTCGCGGAGATGATGATGATCCCGCAGGCATTGTTCGCCTTCCGCAAGGCCCGCACGATATCGAGGCCATTCCCCTTGGGCAGGGTGATGTCCACCAGCATGGCATCATACGCGTGGAGCCGCGCCTTCTCCATGGCGGAGGGGAAGTCATTGGCGGATTCCACCAAGTGGCCCTCCTCCTGCAGGTACTGTCGGATGGACCGGCGCAACTCCGTCTCATCCTCGATGAGGAGCACCTTCATGCGTGCAAGCTATGCGGTGGATCCTGTTCAAAATCTGAAAGACCGTGATGGCCACTTCCGCATTTCGGACCTCCACGGTCGCACAACGGACCAATTGCGCGGGCCGCAGCCCTCCAACCCCCGAAGATCCTTTGCGAAGCCCGGACCACGGCGTGCAAGCCATAACCGTCTAATTTTGGACCATGCCCCCATTCATGAAGAAGTCCCTGCTTTCGCTGTTGCTGATCGGCACGGCGATCGTTGCCCGCCCACAAGAGAAGTTCGTGCCCGGCGACATCATCGTCATGCTGCGGCCGGGGGCCTCGGCGATGGATGTGGCGAAAGACCTGCAAACGGTCAATGACGTGGCGACCTCCGTACATGCGGTGAAGGAGATCTCGGCCCCGATGCGGGCCTGGCTCTTCCGCTTCGATCCGGCCGCCATCCCCCAAGAGGCGATGCTGCGGGCCTTCCAACTGGATGCGGGCATCGAGATGGCGCAGAACAACCATGTCGGCAAGGAGCGGAGCATCCCGAACGACCCGAGCTACAGCCTGCAGTGGCAGCACCAGAACATCCAGAGCGAGGATGCGTGGAACATCACCACCGGTGGCCTTACCGCGGCGGGGGACACCATTGTGGTGGCGATCATTGAAAAGGCCGACCTCACCCACCCCGACCTGGCCGGAAATGCGTGGGTCAACCGTGGCGAAATTGCTAACAACGGCATCGACGATGACGGCAACGGCTACGTGGACGACGTGCGCGGCTGGAACCCTTCCGCAGGAAATGACAACGTGTACTCCGGCTACCATGGAACGGAGGTGGCGGGCATGATCGGCGCGGTAGGCAACAACAACAA
>JAFDZG010000125.1 GCA_018267065.1 Bacteroidota bacterium
AGGTTGTCCCGCACCTTCACCTTGAAGGCCTTTTTTCCTTTCATGTTCTCCGACAGGCCAATGGGCGTTAGCAAGGGCGGCGTGGTGTCCAGCATTACGGTGAATGCGCCCAAGTTGCGCACGGCCCCGGTTACCCAGCCATCCGCATAGGTGCCGCCCTCGGCCACGGGCTTGCCCTTTACCATGCGCACCAGCAGGAGTTTCCCGGCATTTTCTGCCGTGAAGCCCTTGTTCACCGCTATGGCCAATTGGCAGGAAAGCTGAACCGGCGTGTATTCGTCCTGCACCTTGAACAGTGGGGCCAGGGCATGCGCCGGGGCCGCGCTCCGTGAGGAGGTTAGCCTGGCATTTTCATACAAGGCATTGGGGGGGAGGGAGAACCGCATTCCCTCCAGCGCCACCTCATTGGGCTGGTTGTACGGGCAATACTGGCCCTGTTGCGCAGGGACAGGCCACTTGGCAACCTCTTCCGCAGTGGCGCCATGCAGTGTGAAACGCAGCGTGGACCGGTTGCCGGCCCGGTCGGTGGCCACTATTTCCACCGCTTGGTCCTTTCCGGCAACGGTGGTGATCGTTCCAGGCTCCGTGGCCTTTCCGTAGAGGTCCAATTTGTTGTTCGGTAGTTTGTAGCACCGGTTGTAGTACATGTCCTTCTCCTTGTACAGGCCATAGTCCATGTACGCATTGACATAGCGTTGCAGGCCGAAGTCCACTTCGTCCAAATGGATGTCCGCCACCACCTTGCCGTCCACGGCCATGCTGAGGGCTTCGATCCCGCAGGTGTTGCTGCTGTTGCTGTACCGATCGGTTACGTTCAGCGCCAGCCCCACCGTGCCCATGGCTGAAACCTTGGCCCCGGCCTTCAGGCCATAGGTTGAGTCATTGAGCTGAACAGTGGCAAATCCTGCATACCCTGCCGGGTAGGGGCCGGCATTGGACAAACTGTCCAGCGGGTATGCCCGCAAGCCGGTGATCGTTGGGCGTACCGTGTCAGGGGCGTGCATGCCATAACGTTGGGGGTCCAGCGCATGCTGGTCGCTGGTGCGCCGCACTTCAAAGTGCAGGTGGGGAGCCGTGGAGCCGCCGGTGTTTCCGCTGTATGCGATGACTTCGCCTTGGGCTACAGGCAGTTCCCCGGGCTTGAAGTACTGGTCCACGCTGAAACTGCGGTTGGCGTACTGAATAGCAAGCAACTTCTTCGCCAATGGCCCACTAAGGCGGTCCAAATGGCCATAAACCGTGGTATAGCCGGAGGGATGGTCTATGTAAACCGCCTTTCCGTAGCCCCACGGGCTCACCTTGATCCGGCTTACCCAGCCTTGTGCAACGGCCATCACCGGCTGGCCAATGCGGCCGTTGGTTTTCATGTCCAAACCGGAGTGAAAGTGGTTGGTGCGCAATTCCATGAAGTTGCCGGCCACCTCAATGGGCAAGTCCATGGGTTGGCGGAAACCGAGGTCTTTTTCCTGGGCCAAAGAGGATGATGTGATCAGGCTTAAGGCGCAGATGGCGAGTGTGTTGAACTTAGTCACTTCGAGTGATGTTGCGGGCGGGTGGACGAATGATAGGGCACCGGAAGCATGGATTCCTGAGACCGGCGCAAGCTACCCGGTGAAAGGCGGCGGGGTTTTATGTCCCGGAAGGGTTGATGAACAATGCAACGTGCAAACAAACGGCGTGCAAAAACGCGATGTGGGGTTATCTTTGGCTCGGACCATAACGGTCTTTTGTTCAAGGGATATGGAAAGCTTGCATGAACGGCTAACATTGGCCCGCGTGAAATTGAACGCGCTGCGCGATGAACGTGCCCGTGCAACAGCGGCCGTGGAAACCATGGAAGCCCGGTTGCGGGACCAGGGGCGTGAGGCCGATGTGCTGCGGGCCCGTGTCCATGAACTTGAGCAGGAGAACGAGGTTCTCCGCACCGCCACGGCCCCTGCTGGGGAAACCGGACGGGAAGGAACGAAGGAAAAGATCGACGAACTGGTGCAGGAAATAGACCGATGCTTGGCACTGCTGAACAATTGACCGGCACGGAACCCATCACCATGGACGAGCGATCCATCAGGATTGAACTGGCCGGACGGGCCTACCCCCTCACCATTCACCCGGATGAGGAGGCAAATATCCGTGCGGCTGCCCAAGAGATCAATGAAAGCATCGCCCGCTTGAAGAAGAGCTACCCGCTCACCGACAAGCAGGACCTGTTGGCCATGGCCGCATTGGAGGTCACCACGCGTGCCCTCAATGCGAAGAAGCCCCAGGCAACTTCCATCGACAAGGAAGCCTTGGAAGAACTGGAACGATTGCTGAACGACCTCAACGGCTGATCCCATTCCTTCGCTCCAGCGGAGCGCCCATGGTCCACTGAACCATTAAAAAGCACAGTGGAAATGGACTTTGACATTGTTTCAACGTTGATCGGGGCCCTCTTGGGGCTGCTGGTCGGGGGAGGCGTGGTATACGTGCTGCTGAACAGCTTGCTGAGGAAACGCAGCGCGGGCATCCTGCGGGAAGCCGAAGCTGAAGGAGAGGCCTTGAAGAAGGAGAAGATCCTGCAGGCCAAGGAGAAATTTCTCCAGATGAAGGAGGAGCACGAGCGCGATGCCCGCGAGCGTGAAAAGCGCCTGGCCCAAGGCACCGAAAAGCACAAGCACCGCGAGCAGCAACTGAGCCGCCAGCAACAGGAACTCACCGCCAAGGAAAAGCAGGTGGATGCCCTGAAGGCGGACCTGGAGCAGCGGACGCAGGGCGTGGAAATGCGCCGCCAGGAAGTGGAAAAGGCCCATGAAAAACAAGTGGCCCAGCTGGAGCGCATCAGCGGCCTGAGCGCCGAGGATGCCAAGAAGCAGTTGGTGGATTCCCTCAAGGATGAGGCCCGCACCAGCGCCATGGCCCTGGTGAAGGATGTTACGGACGAGGCCAAGCTCACCGCCAACAAGGAAGCCAAGCGCATCATCATACAAACCATCCAGCGCACGGCCACGGAGCATGCGGTGGAAAATGCCGTGAGCACCTTCCACATTGAGAACGACGAACTCAAGGGCCGCATCATCGGCCGCGAAGGCCGCAACATCCGAACTTTGGAAGAGGCCACCGGCGTGGAGATCGTGGTGGACGACACCCCCGGTGCCATCATCCTGAGCTGCTTCGACCCCGTGCGCCGCGAACTGGCTCGGTTGGCACTGCACCAATTGGTGAAGGACGGGCGCATCCACCCGGGCCGCATCGAGGAGATCGTCTCCAAGACCAAGCGGCACCTGGAGGATGAGATCATGGAAATTGGCAAGCGCACCTGCATCGACCTGGGCATCCACGGCCTGCACAATGAGCTGATGCGCATGGTGGGCCGCATGCGCTACCGCAGCAGCTACGGGCAAAACCTGCTGCAGCACAGCCGCGAAACCGCCAACCTCTGCGCCACCATGGCCGCGGAGCTGGGCCTGAACGTGAAGGCCGCCAAGCGCGCGGGCCTGCTGCACGACATCGGCAAGGTGCCCGAGGATGAACCCGAACTGCCGCACGCCCTGCTGGGCATGAAGCTGGCCGAGAAGTACGGTGAGAAGCCCGACGTGTGCAATGCCATCGGCGCCCACCACGACGAGATCGAGATGACCAGCCTGCTCAGCCCCATCGTGCAAGCTTGCGACGCCATCAGCGGTGCCCGCCCCGGCGCCCGCCGCGAGGCCGTGGAGCAGTACATCAAGCGGCTGAAGGACCTGGAAAGCATTGCCATGAGCTACGATGGCGTTTCCAAGGCCTTCGCCATACAGGCCGGGCGCGAGCTGCGCGTAATGGTGGAAAGCGACCGCGTTACTGACGGCCAGGCGGACAACATCAGCATGAGCATCGCGGACCGCATCCAGAGCGAAATGACCTATCCCGGCCAGGTGAAGGTGGTGGTGATCCGCGAAAAGCGGTCCATGGCGGTGGCCAAGTAGCCAATTATGGAGGTTGACCAGCGACCGCTCATCCTTGTCACCGGCGGCGCGGGCTTCATCGGCTCGCACACCTGCGATGCCTTGTTGGCCCAAGGCATGCGCGTGCGCTGCTTGGACAACCTCGCCACCGGCAAGCGCGCCAATATCAGCCATTTGGAAGGAAAGCCCGGCTTCGCGTTCCAGCAAGGGGACATCTGCGATCTGCCCGACCTGCAAACGGCCATGCGGGATGTGGCTTCCGTGGTGCACTTGGCCGCCTTGGGCAGCGTGCCCCGTTCCATCGAACATCCGTTGGAAAGCGAACAGGCCAATCTTGCCGGGTTCCTCAACGTGCTGGAAAGCATGCGGCATGCGGGCATCAAGCGCTTGGTGTACGCCAGCAGCAGCAGCGTATATGGCGATAGCGCGGTACTGCCGAAGCGGGAAGGCACGGAAGGCGCGCCGCTCTCGCCCTATGCCGTTACCAAGGACATGGACGAAGCATACGCCGGCCTGTACGTGCGGCTTTTCGGCATCGAGGCCATCGGCCTGCGGTTCTTCAACATCTTCGGCGAGCGGCAGGACCCGGAGGGGGCCTATGCGGCAGCGATCCCCAAGTTCATCCGTGCCCTCCTGCGGGGAAAGGCTCCCGTGCTGAACGGCGATGGCCGCCAAACAAGGGATTTTACTTATGTGGCCAACGCCGTGTTTGCAGTGCAACGGGCCTTGGAGGCCCCGGCTGGCAGGGCCGGGGAAGTGTACAACATTGCCTGCGGCGATACCTGTGACCTGGTGACTTTGCTGGGCAAGTTGCAGGAACGCCTGGTACGTTTCGTTCCCCGCGCAAAAGACATCCGCCCGCAGCACGGGCCGGACCGGCCCGGTGATGTGCGCGCTTCCTTGGCCGACATCACCAAGGCGCGTGAACAACTGGGCTATGAGCCGCGTTGCACCTTGGACGAAGGGCTGGACCGCGCGGTGCCTTGGTACGCGGCGAACTGGCGTTGATCGGACAAATGCAAATGGAAGCAGCTACGTTGGTGCTGGGGGCCAGCCTGAAACCGGAGCGCTATTCCCACATGGCCATCCTGAATTTGCGCAGGCACGGCCAACCGGTAATTGCAGTAGGATTGCGCGAAGGGCAGGTGGCGGATGTCCCCGTGGTGAAGGACATTCCGGCGGATGCCGCCGTGCACACGGTAACGATGTACCTCAATGCCCAAAACCAGGAACCGTGGCAACAGCGGATCCTGGCGATGAGGCCCAAGCGCATCATCTTCAATCCCGGGGCGGAGAACCCGGCGTTTGAAAAAGCTGCGGAAGCAACAGGCATTGAGGTACTGGAAGCCTGCACCTTGGTGATGCTGAACACGGGGCAGTACTGAATCCTGCACCACGCGGAACAACGCAGGCCATGCAACTGAGCCTGCATTTCCATCTTCCCGCCTTCAGTTTTTTTTACTCTTCACTTCTTCACCCGCTGCTCCTTCACCTTCCTCCCGTCATAGCTTCGCCGCCTTCAAAAACAAGCACAGATGGAACTTCGGGGGGGAGCGTACCACATTGGTGGTGTGCAGGCAAGCCGCATTGCCGAACGGGCCGGAACGCCGGTGTACGTGTATGATGCCGCAGTGATCCAGCGGCAGGCGAAGCGGCTCCAGGAGGCGTTCAAGGGCACGCCCGCACGCTTCATGTATGCGTGCAAGGCACTGACGAACCAGGCCGTGCTGCGTTACATGCGCAGCCTGGGCTTAGGCTTGGACACGGTGAGCATTGAGGAAGTCTTGATCGGGCTCAAGGCAGGATTCACGCCGGATGAAATTTTGTTCACGCCGAACATGGTACCCTTCAGTGAATACGAGCGGGCAGTGGAATTGGGCGTACACATCAACATCGACAATATTCCCATGCTGGAGCGCTTCGGCCATGCCTACGGCGGCCGTGTGCCGTTGTGCCTGCGCATCAACCCGCACATCATGGCCGGCGGCAACGAGCGCATCAGCACCGGCCACATCGACAGCAAGTTCGGCATCAGCATCCACCAGTTGCGCCACGTGGAGCGCATCGTGGCTTCGCACGGGCTGCGCGTGGAGGGCCTGCACATGCACACCGGCAGCGACATCCTGGACACGGAGGTGTTCCTGCGCGCAGCGGAACTGCTGCTGGACACCGCCGCCTTGTTCCCGCAATTGCGCTTCCTGGACTTAGGCAGCGGCTTCAAGGTGCCCTACAAGCCCGACGATATTGCCACGGACGTGGAAGACCTGGGCCAGCAGCTCTGTGCGCGCATGCACCGCTTCAACGCCGCGCGGGCCGTGCCGGTGGAGCTGTGGTTCGAGCCGGGCAAGTTCTTGGTGAGCGAGGCTGGCGTGCTGCTTGTGTCGGTTTCCCTGGTGAAACAGACCACCGCCACCATCTTCGCCGGGGTGGACAGCGGCCTGAACCACTTGATCCGCCCCATGCTCTACGGCAGCTACCACGGCATTGTGAACGCCAGCAAGCCGGAGGGCCGCAAGCGCATCTATACGGTTGTGGGCTACATCTGCGAAACGGACACCTTCGCCTTCGACCGCCAATTGCCCGAGGTGCATGAAGGGGATGTGCTGGCCTTCCTCAATGCGGGTGCCTACGGCTACAGCATGGCCAGCAACTACAACTCGCGCCCAAGGCCTGCGGAGGTGCTGGTAAAGGACGGAAGGGCATTGTTGGTGCGCCGGCGCGAAACGCTGGAGGACCTGCTGGCCTTGCAAGTGGAGGAGGAACTCACAGGCGGTCCAGTTCCTGCCTGATCGCAGCGCAGGCTTCGCGCACCTGTTCCTCCCCAATGCACAATGGCGGCGCGATGCGGAACGCCGTGGGGCAGCTCAGGAACCAGAAGCCCAGCACGCCGCGCGCCAAACATCCCTTCACCACGCGCTGCACCTTTTCCGCATCGCCGAGGTCCACGGCCAGCATCAGGCCGGTGCCGCGAACTTCCTTGATCACCGGATGGACCAGTAGTTTCCTGAACAGATCGCCCATGCGCCGTGCATTTTCCGCCAGGTCCTCCTCCAGCAGCACCTCCAACGCGGCCAGGCCTGCTGCGCAATTCACGGGGTGCCCGCCGAAGGTGGTGATGTGGCCCAGCACCGGGCCGTGCGTGAACAACCGCATGCGCTCCGTGGAACTGATGAACGCACCCATGGGCATGCCGCCGCCCAACGCCTTGCCCAGCACCAGGATGTCCGGCACCACGCCGAAATGTTCAAAGGCGAAGCGCTTGCCGGTGCGGCCGAAGCCGGTCTGCACTTCATCAAAAATGAGCATGGCGCCCGATTCGGTGCAGCGCTTGCGCAGGGCCTGCATCCATGCGGTGTCCGGGATGCGCACGCCGGCATCGCCTTGGATGGTTTCCACCACCACCGCAGCACAGTGTTCATCAATGTGCCGCAGTTCTTCCTGCGCATTGATGGTGATGAAGTGCACATCCGGCAGCAGCGGCCTGTTGCGGTATTTCTTTTCCTCGTTGCCGGTGATGCTCAGCGAGCCGTGCGTGCTGCCGTGGTAGCTCTTGTGGCAAGCCATCAATCGTGTGCGGCCCGTGATGCGCTTGGCAAGCTTCAGCGCGGCTTCGTTGGCCTCGGTGCCGCTGTTCACGAAGTACACGCTGTTCAAACTGGCCGGCAGCAGGCTGGTAAGCTTTTCCGCATAGCACACCTGCGGCTCCTGGATGAATTCACCGTAGGGTATCACGTGCAGGTAGCGGTCCAGCTGTTGCTTGATGGCTGCGATCACTTTGGGGTGCCGGTGCCCGGTGTTGTTCACGGCCAGGCCGGCCACCAGGTCCAGGTAGCGCTTGCCGTCGCGGGTGTACAAGTGGCAGCCTTCGGCCTTGGTGATGTCCAAGGCGATGGGGAAGGGGCTTGTTTGTGCGAGGTGCTGTTGGAATGCGGGTTCCAGGGAGGACATGCCGCAAAGGTGCAGGGGAATGGCGATCTGATGATCTGGCGATCAGACGATCAGAAAAAGAGACGATCAGAAAATGGCAGATCCCAAGCGGTCAGGGCCGAAGTACCTTAAAAGGGATCGTCGGTTTCATCTTCATCATGGCCCAGGTCGCCGATGATGTCGTCGCCGGGATTGATGCCGGGCGGATTGAACAGGCCCCAGTCATCCGTGATGAAGCGTTTCTTGTCGAATGCCGCCACCCAGGCCACAAAGAGCTTGCGGAACTCCTCCATTTCCTCGCGCAGCAGGTCGAAATAGCGCGGTTCGTCGAAGCCGAACATTTCCAGGCCGCGAAGGCCCACAACCAGTTCGCGGGCGGCTTTGCGGATCAACGCCGCATTCTCCATGCGGAGGTCATAGATGTCGCCTCCTTCAGCCCCGGCAATTTTGGCCGGGATCATCAAGGCGTTCATGTGCATGTCGTCGATCTGCTGCTTGAGGCCTTCCCGCATGAATTCCGCTTTGTCCCGGGACCGCCCGGAAGTTGCCTCCTGTTCCTCTTCCTGCGGCTCCGGCGCTGCTGCCAATATGTTGGCCACCAGTTCGCGGATCTCCATGGCCTTTTGCCACAAGGGCCGGGCCTCCTTCAGCTTGAACCGTTCTTCCATCATGGTAGCCGCAAGGTATGATGCAAGTCACGATGCCGCACACCATGCCCCCGGTTCCTCATCGGCGGCGGTCGCCGGGGCCGCGTTCACGGATGCGCTTGAGCAGCTCCCTGTTGAAGTCCTTTTCCGCTTCGCCAAGCTGAAGGGTTTTCACGGCGCCAATGGCCTTCTTAAAATCTTCCACATAGCGCTTTCGGAGATCCAATTGGGCCTGTTTGGCTTGCAGGTCGGCCGCAATGGCCTTGGAAGCTTCCTCTTCCGTCAAGGCACCGCTTCCCCTGCGGTCCTTTCGGTCCGCGCGCATGTTTTTGCGCGCAGCCTCCAAGTCGGCTTGGTACTTGTCATAAACCGGCCAGAACGCACGCGATTCCTCCGGGGTGAGCTGCAGGCGCTGGGTGATGAAGGCGCTCTTCTGCGACTTGATCTCCTGTAGCCGCTCAGGCGGTATCAGGGGGCCGTCATCCTGTGCAACGGCCAGGAAGGCCAACGCGGAAAAGGCCGTGACCAAGGCATATTTCACGGGGTTGGTGTGCATGTTCAATACAAGTATTCGTTCAGGTCGATCTGGTTCTGGTCCACATAGGCAGCGGCTTCTTCGGGAGTGAGCTGCACCGTAACCGTGCTGAATTGCGGCCAATCGGCTTCTTCGGTCGCGTCAAGTATTTCCTCCGTTCCCAGTTGGTCAGCCACAACGGCCAGGATTCGGTCATCGCTTTGGGGGGTCGCATCCCCGGGCACTGTGGCAGGCCGCAGGGTATGCAGCGCGAAGAGCAGCACGGCCATGGCGGGCAGCGCAACAGCGGCACGTTTCAGCCACGGCGGCCAGGCAGCTTTGGGTGGCTTTGTGGCCAAGGCTTGCACCTCATGGGGCAAGCGGTTGAAGAAGTCCTTTTCCACCACGAACGGGTCCGCTTTGGGTATTGCGCCAAGCAAGGGCGCTTGCCCGTGAAGTTCCTTGTCGAAATCGTCCGGTTTCATCGTTTTCCAAGGTTGGACCGTTCTATTGCACAAAGGTTTGATCGGCCTTTGCAAGCTCGTCCTCGATCTTCTTCACCGCGATGTGGAAGCTGGATTTCAAGGCACCCACGGTGGTGCCGGTCACCTGGCTCATGTCCTCGTATTTCATTTCGTCAAAGTACTTCATGGTGAACACGGCGCGTTGCTTTGGCGGCAGGTTCATCACGGCGCGCTGCAGCTTTTTTTGGATGGCGTCGCCGGAGAAGTGCTCGCTGGAGTCCAAGGTAGTGGTGAGCCGCTCGGAAACCTTGGCATCGCTCACGAACAAGCCGCGCCGCATGCGTTTCAGGTGGCTGATGCTCTCGTTGTGCGCAATGCGGTACAGCCAGCTGTAGAGCTGGGCATCCTCGCGGAAGCGGTCCAGGCCGGTCCACGCTTTCAGAAAGACGTCCTGGAGCACATCCTTGGTCTCGTCCGGGTCCGTGACCATGCGGCGGACAAAGCTGTACAGCCGCCGTTGGTGCTTGCGCACAATGAGGTTGAAGGCATAGTGGCGGCTTTCCTCCTTGCGGAAGAGGGTGAGCAGTTCTTCATCGCTGGCTTCCTCCATGGTGAAGCCTTAGCTATGGGCTACTTCCGTTTCAAAACCTTCAAGGTGGCCGCCACTATGTCGGGCGTATCCAGCCCGTACTTGGCGAGCAGCTCGTCCGGGGTGCCGCTCTCGCCGAAGCTGTCGTTCACCGCCACGAATTCCATGGGGGTGGGCAATTCGCGGGCCAGCAACTGGGCAATGCTGTCGCCCAAGCCGCCGTTGCGCTGATGTTCCTCGCAGCTTACAACGCATCTCGTCTTCCTTGCGGAAGTTAGGACGGCCTCCCGGTCCAAAGGTTTGATCGTGTGCACGTTCACCACTTCCGCGTTGATCCCCTGTTTCTCCAGTTCCCCTGCAGCCTGGAGCGCCTTCCACACCAAATGGCCGCAGGCAAAAATGCTGACGTCGGTGCCTTCGCTGAGAACCTGGGCCTTGCCGATCTCAAAGGGCATGTCGGCCGGTATGAACACAGGCCACTTGGGCCGGCCGAAACGCAGGTACACCGGGCCTTCATGGTCGGCCACGGCAATGGTGGCCTGCTTGGTCTGGTTGTAATCACAGGGCACGATCACGGTCATGCCGGGCAGCATTTTCATCAGGCCGATGTCCTCCAGGATCTGGTGGGTGGCACCATCCTCGCCCAGGGTAAGGCCCGCGTGGCTGGCACAGATCTTCACGTTCTTGCCGGCGTAGGCAATGCTTTGGCGGATCTGGTCGTACACGCGTCCGGTGCTGAAGTTGGCAAAGGTGCCCGTGTATGGGATCAAGCCGCCCACGGTCATGCCGGCCGCCATGCCCATCATGTTGGCCTCCGCTATGCCCACCTGGAAGAAGCGCTCCGGGAATTCCTTGGCGAAGGCGTCCATCTTGAGCGATCCGGTAAGATCGGCGCAGAGGGCCACGATGCGGTCGTCGTTGCGGCCAACTTCCAAGAGGCCGGCTCCAAAGCCGCTGCGTGTGTCTTTCTTGTCGAGAACAGGGTAGGAGGTCATTCGGGGGAGGTGAGGAGGTGAGGAGGGATGAAGGGATGCTTGGGGCTTGCTTAAAGTTCAACGCTTACGGCCCTTCCGCTGGCCACGGTGAAGTCTTTTACAATGGAGAAGGCGGTTTCGCGCGCATCGTTCCTGCGGTAGATCACGCGGTAGTCCCCGGGAAGCAGTTTGAACTGGTTGTGGTCCAACCGGGCATCCAGGTCCACCACCCATTCCAATTCGTTGCCGCTCTTCTTGAAGATGGCCCCCGGCCCGGTGGATCCGGCAACCACGTTCACCACGCCGCTGCGTGGAATGGAAACAGGTGTAACGCCGCTCTGCTTGATCACCACGTCCGGGATGTGGAGCCGCGGCAGCGTGAGCACTTCCAGGTCGTAGGAGCCGGTGCGGTACAACTGCGAGGTGTTCATCAACTGGGCATTCACCGTTGCGGTTTCGCCGTGTTTGCGCACAATGCAGGCCACGGGCTGCTCGGCTGTCACGGCACCTTCGATCTTCAGTTCCAGGCGCCCTTGCCCCGCCACCAGGGCGATCACATTATGTACGCCCGGTTCAATGGTCACATTCTCCTTGATGCTGGGCGGCACGGTGTGCGCCACGATCCGGTAGGTGAACACCGGGTCGATGCTGAGCGTGTCCGGCTCGCCGTGCAGGTTCATGGTGTGCACGAAATCGTAGCGGTCCTCGCCGGTGCGCTGGTCATAGAAGGTAACGGGCACGTCGGTTTCGGTGGGCTTGCTGTCGTCGGTAAGCAGCAGCAGCTGGGTGGTGGTGCTGTGCAGGGCCTGGTCGATCACCACCTTCAGCACCCGGTCAAACATTTCCGGGCTGCCGGCATCGTAGTAGTTGCCCACGCATTTCAGGCTGTATTTGCCCGCATCTTCAATGCCGATGCCGATGACGAACGGCTTCAGGATGATCCCTTTGGCCTGCAGGGCACGGCTCACGGCACAGGGGTCCTCATCGCAGGCCTCGATGCCGTCCGTGATCAGGATGATGACGTTGCGCGCCTTGTTGTCCGGGAAGTCGCCCGCTGCCTTCTCCAGCGAACGCGCGATGGGCGTGGTGCCTAAGCAGCGCACCGCGCGCATCTTGGCACGGATGGCATCGCCATTGTGCGGCCCGAACGGCACTTCCAGCTTGGTGTCGTCGCAGTCCTGCTTTCCGGGTTCGATGCGGCTTTGGTGGCCGTAGAGACGCAGCGCCAGTTCCACGTTGGGCGCGTTCTCGATGGGGGGCAACGCCTTCAGCAATACCGCACGTGCCGCGTCGATCTTGGGTTCCTTGTCCCAAAAGGCGTTCATGCTGTTGCTGCAGTCCATCACGAAGAGGATGCGTGTAAGCTCCGGGTTTTCCTTGCCTTGGGCGGAAAGGAGCACCGGGAAGCACAGGAAAAGCACGAGGAGCAGGGAAGCATGCGGCGTGCAGCGCCACACGGGTGCGCGGCCCCTTAACCGGATATGCACGGACTTAATACCACTTCGTCTTTCAAGATTGCCCGATCCATTCACGGTTGCCGCTGGGCCTCCTGCGGAAGACCACTGCGGAAGTTGGGGCGGTTGTGATTGACGAATTTGCATAAAATGGAAGCCCATGGTGCCAGCACAACGCAAAAGCGTGCCGATCATGCTTGCTGGGCGTACACGGGCCACGGTCAGTAGTCGCCAAGGGTTTCGGGCAACTGCTGCAGTGCAGCGGCAAGTTGGGCATCGTTCGGCGCGATGCCGTGCCATTCGTGGCTGCCCACCATGAAGTCCACGCCGCAGCCCATTTCGGTGCGCATCAGGATCATCACGGGCTTGCCCTTGCCGGTGCGGCCAATGGCTTCCTTGAAGCCGTCCAACACCTTGGCCATGTCGTTGCCTTCCATTTCCATCACATCCCAGCCAAAGGCGGCCCACTTGGCACGCAGGTCGCCCAAGGGCATCACGTCATCCACGTCGCCGTCGATCTGGCGCCCGTTCCAATCCACGGTGGAAATGAGGTTGTCCGCTTTCTTGCCGGCTGCGGCCATGGCCGCCTCCCAGATCTGGCCTTCCTGCAGTTCGCCATCGCCGTGCAGGGTGAACACCAGCGTGGGGTCGCCGTTCAGCTTTTTTGCCAAGGCGGCGCCCAGCCCCACGCTCAGGCCTTGGCCCAAGGAGCCGCTGGCCATGCGCACGCCGGGCAGGCCTTCGTGCGTGGTGGGGTGGCCCTGCAAGCGGGAGTTGATGCGGCGGAAGGTCTTCAATTCGTTGATGGGGAAGTAGCCATTGCGGGCCAGCACGCTGTAGAACACCGGGCTGATATGGCCATTGCTCAGGAAGAAGAGGTCTTCGCCGATGCCGTCCATGGTGAAATTCGCGGCATCGTGGCGCAATACGTTGAAGTACAGGGCCACCAGGAAGTCCGTGCAGCCCAGCGAGCCGCCGGGGTGGCCGCTTTGTGCGCCATGCACCATGCGGACGATGTCCCGGCGCACTTGGGAGGCAATAGACTGCAATTCCTGAATGTCGGCGTTCTTGGCAGGGGCCGGTGCTGTGGAATTCATGCGGATGAAGGTAGCTTGGAATGCTGCGCGAAGGTACCGGGCCGCCCCGGCGGGGCTTGGCGCGCGTGGATAACTTTTGAAAACTGGGCGCAGCGGGCTAGCGGCTCCAAAACACCTCCTTCACCACCGGGTCGCGCTTCACCTCGTCCATCACGCGGTTCAGTGCTTCTTCATCCAGCGGGTCAAAGCGGAGCAGGTACAAAAAGCCTTCTTCCGTGGTGTCGCGGGTGAAGGTCCGTACCCGGAACTCGGAGTTGCTGAGCAGCCGGTGGATCAGTGCGGAATCATCCGCATCGCGGTGGGTGGTAAGCTCCAGCGTGCGCTGTTTGAAGCGCTTGTCGTAGAGCCGTTCCAGCGGCTGCATGGCCCAAAGGATCACCAGGGCGATGACGGTGGTGGCCCCGGCCGCGAAGTACATGCCGCCGCCGGTGGCTAAGCCGATGGCCGCCACGGTCCAGAGGCCTGCGGCGGTGGTGAGGCCGCGAATGGCACCCTGCTTCAGGAACAAAATGGTGCCCGCACCGATGAAGCCGATGCCGCTGACCACCTGCGCCGCCACGCGGCTGGGGTCCAGCACCACGTTGGGCCTGCCCAGTACGTCGCCGAAGCCGAATGCCGAAACGAGCATGATGAGGCAGGAACCGGTGCAAACCATCATGTGGGTGCGCATGCCGGCGGTCCAATCCTTGCGCTCGCGCTCCAGGCCGATCAATGCGCCAAAGAAGGCCGCCAAGGCCAAGCGGATCAATACTTCGGAGGAGTTCAGCATGTGGCGGGTGCGTTCATTTCACCGATGATCCCGGAGGCGTTGCTGATGGTGGAAACATCAAGCATCCACTTCAATCTTGTTGGCAGCGTTGCGGTCGGCGGGAAGCAGGTTCCTCCGGGCGAATGTATAAGGGCTGTGCTTGTCCGCCATCCATCGGATCAGCTTGAAGATGCCGAACACGTTGAACACCACGCCCAAGACAATGCCGATCAAGTAGTCCGTTGGCGACGCCAGGCCTTGCCCGGTGACGATCCGGAAGAAGCAGAAAACGCATGGCGCAAACAGCAGCCAGCTGGTGGCCAGTCCGGCATTGTAGAAGGTCTTCCCCTTGATGTTGAACACGAACGTGTGCGCCACGATGTTGCCCAACGAGACCATGATCGTGGCCAAACCCAGCCACACGGCATGTTCGCCCAAGAGGGCAGCCATGAAATAGGCCGACCAGCCTACCACCACGTTCACGGCCAGTGCGCTGTTGGTGTTCAGCGGATAGCGGTCCGGGGTTTCGCTCTTGAACATGACCCGGTTCAGCATGCCCGGAAAAGTGCCCACCACGCGGTATTCCTCCAATTGGTGGCACAGCAGCGCCGCCAAGCTCAGCCACATCAGTACTTCGTAATTGGTCAGTGCTGCATGCGCGGCTCCTAACCAGGCCAGGATGATCGCGATGAACGGTGCGCCCATGTCATACCAATGGTTTCGCAGGAAGTTCATTTCAGGAATGCGGTGGTATTGCAATGAAACATCCGTTGGGGCAGTTTGGTTGTGGTACCACATCCCGACGCTCGGCTGTTTCCCATCTTGGCGCTCGGCTGTTGGCTGAGTGCCCCATTCACCTCGGCCTCCGACCATGAACGTTCTTCTTCGTGATACGGCCTTGCGCTGGAACCCGCAAGAGGCGGACTGGCTGCCGGGCACTCGGCAGGTCCTATGAATTACCGGTTAAGCCGAGCGCAGGGATTTAACGGTTTGGTTGTGATGCCTGATAATGGTGAAAGGTGAACGGGTACCTGTGCCCCACGAACTACACCCCACGAACTACGCCCTAAAAACCAACAACTGAAGCAGAAGCAAAGCCCCCACCAGGCCCATCACTTTCCGCCCAACCATCGGAGGCCGTCCATCACGGCGCGGTGCAAGATGTTGGCATGGTCAAGATCAGGCAAGTATCCGAAACCGGCCTTTGTTGAGCGGCTTTTGCGCACGAGGTCATGGAGCTTGCGTGCATCGGCCTCCATGCGTTTGCCTTCCTTTCCAACGGCAATGAACACCTGTCGCGGCGCGTGCGGGGGATCTGATATGAATGCTGGAGGTTGCTTCAGCAGGGAACCATCGTCCCACCACAGGCTCGGGCTTACGATCAGGTAGCGCGAGAACATCGCCGGTTGCTTGAACAGTATTTCGGTGGCCAGTAACCCGCCCAGGGACTGCCCAATGAGGAGCCGGTCCGGCGTGGTGCGGAAACTGCTGTCCACAAAGGGGATCAGCTCCTTTCCCAGAAATTCAATAAACGCAGCCGACCCGCCGGTGGTGGGGAATTGCTCCTTGTCCTTGGCGATGGTGGTGGGGAAGGTGAAGTCGCGCTTGCGGTCCACATTGGCGATGCCCACCAGGATGCTTGGCTGCTGCCACGCTACCCATTCCATGGAGGCGAATTGCAAGGCGCCCGCCACGTGGATGAAATCCTCGTTTGCCGAACCGTCCAGCAAGAAGATCACCGGATAATGTGCCGTGTCATTGTCCTGGTACCCGGCAGGCAATGCAATGTTCAGCGTGCGCTGTTCGCCAAGCACCGTGGACCGCAAGGTGAGCACTTCCCCAATGCTGAACGGGGTTTGTGGCCATGCGGCCATTGGAAGCAGGCACGCGGCAATTGCAACCAGCCTCATGGTACTTGATGCAGGGATCAACCTTTGCGGAACAGGCTCTCCGGATCTTCGAACGCCTTGAACTCAATGGCGTGCCCGTCCGGGTCTTCAATGAAGAAGCTGCGCTGCTCGCCGGGTTCGCCCCTCATCACCACTTGCGGTTCGATGAAAAAGCGCACGCCGAGCTTTTTGCACTTGTCGCGCATTTTCCGCCAGTCCGCCAGTTCCAGCACAATGCCCCAATGGTCACTGGGAATGTGGCTTTGCGGATTGTACGTGCGGACGGTGCGCGTAACCATGGGCACCTGCTGAATGGTGAGCTGGTGGCCAAAGAAGTCGTAATCCACCCAGGTATCCGAGCTACGGCCTTCCCGGCAACCGAGCAGCCCGCCATAGAAGGCTTTCACGCGCTTCAGGTCGGTGGTGGCAAAAGCCAAGTGGAAGCGTCCGTGCAGCATGGGGGGGCAAGTGATCAGGCAATTGGATGATCAGGAGATCAGTCTTCGTCGTCGTCATCACCGTCATCGGCAGGAGGCGCATCATTGTCTTCTTCTTCCTCTTCCTCGTCGTCGGCGCCTTCCAGGTCGTCCATGCCTTCCATGTCGTCGCCGTCGCGGTCATCGCCCCCGCCGTCCTGGTCCAGGAATTCATCGATCTC
>JAFDZG010000126.1 GCA_018267065.1 Bacteroidota bacterium
AGCGTGAACTGCACCGCTGCCAACGGGCGCATGCGCCGCGGTATCCTTCATGTCACCTTCACCGGGCATTACCGTGCACCGGGCACGGTGATCACCGTTACGCCGCAGGACTACTATGTGAACGACAACCATGTGGAAGGCACCAGAACGGTGACCAACATGGGCTTGAACGCCGACCACGTGCCCTACTTCACCGTGGTGGCGGACCTTACCGTGATCGCGGGCAATGGCAACTGGACCGCCACGCACCATGCGGAACGCGTGCGCACGTGGGTGCAGGGCGCGGACACGCCGGACCCCTCGGATGATGCGTATGTGATCACCGGCCACGGCCACGGAGTGAACCGCCTTGGCCATGCCTATGTAATGAACATCGAGTCTCCGCTGCATGTGCATGCCGGCTGCCCGTACATAACGCAAGGCGTGGTGACCATCACCCCCGAGAGCCAACCGGCACGCACCATTGACTACGGCAACGGTACATGTGACAACACCGCCACGGTTACCGTGAACGGGCAGAGCTTCACGATCACCATCGGGTAAGAGCAGGCTGGCGGCGCACGCCCCCATGCGGGAGGTACCTCCACCGGGCCGGGCACATTCAAGGCCCGGCCCCGTTGTTTTGCCCCTTTGCGCACGGTCCGTCCCAGATAAGCTGCGCCCAATGCCCGAAGGGTTGATCTTGCGTCTTCCGGTCACTGGGAATGGGAACGCGCATGGATGGCAATATCGCACAACGCTCCGTAAATTGGGGGCGCAATGCCGTGCCAGATCTCCCGGATGGGGCAACTGCCAAGCCGGGGAAGGTTGCCGGGCCTGCACGGATCAAGGCCATGATCGCCAACGCCTTCAACGCCTATTTCAGGCGCTCCCCGATCCCCATGCGGGCCGTGTTCCTGGCGGCCGCCTTGCTGTCGGCGCTCTATGTGTTCACCTCCTTCATCGGCCGCACCCATTTGGGCACGGACATGGCGGCATTTGACTGGTGGATGCAGGCGCCCATCCCTTTCCTGAATTTTTTCACGTGGGCATTGCTGTTGCCGCTGGTGAACGGCTGGGCCAGGCGTTGGCCACTGAATGCGCGGCCCTTCCTGGGCTCGTTCGTGCCGCTCTTTGCCTTGGGCCTGCTGCTTTGCATCCTGCATGAAAGCTTCACCAACACCATCTTTTTGCTCATCTTGGACAATAGCGGCCGCATGCCGTGGAACCCCGGCATGTTGCAAGGTGTATTGCTCAGCCTGCCGGCCGGGGTGGTGCAGCGTTTCATGGAATACTGGCTGTTGCTGGTGCTGCTGCGCTACGTGGAAACCCACCGCCAGGTCCGGGCCGAGCGCACGCGCATCCTGCAGTTGCAGAATGAACTGCAAACCTCCCGGCTGCTGGCATTGAAGAAGCAATTGCAGCCCCACTTTCTGTTCAATACGCTCAATACGGTGAGCGCACTGATGGACGTGGATGCCAAGAGCGCCCGCACCGTTCTCTCCCGCTTGGGCCAACTGCTGCGGTCCGCGCTGGATGAAGAAAGGAGGGAAACCATTCCGTTGATCAGCGAAGTGGACCACACCAGCTACTACTTGGGCATTGAAACGATCCGGTTCAAGGACCGGCTGAACGTGTACTACGACATACCCTCCGATTGCCAACAGGTGCAGGTGCCGGGAATGATCTTGCAGCCCTTGGTGGAGAACTCCATCAAGCACGGGCTGGACGCCACCAGCGATGCGGTTTCCATACACATTTCCGCGCAGCGCGAGAACGGCTCTGTGAAGATCCAAGTGAGCGATGACGGCAAGGGGTGTACGGACGTGGAACACTTGTCCAACAGCGGGGGGATCGGGCTGCGGAACGTTCGTGAACGCTTGGGCCTGCTCTATGGAGATTCAGGCAGGATGAAGTTGGAATCAAGCCCTGGCGGGGGATTCCGCACGACGTTGTGGATCCCGGGTGCCCAACGCGAACAATCAGCCGCATGAAAAAGGTGCGGACCGTGGTGGTGGATGATGAGCCTGCGGCCCGTTCCCGGGTGTTGCGGCTGCTGGGGCAGGATGCGGAGATCGAAGTGGTGGCGGAATGCCGCAACGGCAATGAAGCGCTTGAGGTCTTGCGGAGCCACCCCGTGGACCTCATCTTTCTGGACGTGCAGATGCCGCAGCTCAGCGGCTTCGATGTGATCGACCGGTTTCCCCAGGGCGCCATGCCGTTCGTGATCTTCGTCACCGCCCACGACCGCTATGCCCTCAAGGCGTTCAATGTGCAAGCGGTGGATTACTTGCTGAAGCCCTACGATGACGACCGCTTTTTCACCTCCCTGGCGCGAGCCAAGGATTTTGTGGCCATGCAGGAAAGCAAGCGCTTGGCCAGCCGCCTGCTGGACCTGGTGCAAGACCACTTGGACACTTCCAAGGAATATGTGAAGGAGTACACCATCAAGGACAAGGGCCGCGAATACCATGTACCGGTGAAGGATGTGCTGTGGATCGGTACCGAGGGCAATTACTTGGAGCTGAACACCGAGCAACGGCGCTACCTGATGCGCATGACCATGAACCTGGTGGAGACCGAACTGGACCCGCGTGATTTCCTGCGCATCCACCGCAGCTTCATCGTGAACCTGGCCCATGTGCGAAGCAGCCGCTACAGCGGCAACAATGAGTTTACGTTCACCATGCGGAACGGGAAACACTTGGTGAGCGGGCGCAACTACAAGGACCAGATCGGCAAGGTGCTTATCGACCGGGAGTTCAAGTAGGGCCCGATCGGGGCGGTACGTTCGGAATGGGATGAAAAGGACGGCAGCCGCTGCACGCTTCCGCTTACTTTGCCTCAAATTCAATGTCATGCGCATAACTACCCTGTCCATTGCCATTGCCTTGGGGGCAAGCTCCTTCGCACAAACACCGCCGTTTGAGCGCCACTACACCATTCCCGGCGCCCTGGAGGTCTATGGTGCCACCCGTGATTCCGAGGGCAACTATTTCATCGCCAACGAAACCCCGGACGACAACATCCAGGTGACCCGCCTCTCGCCCGCAGGTGAGCACATTTGGACCAAGGCCTATCCCTTGTTCACCGAGGACGGGCTGTATGGCAACAGCATTGCCATTGGGCCGGAAGGCCTGGTGGTGGCCGGTTACACCATGGGCAGTATCACCAATTCCCGCGACGGCCTGCTGCTGCGCATAGACCCGGCGGACGGCACCCTGCTGGCTTCCACCCGGTTTGATGCGTTCGGGAGCTCCAACGCTTTGCACTACCTCAACCGTACCAGCGATGGGTTCATCGCTTCCGGCAGGGGGTACGGAGGTGCCGGGATGTACGACATGCTGTTGGCCAAGTTCGACGATGCGGGCACCATGCTGTGGTCCAAGACCTTCGGTACTCCCGGATGGGATTGGGGCTACGAGGCAACGCAACTTGCCGACGGCGGCTATGCCTTGATCGGTTACGGCGACAGCTTGGGCACAGGTTTTTCCCCCTCCGCATACCTGGTGCGCACCGATGCGTTGGGCAATGAGCTCTGGGCCCGGAGCATCAGCAGTGGCACCGGCGTGGATGAAGCCTATGCCGTGGTGGAGGGCACAAACGGCGATTTGTATATCGGCGGGCGCTCCCTGGGCTACATCATTGGGGATGTCACCGCGTACATCACCAAATTATCCAGCACCGGCACGCACCTCTGGACGCGCATCCTGGAGCATGGAATTGAAGCTTGGCAATTGCACCCCACGGCGGACGGGGGCGTGGCTTGGCTGGTACACCCCCAGTACATCCCCGGCGGCGGCGGCGATTATGACATTGCCTATGGTACGTTCGATGCAAGTGGCAACCTCACCAGCTCCCACGTTTATGGCGGGCCTGCTTCGGACAATGGCATGGTCTTCTTCCAGAACCCGGACGGCGGCTATTCGATCATCGGCATGTCCAACCCCGACCTCACCGCAAACTTCGTGGCGTTGCTGCTCGTTACCGATGCGGCGGGGAACATGGACTGCAACAACATCAACCTGACGCTGAACTGGACCAGCGCCACCCCCACGGTTGCACCCTTCACCAGCGTCACCGGTTCGGACTTCACCGCTTTTCCTTACCCCATGGGTATTGCGGACGCCTTGGTGAACACGAGCAATCCCTGCTGCAACGTGAACGCTGCCTTCAGCATGCTTCAGCAAGCTGATCCCTTCACCTGGCAATTCACGGACGGCAGCACGGACGCGACCTCCTATTCCTGGGATTTCGGTGATGGCTCCACCAGCACCGATCCGTCGCCCTCGCACACCTTCGCCTCAAACGGCACGTACACTGTTTGCCTCACCGTAACCGGGGATTGCGGGAATTCCACGTTCTGCCAGCAGGTGAGCCTCAGCGTGGGCATCCATGAAGCAGGACAGGCCGCTTCGGGCATCACGCTCTTCCCCTCGCCGGCCAACGGGCTGTTCACCGTTCAATCGGCGCAAGCACCCATCAGCGCCGTACAACTTTTGGACACCGACGGCCGTCTTGTAAAACAGATCACCGAACACGCGATCAGTGTGGCCGTTCCGGTGGCGGATGTTCCCACCGGTGCCTACATGGCCCGGATCCTCATGGCCGACGGCAGTTCCCGCTACATGCGCGTGATGGTGGCACACTAACCGCCCCTGATGGCGATGTCCGTCATGAGAACCCTCAGCCCCGTGCACCTGCCGATCCGTTGGTGCATGGGGCTGTTGGCGTTGCTGCTGCTGGCCACGGCGGCATCCGCGCAGGAGATCTGTGACAACGGCATCGACGACGATGGCAATGGCCTGGTGGACCTCAACGACACCGCCGGGTGCCCTTGCACCATCGCCCCGCCGCCTACAAACCTGATCACCAACGGCTCCTTCGAGCAGCACACCTGTTGCCCCGGCCAACCCGGCATTGGGGTGCCCAACAATTTCATTGACTGCGCCACCGGATGGACGGACTACCAGATCTCCGCAAGCGCCGATTTCTATGATCCTTGCGGGTTCTTCCCGCCCATGATCCCCACACCGGTGCCCGATGGCAATGCTGTGGCGGGCATTGTAGTACACACCTGGCCGGGTGGCGCCTCGTATGAATACCTGACACAGTGCTTAGCCACGCCCATGGTTGCCAATCAGACCTACGAGCTTGGCTTCAACGTGGCCGCGGTGCGCATGCAGTTCGGCTTCATTGGCACCCTGCCCATCAACTTCGGCCCGCTGCAACTGGCCATCTACGGGCTGGACAGTTGCCCGCCGCTGCCCTATACCATGTACGATCCGGTGTGGGGAACGCCCATGCCGGCGCAGTACTGCCCCACCGAACTGGGATTGACGCTTTTGGGTTCCGTGACTTACAACCCGGCAAACAGCTGGCAGGACGTGAGCTTCACCTTCACGCCACCGTTTGACGTGGGCGTGATCATGATCGGGCCTGAATGCCCCGTTCCGCAGGATTACAACATGTGGGGCAGCAGCGAGCCGTATTTCTTCTTTGATGATTTCAGCCTGGTGCCCACGGATGTAACCATCACGCGCACCGGCCATCCTTGCACCAATGACCTGGTGCTCACGGCAGCCCCTTTTGATGCACCGCCGAACAGTTATCAATGGTACCTGAACGGTGTGGCCATCGTGGGCCAAACCGATTCCGTGCTCAACGCCTCGGCCTTGGGGCTGGCTGAAGGCACCTATGCCGTGCGCATGGTGCGGCCGGACGGCACTTGCAAACTGGCCCAATACACGGTGGATGTGCAATACCCGCAACCGCTCGCCTCGGTGACCCCGGCCTCCGGGTGCGCCCCGCTGAACGTGCTGTTCTCCAACAACACCGACCCTGCGTTGAACGGCAGCCAGCTTTGGGATTTCGGCGATGGTTCCACCTCCGGCGCCAGCAACCCTGCGCACTCCTACACCACGCCCGGCAGTTACGATGTGCGCCTCACCATCACCAGCGCTTTGGGTTGCACGCATGATAGCTTGTTCACGGACATGGTGGTGGTGCATCCCACGCCAACGGCATCCTTCACGGCGGACACCACCATTGGATGCGTGGGAACCGCGGTGCAGTTCACCAACACCAGCACCCCGGCGGACAACTACAACTGCACGTGGAGCTTTGGTGATGGGCAGATCGCACAGGGTGATTGTTCGCCCGTGCATGCCTACCAAACCCCCGGAACCTACAACGTTGTGCTCCAGGTGGCCAATGATTTTGGTTGCCAGGACGATGTGGCCCAGTCGCAGTTGATCACCATACTGCCCACGCCCGCACCGGCATTCAACGTAAGCCCGGCATCCGGATGCATTCCGCTTCAAGTGCGCTTTGACAACTTGACGCCGCCGGACGGCCCGCAATCCTCCTTCTGGGATTTGGGCAACGGGCAAACAGACACCAGCTTCAACGCCAACGGCATTTACACGCAGCCAGGCACCTACACGGTGAGCCTCACCATGACCAATGATCTAGGGTGCAGCGCCACGCTCACCGACAGCGCGGCGGTTACGGCGAATGGCCTGCCCGCAGTTACCTTTTTCGTGCTTCCGGACACCGGCTGCGCCCCGATGGAAGTGCAGTTCAACAACACCACGGACCCCGGCATGATCGGCAGTTGCTCCTGGTTGTTCGGTGATGGTGGCTCATCGCTTGAATGTGGCACGCAGCACACCTACACCAACCCCGGCACTTACAGCGTTTCCCTTACGGTTACCTCACCGGCCGGCTGCGAAGGCGACACCACGTTGTACCACTTGGTGCAGGTGAATCCCGCGCCGGAAGCAGCATTCACCCATGCGCCGTGGCCCACGGATTTCTATCATCCGCAGATCACGTTCACCGACCTGTCCAGCAGTGATGCCATTGCCTGGCATTGGAGCTTCCCGCAAGGTGATCCAGCCAGTTCCATTGAGCAAAATCCCGTTTGCAACTTCCCCGGCGACACCGGCGCAACCTACCCCGTTCAGCTGATCGTGTCCAACCAGTACAATTGCACCGACACCGCCGTGGCGGATGTTCGCATCGACGGGGTGTTCAGCGTGTACGTGCCCAATGCGTTCACGCCGGACGGCAACGGGCAGAACGATGTGTTCCTGCCCGTGGTGCGCGACGATATGGGGCGTGATTACGACTTCACCGTCTTCGACCGTTGGGGGAGCGAAGTGTTCCATGCGGACAAGCCGGGCACCGGCTGGGATGGCAGCGTGGGGGGCGCACCGCCCGTTACCGGGGTGTATGTGTGGAAGCTGCGGGTGCGCAGCGGCGTGGACCGGCTGATGCGCGAGTACAAGGGCCACGTTACCGTGCTGCCCTGAGCAACGGGTGCAACATCTTCAACGGACCGTCCCATCCGCAGCCCCCGGGCAGGCGCACTTGCCTATCATTGGCCGAAGTGAGTGCAACAGGCCATCCGTTCGAGAGCATGTTCCGATCCGTGAACCCGCATTTTGCCGCCGCCATGGCTTTGTTTGCGGCCACCACCGCACAGGCCCAACTGCTTCCGTTCAACAACGCAACGCCCCAGCAATTGGTGCAAAACATGCTGGCTGGCCAAGGCGTGAACGTGAGCAACATCACCTTCAACGGCCAGCCCGCGACGGCCATCACCGACCAAGTGGGATCGTTCAACGGTACGGCCTCCAACATCGGCTTGGACAGTGGCATCGCGATCTGCACCGGGAACGTGATGTTGATCCAGGGCCCCAACATGCTGGGCGGTGCAACGGACCCGGCGGCCTTCCCAAGCAACACCCCGGACCCGGACCTGGCTTACTTTACCTCTGGCCAGCACAGTGTGGCTGCGCTGGAATTCGACTTCATCCCAACGGGTGATTCCATCAGCTTCCGGTTCGTGTTCGGCTCGGAAGAGTATCCCGAATACGTGTGCACCAGCTACAACGATGCCTTCGGATTCTTCCTCAGCGGCCCCGGCATCAACGGGCCTTTCACCAACCAAGCGGTGAACCTTGCCCTGGTGCCGGGCACCAACATCCCCGTGGCCATCAACACGGTGAACCCCGGCGTGCCTGGGGCATTCGGCGGCAACGCCACAACCTGTGCAGGCGCAGATCCGAATTGGCAGAGCAACAGCATCTACTACACCAACAACCCGGTGGACCCCAACCCCTTCAATCCCACCACCACGGTGGAGCTGGACGGGTTCACCGTGCCGATCCGGGCCCAAGCACTGGTGCAATGCGGGCAAACCTACCACATCAAGATGGTGATCTGCAACGGAACCGATGGGAGCCTGGATTCCGCTGTTTTGATCGAAGGAGGCAGTTTTTCCTCCGAAGGCTCCATCGCGGTTACCGCCACTACGCCGCTGGGTGACGGCATCCTTACCGAAGGATGTGGCGAGGCAATGGTTACCGTGGCACGGCCGGCCGGGGGAAGTGCTGCCCAAGTGCAATTGGTGTACAGCGGCGTTGGCATCACCTCCGGCGATCTGGATGGTGCCTTGGATGAAGTAACCATTCCCGATGGTGCAACGGAGGTCTCATTTCCCATCAGTGCCGTGCGCGACAGTGCGGCTGAAGGCAGTGAAACACTGGCGATCATTGCTACATGGGTCTCCCAGTGCGGCTTCACCGCCACGGACACCTTCATGTTGGCCCTGCAGGATTACGTGCCGATGTCACTGGCGGTGCAGGATGTCCATTTGAACTGCGATGTGGACAGCGTATTGCTCCAAGCGCAAACTTCGGGAGGCCTTGGCCTCATTACGTTGGGGTGGGGGAGCACGGCCGCGCCGGAGCCCTTCTTTGCCACGGGATGGGAGGATGGCATTTACACGGTCACCGCCACGGACCAGTGCCCTGAAAGCATGGAGGCCGTGGTACAAGTGCATTCAGGCTGCACGGTATGGATCCCCAACGTGATCACGCCAAACGGCGATGGCGTGAATGACGCCTGGGCGATCAACGGCATGGGCAGAAGCGGCTGTGCCGTGAAGGTCTATAACCGCTGGGGCAACCTGGTTTACAGTGCCGGCAATTACGGCAATAACTGGAAGGCCAAGGACCTGCCGGACGGCACCTACTTCTACGAAGTGGTTGATGGCCGCACGGATAAACGCTACACCGGCCATTTGACCGTGCTGGCCAACGGCAGAAAGTAGCGCGGCTCCTGCCGTTCCGTCCGTTCGTACCAAGCCCAACGGTCCATCCCGCCAATGTGGCCTTGCCCGGTACACGCAGATATTTTGGTTCCATCTGCCACCGCAGCCATAACACGGATGATCCAACCTAAACTTTAGCCAACATGAAAAACCGAAACACGTTGAACAACCCGGTGCTCCGCAGCCGATGGCGCGCAGGGCTCACCGCCCTGGCCTTTGCAGGCTGGATCGGCGGGGCATGGGCCCAAACGGCCAACCAGTATACGTTCGCGGTTACGGCCGGTGGCAATTTGGACCCCATGTCGGGCGCAACCGAGCTGATAGGCAGCAGCCAGGACGATGCTGCTTCAGCCGTTACCGGCATTGGTTTCTCCTTCGATTATGAAGGTGTAGGCTACACGGACTTTTCCGTGAGCTCCAATGGTGGCATGAGCCTGGGGACCACGCAGATCACCGCGTACAACGTGGACAACATCAACGATGGCCAGTACAACCCGAAGATCATGGCGTTCTTTGCGGATGGCACCACCACCTCCACCGGCAACGTGAGCACGGTATTGGTGGGGAGTTCCCCCAACCAAGTGCGCGTGATCCAATGGAACACGGGCGTGGACTACAACGCATCAGCGCCCAACTGCCTCTTCCAGGTCTGGCTCCATGAAACCACCAATGTGGTGGAGTTCCATTACGGCACGGGGGCGCCCACTGGAGGGGGCTCCTATTGGTGGGCCGGCATCAGCGGTGCCACGGGTACCAACTACCTGAACATTCGCCCGGGGCCAACAGCGAGCAATTCCGATGTGACACGCTTGGGTGCATGGCCCGGCAGTGACCAGGTGTTCTCCTTCACCCCGCCTTCCGCCAATTGCACCACGCCCACACCGGGCAATACCAATGCGTCGCCTGCTTCGCTTTGCCCGGCCATGGCCACAACCCTAAGCATTGCCAACCCGGAGGAGGGACCCGGCATCAGTCGCCAGTGGCAAAGCAGCCCGGACGGCAGCACCTGGACCGACATCAGTGGAGCTACCAATACCACTTATTCCAGCGGCCCCTTGGGCAGCACCACCTGGTTCCGATGCGCCGTTACCTGCAGCACCGGCCCCAGCACGGTGAACAGCAACCCGGTTCAAGTGGTGGTCAGCAGCCCTGCGCCCAGTTATTATACATACGCGGGCGTCCAGTTCACGGAAACCTTCACCAACTGGACCAACCGTTGCAGCACCAACGATGTGCCCACCGGCGGGTACTGGGCGAACACGCCTGCATACGGCCCCGGCTCCTGGCGCAGCAGCACCACCACCGCCGCAGAATCGGGATGGCCCAGCGTCAGCGGCTGGAACTACCCGCAGAACACTTGGGCTGATGCCCCCATGGCACGCTTCCACAACAGGAGCGAAACGCCTGCGGGCACCATGGGAACGCTCGACTTCTACGTGGACATGTCCGCTGCCATCGGAGGCGAGAAGCTCCGCTTCGACTACATCAATGGCGGCAATACCATCCAGGTGCAGATCTCCACGGATGGCGGCGTGACCTTCTCGACCCTGGCCACCATCAATGCCCCATACGGCTCGTTCCAGGCGGCGGAATACACGCTCAACACCACCAGCGCCACCACGGTGATCCGCATCAAGAGCACGGCGCTGGGCGGAAACAACAACGATGCGGGGATCGACAACTTCCGCATCGTTCCCGTGCCCACATGCGTCGCCCCCACTTCCCCCACGGCATCGGTAACCGGCCCTGGCACCGTTGACATCGGCTGGACCTGCACCGGCTGCACGGGCAACTACTACGTGGAATATGGAGCACCTGGCTTCACCTTGGGCACCGGCACCGTGGCTGGGCCCTTCAGCGGCAGCCCGGCCACCATCAGCGGCTTGGCCAACGGCAGCTACCAAGCCTATGTGCGCCAGGACTGCGGCGGCAATGGCCTGAGCGAGAACGCAGGGCCGGTAAGCTTCAACCTCGTGGCCGGTGACTTCTGCGACAACGCCATCGACCTTACCACCTTGCCGTTGAATGATTGGTCCTCCATCGGCACCACTGCCGGCGCCACGCACAACTTCAACAGTTCGGGCTGCTTTGCCAGCCTCACAGGCCCGGACGTGGTGTTCTACCGCGACGTGGAAGCCGGAGCAACCATCACGTTCACATTGCAAGGCATCGGCAGCAACCTCAGCGTTTCCATCGGCGGGGCATGCCCCGGAACAACCAGCCTGGCGTGCTCGCCAGTGGGCGGTGGATACTTGGACCTTGGCACGTATGTGCACGAGGTCAACTTTGATTATGTGTTCTCCTGGACCAACAATGGCTGTGCCACCGAGCGGTTGTACATCCTGGCAAGCGGCACCACGCCTTCCGGAGGGCCGGTGTACATCGCGAATTACAGCTACACCCCGCCCGGCGGCCCCTTCTGCGCAGCGGTGAACGGTGTAACGGTGAACACCGTGAACACGGGAACGGGTGCCACGGTGAGCTGGCCCGCATCATGCAGCGGCAACGTGATCGTGGAGTACGGCCCGGCGGGCTTCACCCCGGGCGTTGACGGCAATGCGGGCGGCGGTACGGTGGTGGCCGTGAACGGCGCCAGCACCACGCTCAGCGGCCTTACCTTGGACCAGGCCTATGACGTGTACGTGCGCCAGGATTGCGGCAGCGGCGTGTACAGCGCCAACGGCACGGCCACGCCCTTCACGCTGCACAATGGCGATGATTGCAGCCGCGTGATCGCCCTCAGCGGTGCCAGCGGCTCCATCAGCCTCAACACCACCGGCGCAAACAACGATGCCGACTTCTGCAACGTGGGGGCTACCGGCGGCGATCTGATCCTCTCCTACGCCGTGGCGGACGGCTACGGCATCTACTTCACCAGTGCACCTGTTTCACCATACGCGGGGCAGGTGACCATTGGCGCCGGAACAAACTGCCCGGGAAACACCGTGCTCTATTGCAACGCAGGTGCTGCTGATTACTTCTGGGTGAACAGCACCGGCAGCACGGTGAACGTGTACTTTGTGCAGGATGGTGCGGATGAAGGCGAAACCACCGTGGAGTGGAACTACCTGCCCGCCTGTGCCTTCCTCGATTCTGACGGTGACGGCATCAACGACTGTGACGACCTCTGCCCGAACATGCCTGGCCAGGAGGGTGATCCCTGCACGAACAACGGCAATCCCGGCATCATCACCGGCTGCCAGTGCGTTACCACATGCACCGGCAACGAAGTGGTGGTGAACATCACCGTGGACTACAATGCCCTGGACCTGAGCTGGCAGATCACCGATGCCGGCAACGCCGTCATTGCATCCGAAGCGTTGACCATGGCCGATGACAATACCAACTACAGCCGCACCGTGTGCCTGGGCAGCAGCCCGGCTGATGCCTGCTACGGCTTCAAGCTGATGGACAGCTACGGCGACGGACTCTCCGGCATGGGTAATTGGGAGCTGCGCACCACATCAGGCAAGTTGCTGCTCGGTGATGACTTTGCCACCGGCAGTTCCACGCCGCCTGCAAGCCCGGCCACACCGAGCTACGGCGGTGCACATTCCTTCTGCCTGCCGGAAGGCCCTGCGAACATCGCCGCCACCGAGTGCGGCATCTTCAACAACGGCCTGGGCAACAAAGTGTACTGCAACAAGGTGACGGGCGCCACGCAGTACCAGTTCGAGTTCAGCAATCCCGACGCGGGTTTCATGCGCCGCATTTCCGTGAACCGCAACTACGTGATCTTCTCCGAGATGGTCAGCAATCCGCTCATCCCGGGGGTGAAGTACTTCGCACGGGTGCGCAGCAATGTGGCCGGTCCGGTGGCGGGCGCCCACTGGGGCAGCGGCTGTGAGATGGGCTTGGGCGTGCCGCAAGTGGTGGTCTGCTCCGGGCTGATCCCCGCACCAAGCTACGGGCACAGCTGCAATGAGACACGCAGCTTCAACACCAACAACAGCTTCATCTACGCCACGCCGGTGGTGGGCGGCACGGAGTACCAGTTCCGCATCTACAACACCAGCGAAGGCTACGACCAGACCTTCACGCGCAACACGTACATCCTGCAACTGAAGTGGAACAACAACGTGGCGCCGCCGCTGATGAACGGCTCCACCTACAATGTGCAGGTCAACGTGAAGGTGAACGGCACGTACACGGGCTTCTGCCCCAGCAGCTGCACCATCACCATTGACAACGGGGGCGGCCAGGGTGCCTTTGCCAGCTTGGCACAAACCGGCTTCGGGGAGGCCACGCTGTGGCCCAACCCGGTGCGCGACGGCCAGGTGAACCTGAGCATCGGCAACCTGAAGGATGCTGACCAAAAGATCTCCGTTGACGTGCAGGACATCTATGGCAAACAGGTGTTTGCCCAAGAGTTCGGCAACAGCGGTGAGCGCTTCAGCACCATCCTGCAACTGCCCAGCGACCTGGCCAGTGGCGTGTACATGGTGAACATCACCGTGAACGGTGAACGCACCGTGCAGCGGTTGAGCATTGTGCGATAGGCCTCGGAAACCTCAACCTACAGCATCCAAAGGGCCGTTCCGAAAGGGGCGGCCCTTTGTGCATTGATTCAACCGTCATCGCGGGGCCGGGGCACGAGGCCGAAGCGATCTTGTCACACGCCTGTGGCGCAGCCTCTACCGTTTCGCGAGGAGGCGGGACAATTGCACACCGACGAAGCAATCGTGCCACACGCCTGTGGCGCCCATCCACCGTCATCGCGGGGCCGGGGCACGAGACCGAAGCGATCCCGCACATGCCGTGGTACCGCCCCCCACCCATTCGCGAGGAGGCTGTGCATTCAACAGCCGACGAAGCGATCTTGTCACACGCCTGTGGCGCGGCCTTCCACCGTTTCGCGAGGAGGCGGGACAATTGCACACCGACGAAGCAATCTTGCCACACGCCTGTGGCGCCCATCCACCGTCATCGCGGGGCCGGGGCACGAGGCCGAAGCGATCTTGTCACACGCCTGTGGCGCAGCCTCTACCGTTTCGCGAGGAGGCAGGATGATTGCACCACCGACAAAGCGCATCCCGCGCACGCACGTGGCGCGGCTTGCCTACCGCTCCGCGTTCAGCTTCTTTGCCGCCTCGATCAGCTTGGGCAGCACTTGCTGGGCATCGCCCACGATGCCGTAATCGGCGGCCTTGAAGAAGGGTGCTTCCGCGTCGCTGTTGATCACCGCGATCACCTTGCTGCCGTTCACGCCAGCCAAGTGCTGGATGGCGCCGCTGATGCCGATGGCGATGTACAAATTGGGCCGGATGGCCACGCCGGTCTGCCCCACGTGCTCGTGGTGCGGCCGCCAACCCATGTCCGCCACGGGACGGCTGCAGGCTGTGGCGGCGTGCAGTTCCTTGGCCAGTTCCTCCAGCGGGCCCCAGTTCTCCGGGCCTTTCATGCCGCGCCCGCCGCTCACCACGATCTCCGCCTCCGGCAACGGAATGCCTTCACCGGCATGGTGCGTGGCCTTCACGGTAACCTTGGCCGCGCCGAGGTCGCCACTGTATTCCTCAACGGTGGCGCTGCCTTGCGCAGCTTCCACCGGAATGCTGTTGGGCAGCAGGCTCACCACCTTCACGGGGGTTTTCACCTCCACCCAGGCTTGGGCCTTGCCACTGAACACGTTGCGCTTGATCAGCCCTTGCTCATTCGGCAGGGTGGTGGCTCCGGCCACCTCGCCGGCCTTCAGGCGCGCGGCCACGCGCGGGGCCACGGCCTTGCCCGTGTCGTCATGGCTGAAGAGGATCCACTTTGCACTTTCCTTGCCGGCCACCTCCGCCACGAAGCGCGTGAGCTGCTGGCTGTCGGCATCGCCCAGGCTGCGGGCAATGATGACCTTGTTCGCATCCAATGCGGACAGCTTGTCGGTGGCGGCATCGCCGAAGGTGGCAAGGGTAACGGTGCTGCCTTCCTTGGCCGCGATCTTCCGGGCGTAGGTCAGGGTTTCAAAGGTGTTCTTCGGCACTTTGGCGCCGCGGGTGTCAGCGAATACGAGAACGCTCATGTTATTTTCTCTTTGTTGGGCATCGATCCGGTGGATCGCCGGTACACTGCGTATCAGATCACTTTGGCTTCGGTGTGGAGCAGCTCGATCAGCTTCCCGGCATCGTCCGCCGGGATCATCTTCACCGCTTGCTTGGGCGGGGGCAGCTCGAATTTCACGGAGGTGCTCAGTGTTTCGCAGGCCGTGCCGGACACCACTTGCAGCGGTTTGGTGCGGGCTGCCATGATGCCGCGCATGTTGGGGATCCGTTGCTCGGCCATGCCTTTGGCACAGCTCACCACCAACGGCAGCGGGCATTCCACCACTTCCACGTCACCGCGCACGTCGCGCTCCGCGGTGGCGGTGCCATTGGCCACGTCCAGTTTGGTGGCCAAGGAAATGAAGGGCAGGTCCAGCAGTTCGGCCACCATGGGGCCCACTTGGCTGCCGTTGTGGTCAATGGTTTCCTTGCCGGCCAGCACCAGGTCGAAGCCTTTGTCCTTGGCGAAGGCCGCCACCTGCACGGCCACGTCGTGCCCGTCCTTGGGTTCGCAGTCCACCCGCACGGCATCATCGGCGCCGATGGCCAGGGCCTTGCGGATGGTGGGCTCGGTAACCGCGCCGCCCACGGTGATGGTGGTCACGGTGCCACCCTGGGCCTCCTTCAGTTCCAGGCCGCGCACCAGGGCATACCATTCATCGTAGGGGTTCACGATGAATTGCACGCCGGTGGCGTCGTAGGTGGTGTTGTCGTTGGTGAAGGCGATGCGCGCCGTGGTGTCCGGCACGTGCGAAATGAGCACAAGGATCTTCATGAACAATGCTTCTGGATCGGGCTGCAAACTTACTGAGCAGGCATTGATGGCGCGAGCGTGGGGCCAAAGATCCCGAAATGGCGCACTGGCGCGGAATGGAGAGCTTCGTGCAGGACCGGCTCACGGATGTTGTACTTTCATCCTTCCAAAACCAATTCCACGGGTAGAATGAGATCACACTACGTTTTGCTTGCCGCCACTTCATTGCTGTGTTCATTGTCCGGCCGGGCCCAGGTCCACAATGCACTGGATTTTGACGGCATTGATGACAAGGTGACCGTGCCCGGCGCATCCGCATTGATCGCCAACGGCTCCGGGATCACGCTTACTTGCTGGGCCTATCCCACCAACGCTGCCCCGGGCTTTCCGGATTTCGACGGCTTTGCGGGCATGCGCGATGAGTTCACGGCGGACTTTTACTTGTTGCAGGTATCGCCGGCCAACAACCTGGAGGCACGTTTCCGCAACAGCAACGGGGCGTATTTCACGCTGGAATATTCCGGCCTGCAGTTGAACACGTGGCAGTTCCTGGCTTTTACGTACGATGGCAGCCAGCTTACCGTGTATGCCAACGGCGTGAACGTGGCCACCGCACCGGCCAATGGAAGCATCACCAACACCGCCGTGGACCTGATGATCGGTGATGTGTACTACCAGGGCACGGACTTTCTGCTCGCGGGCCGCACCGATGAGGTGAGCCTCTGGAACCGCGGCCTGTCGCAAGCCGAGGTCAACTGCATTTACACCAACGGCATTGATGTGAACGCCAATGGACTGCAGCTCTACTACAAGATGGACCAGGGAACCGGCGGGGGCAACAACGCCGGCATCAATAGCCTGCTTCCCAGCAAAGGCAACATCAACGGGGCATTGAGCGGCTTTGCGCTGAACGGGGCCGCCTCCAATTTTGTGGAATCACCGGACGTTGGCAACAACATCACGGCCATCATCTGCCCCGGGGAAACGTACTCGTTCAACGGGCAGCAACTGTCGCAGCCCGGCGTGTACGGGGCGGCCTACGATGTGGGCGATGTGTGTGACTCGATCGTTACGCTGACGCTGGCCAACACCGTGGTGAACACGCAGGTCTCCTTGGCTGACGGCGTACTTACCGCCCAAGCTTCCACCGGCAGCTGGCAATGGCTGGACTGCAATTGGGGCTTCCTGCCGCTGCCGAATGCCAACGGCCAGAGCTATGCGCCGCCCGTGAGTGGCAGCTACGCCTTGCTCGCCACGCAGAACGGTTGCTCCGATACTTCGGCGTGCGTGAACGTGGCCGTGACGGCCGTTGCAGAAAATGCCTTGGGGCAAGTGCGGATCTTCCCGGCACCAGCCAAGGACCATGTGCAGATCGATCTGGGACAACCGCTCGGGACGGTTGCATTGACCATGAATGATGTGAACGGGCGCGAGGTGATGCGGAAGAACTTCAGCGCCGTGCAAACGATCAACCTGCCCCTGGGGCATGTGGAAGCGGGCCTCTATTTCATTCACCTCAAGACGGCAGTGGGAGAGGGCGTGTACCGCGTGGTGAAGGAATGATCCTGAACACGGATCAAACCGGTGGCACGGGGATGCGATAGTTTCGCATCCCCGCGTTGCATCATGAAAAGAGCCTTCAGGCAGGTTGCCCATTTCGCCAAGCGGATGGCCATTGAGTATGCCAAGGACGACACCTTCGACCTTGGCGCATCGTTGGCTTACTACACCATTTTCTCCATCGTGCCCCTACTGGTGGTGGTCATTGCGGTCTCCGGCATCGTGGCCGGCCCGGATGCGGTGCAGGGCCGCGTGTTTGGGCAGATCAGCGGATTGGTGGGCCCTGAAACGGCCCAGGCCGTGCAAGGCATGCTGGGGGCGGCCTACATCAGCGGCAAGGGTTGGCTGGCCACGGCCATTGGCTTGACCACGCTCATCTTCGGGGCCACGGGCATCTTCAATTCGCTCAAGAACTCCCTGAACCGCATGTGGGAGATCCGCCCCGCCCCCAAAAATTCCGTGGTGCATTTCTTCATCACCAGGCTCATTTCCTTCTCCTTTGTCATGGGCATGGGATTTCTGCTCATCGCAACCTTCACGCTCAATGCGCTGGTCGGGGCGTTTTCAGGACGGCTGGCGCATTACATGCCGTTGTTGGGGGGGCAAATGGTGCAGGTGCTCTCCTTTTCGCTGATGTTCCTGGTGAGCACCCTGGTCTTTGCCTTCATCTTCAAATTCCTGCCTGCGGCGCGCATTGCCTGGCGCGATGTGCTGCCGGGTGCTGCCTTCACCACGGTGCTCTTCATGCTGGGCGAGCGGATCATCGATTTCTACTTCGACCACACCGACCCGGCCTCTGCCTTCGGCGCTGCCGCAGGGTTGATCTCGCTGCTGATCTGGACCTTCTACAGTTCCCAGACCTTCTTCTTCGGCGCGGAGTTCGTGTATGTGTGGTGCGAAATGCACGGCAGGCCCATCCGCCCCACCGATAATGCGGTGCGGGTGGTGCTCCAGGCCATCGCGCTGGAAGTGGAAACATCTGATCCGGCATTGCCGCGCGGACCCACCAAGGGAGAACATGCGCGGAAGGCCGAACCTTGACGGGATTCTTCCGTTGAAGGCCGGGGGATGCCCTGTGCCGGCATTTCCAGCAAAGCCCCGAGGCCATGAAACGCAACGCATTCCACTTTGCTCCCGTCCTGCTGGTGCTGCCCATGGTGGCCCTGCTGTTGCAAGGTTGCACCAAGGAACAGGCCGAGCCCATCGTTCCCCCCGTGGAACTGGCCGTGGATTATCCGGCCATTCCCTTCAGCATCCAAGGGAATGATGTTCCCGGCCAGTTCCAGTTGCAGTTCGATCTGGATGCGGACATGCTCGGACAAGTGCTCACCGCCCATGACTACACGCTGGGGCAGGTGATGGAATTCCGTTTTACCATGGCCAAGCTGCACCTTGCCTCGCCGGCCGATGGCAACTACAACGCATTGGGATCCGTGACGCTGCAGGCAGCCTCCGGCGATAATGAGCCCCTGTCCGTGGCCAACTTGTATCCCGTGCCGGATGGCAGCCACACCTTGATCCTGAACCTCTCCGCACCCAACATCGCGGACCTGATGCGCGGCGGCAACGTGCGCATCATCGCGAAGTTTCACCTGGACGGCACCCTGCCGGATGTGAGCAACCACCAGCTCCTGCTCAGCGCCAAGGTGACGATGCAATTGTAGGCAGGGGCCCCTCGAAGCCTACGCTTGATGAATGTGTAGGCTGAAGCCCTCGAAGCCTATGCCCTAAACCCAACGGGCCAAGCCGAAAGAGGCTGCCCGTTGTGCTGACAGCTGTTATAGCCCCGGCTACCATGAAAATACCTGTTTGCGGGTATTGTAAATGGGGGAACAAGAAAGTTGCTTCGTACTTCCGATTCCACATCAGGATCGAACACCGGAACCACCTTCAAGCAAACCCCACAAACGCCCAACACCACCAGCTATGAAAACCATTCTTCCCTGCGGCATGGCCGTGCTGGATGCCACCGGGTGGACTGTGCACAATGAACCAGGCCATCCGGCCCAATTCACAGTGTGCTGGTCCCACAGCGAATGGGCTCTTTAACAATAATGATCCCACCCCGCCTATGAACCAAGTACCTATAAAGTGCTTGTTCCTTTCCGGCCTTCGGGTTCAAATTACGGGATTTCACGTAGGGATTCAGTGTTGACAGAGAACTCAAAGTTTGTTTATTTCGCCAATGCCCTTCGGTTGTGGACTATCCCCTTGGTCCTTGATCGTTTCTGAAAAGACCCTGCTCTCCATTCTCCGCATCCCATTCCCCCCCATGCCCGAAAAATCTACACGCTCTCGCCCGCCAGCAGAAAAACGTTCCTCGAGGCAACAACAACAGTTCAAATCCTCCAAGCCGGTGGTGCGTGCCTTGTACGCTGCACCGGCCGAACCACTTAAAGATCAGGGCAGCCCTGAAGGGCACCATCACATTGAGAAGGAACAGGCCTTCTTTGTGAAGGATAAACATGCGCTCGTGCGCATCAAGCCGGCTGAAATCCTGTACCTCCAAGCCGACGGTAATTATGTGGAGATCCACATGGATACCGGCCGATTGGTGCTCCGCAATTCCATGGCCGAGCTTCTGAAGATGCTGCCCGGCTTCCTGTTGCACCAAGTGAACAGGTCACAGGCGGTGAATGTGCAGCGCTTGGACCTTATCGGCCACGATACGGTACAGATCGGGCAGCATACGCTAACCCTTTCCAAGCACTTCCGGGACATGCTCCTGGATTGTATATCGGTGCTTTCCGGCAGATAACCCTGGCAGGAGGTGCTTCGTGTACGTTTTCCCCGGCTTGGTGTACAATACAAGGCAATCCGGCCACAAGAGCCTCCTCAAAATGGACTTCCTTCCCATCTTGCACTACCCAACAACCAAAGTAGTGGGCACCAGCCCGGCCGTTTCTCCCCCCATACCAATCTCACTACCATGACCCGTCACTTTACCCACCTTTCCGCGTTGGCGGCAGTTCTGATGCTCAGCATGAGCACGGCGACTGCGCAACAACAAGTGGACATCGGCCTGTTCCAGGACGGCAATGAACTGGAGGTGCGCGCCCGGCCCACCGAAAATTTCGACGGATTGCTCAGTGCCGTGCTGTTCACCATCCGTTGGGAACGCGCCACCGGTGGCCAACTACTTTCCCTTAAGCAAAAAGGGGAAGCCGCCACGTACATCCCCATTGCCAAAAGCGGTGGCGTGCACCAGGATGGTCCCTTCAACTACCAAGTGTATGCCGGCTTTGGTTTTGACCGCATTGACGAGGCAGGCACTACGTGGAAGGCCGGCGAGGAGTATGTCATTGCCCGCATCCCCTATACCGGCCAGTGCAACTTTGCCTTGGTGAACGATGCCTGGACCAACGTTGACCAGAACAATGGCGACTATTATGTAAGCCTCAACGGATACGATCGCACCGGCATCATCTATAAGAGCGGCATTGTTGCCCCAACCACCGACCTTGGTGTGGGCATAGTTCCCAACCCCAGCCGGGGTGAGTTCGTCCTCACGGTGCCCACCGATGGCCAAAGCGACCTGGCCTTGGAGATCGTGAGCAATTCTGGCCAAGTGGTGTTCAAGGATGCACCGGGCCGTTTGGAGAAGACCTACCGCCGCGACATGGACATCACCCGGTTTGGTGCCGGCAACTACCACCTGCGCATCACCCGCAACGGCGCGGTGGAAACACACAAGATCATCGTTCAATAATCCCTTCCTTTTTTTGGGGGAAGCGCGGCCGCCCTGTCCGGGGTTCGGTCGCGTTTCTCCGTTCACCATTGCTCTGCCGGGCCAACTTCCCCCGCTTCCGGTCATCCTCAACAGGCCACAAGCCTCTATGGATTAGGATGGGCCAGTAGGAATGCCCAGCCGGAAATGCACCTTCAGAAATCCCTATAAATGGGGATGGACAGATGAACTTCAGGAAAATACCTTGCGCCTTCCTCAAGACTTGAACATGTTCTCCACACTCTCCCAACCGGCCACCGCCCCGATCCACTTGCCGCCCACCCGGCCCGAAGCTCCTGCCGAGGTGGTCTTCATCCGGAATCATTGTGGCTTGCACCGGGTGGAGCTGGGCGACATTTGTTCCGTGGCGGCCGATGGCAATTATGTGGAGCTTCAGTGTGGGCAAAGGCGGTTTGTCCTGCGCATGAGCCTGAGGCTGTTGATCAACATGTTGGGCGCCGCCTTTGTGCAGGTAAACCGCAGCACGGCGGTAAACGTGCAGTTCTTGGAGAGGGTGGATAGCGACACGGTGACCGTGCAGGGCTGCCTGCATTCCCTGGGGCGCAATTATCGCGATGCCCTGATGGCTGCCATCATCGTGTTGGGTTGACC
>JAFDZG010000127.1 GCA_018267065.1 Bacteroidota bacterium
TCCGGCAAATCACCCGGCGAACCCGGATGCTCCAAGTACACCAAGTTCGTCGGCACCTTGCTCAGCCAAGGCTCACCCTCGATCACGCCGCCCTGGAAGTTGCCGTCTGCCTCCTGGACCTCGTCGATGATGCTCACGTAGAGCGGGTCGTTGGGAGCGGGCACGTCCTCGCCGTTCCAGATCTCACCGCCGGTGTTCAGGTAATGCAGGATGGCTTTTTCATAGCCAGGGCGCACGGGCACGAGTACACGCGCTGCACCAGCCTGCAGGAAGTTCATGAAGAGCGGGTCGCTCTCGTCGCGCTTCAGGATGTTCACCCACTCCTTTTTCCGTGCCCAGTAGTAGGGGTAGAACCAGTAGGTCATCTGCTCCCACTCAAAGCCCTGCTCGAAGAACTGGATGTACTTGCCTTCGGCAGCGGCCTCGCTGAAGGAGAACTCCGGGTAGCCATATGGGGCCACGTTGTTGCGCAGGGCATCGAAGCTCTCAAAGCGCTGCCCGCTGATGAACTCGATGCAGTGCTTCTTCAATTCCTTGCGCTCTACCTGCCGGTTCTGGTCGGGGTTGGTACCGGCGATCATGGTGTTCACCGATTGCTGGTTCAGCCAGCGATTGTAGGCATCCACCTTTTGGTCATAAGCGGTCTTCAATGCCGCGAAGGTGTCGATCTGCCACTGCTGGTAGGTCTTGGCAGACGGGGCGCAGAACAACTCCACCGCCAAGGCGAAATGATCGCTGTGGCAGCGCATGTTGATGGGTACATCTCCCGCAGTTGCCGGGATGTCCATGATGTCCAACACCTCGGAATGGTAACGGGTAACAGGGGCGGAGGTCCCCACGCACACGGTGATGTAGTAATCGCTGCCTCCGCTCAGCAGGATGGAAACACGCGCACTTGCCGCCGTGTAGCCGTCCGGCACAGTGAGCTGGGTGACCCAAGTGGTCCAGGTCACATCCCCGCTCCCCACATAATCATGCCCCTTGGTTGCCTGCACCGATACCAGGCCTTGCGGGGGCGGTTTCACGCCCGTTGCGCCGTACAAGGCCGCATAGCCATCGTAGGTTCCGGGGGTAATCTGTTCAAAGGAGGTAATGTCGAAGGGCGGTGGCACCTCCATGACCTCATCACCCTGGGCCTTGGCCAATTTGCTGAAGAGGAAGAATGCAGCCGGTTCAGGGACGATGAACTCGAACATCATCCGCTTGCCGTAGTTCACCACCTTGTTGTAGTACACCTTGTCTATCCAGCGGTACACGCCCGCAATGTTCTCCGTGCCGCCTGCACCTGTGGAGGTATTGTCAAAACTGTGTTCCGTGGTGTCCTCGTTCTCCACGATGGTGGTTACCGATCTCCTGGTCCGTGTATGCTCCACCACGCGCTGCATGGCGCGGTCCATGACATCCTTGGCGTAAGTGGTGGCCAGGGAGTTGGCCTGCATCTGGCTGGTGCTGCTGCTGGTGCCCGCACTGAGCGAGCCCGAACCCATGGGGCCGTAGGAGATGGAAGCGGAAACCCCGATCTGGCTGGCCTGGTCCTGTTGCACCACGTTGCTGGCCTCCTGCTGCAATTCGAACCGCTCGGTGGTCTGGGTGTCGTGCTCATTCTCCTTGGTGGTCTCCTGTTCCTCCTCCAAGGTGCTCTCCTGGTGGTACAGGTCGCGGAACGTGCGTGTGCGCTTTTCGCCGCGCAAGATGTTCTCCACATGGGCCACCTCGCCCTGTTCATACTTATAGAGCTGGGTTTGCACAACCTTCAGGTCGGCCATGCCGATGGGCCGGATGTGACCAGCGCCACCGGGCCATTGCACGAAGGTGAAGGGCTTGCACGGCGGCTCCAAGGTGGCGTTGACACACTCGTTGCCCATGCTGATGAGCGAACTGCCCACACGGGCTACCGTGGTCCTTGACTTCTGTTCGTTGATCAGCCTGCCCAACCGCCGTATTTCGCCGCCGAACACATCCTCCACGCGGGGCATGTACACAAATTCGATCCGTATGCCGTATTTGTCCATGATGCTCCGTGTATGTTCGTCCAACGCCTCCACCCTTGAGGGGTCCAGTGCCAAGGGGTCATGCTTGATGATATTAGGCTGCCTCGAGTCGTCCGGGTCGTCCTCCTTGCGCGGCGGGTACTTTTTCTGCTTGTATTCGTACACCTGTTGGTCGTAGGCCTTTTTTACGGTTGAATAGGCAGCCTGCAGATCATTCAATGCAGCCTGGTAGCCAGCCGTAGGGTCCGTGGGCAGCGGCCTTGTCTCCGGCTCATTAGGCAAGGGAACGTCCGGCAGCGGGAACACATCACCGGGCACCAGCACCGTGGCCATGTACAAGCCGAAGATGCCTGCGCCGGTGTTCAATGCGGGATCATTCACGGCGATCCGTTCGATGATGTTGAGCAGCCGCATGATGCGCGTCAATTCCGTACGCAATGTCGCGTTCCCGCCCAAGATGCATTGCACCATCAGGTTGTCCCACACGTTGGACTTCTGCGTCCCATAGTCGCCAGCGTGGACATACGCGGCAGCGGTCATGTTCAGCACGTCCGGACCCTCAACCAAGGTTTTCAGGTCAGCTAAGACAGCATCCTTCTGCTCCGTACGCAAATAGTCATCCACCAGTTGGAATCCCGGGAACAAGGTATAAAGACCGTCCACGCTGGCGATGTAGTCAGCGGTGCCTTTGTACGTGGTTGCCGTTGCCAGCATGTTGGCGCGGGCGTTGGCCCCGGTGCGCTGCGTGGCCAGCGTTTGGTACAAGGTGCTGTTCAAGGTATAGGGCACGGTGCGCACGGCGGTGTCAGTTACCAGCGGCCTGCGCGGTGCACGGACAGTGGCGAACTTGAACAGGTTCAGCGGGGGGGGGGGTAGCCATGGAATCGGGTTTGGACAGGAAGAGCGAATGTATAGCCCGATTTTTTGCTTTGCAAAATAATATGGCCGGAGTTCACAGATGCACGGCGAGCATGCTCCAAATACCAAAAATCATCTTGCCTGAGGATTGATAGATCAGCGAGATGCCCCATCAAGAAATGCAACTTGGGTTCATGATTTGCGCGTAGCAGCCTGCACATGACCTCCCCAACAAAGGCCAATGTCCCGGACGGTGGTGCCAAGCCGGAACGCCCCACCCCAAGGCGACCTACCTTAGCGGCTTCTGCAAAACGCCTATGCCAGCCATTTCCCAACGCGCCGAGAACAAAACATCCGCCCTCAGCCAGGAAACCCTCCTGAAGGCTTGGGAGCTGATGTGTACCGCCAAGGCGATGACGGACCTCTACGAGGAGCACTTCAAATTCACGAGCAAGTACGTACACGCCACCAGCCGCGGCCACGAGGCCATCCAACTGGCGCTGGGCCTGCAACTGAAACCGCAGGACTTCGTGGCACCCTACTACCGCGACGACAGCATCCTGCTGGGCATCGGCATGCGGCCCTACGAGCTGATGCTGCAACTGATGGCCAAGCGCGACGACCCGTTCAGCGGCGGGCGCTCCTACTATTGCCACCCCAGCCTGCGGCGGGATGACATGCCGAAGATCCCGCACCAGAGCAGCGCCACCGGCATGCAGGCCATCCCCACCACAGGCGTGGCGATGGGCGTGCAGTACAAGGAGATCATGGGCATTGCTGAGGCCCACGGCGCGGACAAGCCCGTGGTGGTCTGCTCCATCGGCGACGCCGCCATGACCGAGGGCGAGGTGGGCGAGGCGCTGCACATGGCCGCCCTTAAGCAATTGCCCATCATCTTCTTGGTGCAGGACAACGAGTGGGACATCAGCGCCACCGCGGAAGAGATCCGAGCCAACGACGCCAGCTACTTTGCCCGCGGTTTCAAGGGACTCGAAGTGCGCAGCATCGACGGTACCGACTTTCCGCTGTGCTGGAGCACGCTGAACGAGGTGATCGGCACTGTGCGCAGGGAGCGCCGGCCCTTCCTGGTGCATGCCAAGGTGCCCTTGCTGAACCACCACACCAGCGGCGTGCGCATGGACTTCTACCGCAGTGCGGAGAACCTGGCCGAGCACCGCAAGCGCGACCCGCATCCGCGCTTCCTGCAGCAATTGCTGGACATGCGCTTCCAATTGAACGGGCTGAAACAACTGGAACAGCAGGCCATCGCCCGGGTGAAGGCGGATTTTGAGGCAGCGCGACAAGCCGAAGATCCGCGCCCGGAAGACCTCTACACCCATGCCTTCGCCCCCACCCCGGTCACCGAGGAACAAGGCGAACGCGCCCCCAAGGACAAGGAAGCCACTCTGATGGTGGACTGCGCGCTCTTCGCCATCCGCGAGCTGATGCAGGAGGACCCGCGCTGCCTGCTATACGGGCAGGACGTGGGCGCACGGCTCGGTGGCGTGTTCCGCGAAGCCGCCACCTTGGGCCGCGACTTCGGCGACCACCGCGTGTTCAACACCCCCATCCAGGAAGCCTTCATCGTGGGCAGCACTGTGGGCATGAGCGCCGCCGGCCTCAAGCCCATAGTGGAAGTGCAGTTCGCCGATTACATCTGGCCGGGCCTCAACCAGCTCTTCACCGAAGTGGCCCGCAGCTGCTACCTCAGCAACGGCAAATGGCCGGTGAGCTCCATCCTGCGCGTGCCCATCGGCGCTTATGGCAGCGGTGGCCCCTACCACAGCAGCAGCGTGGAGAGCGTGCTGTGCAA
>JAFDZG010000128.1 GCA_018267065.1 Bacteroidota bacterium
GTGTGGATCTGCATCGAAAGTTGCGGACAGGTGCAAATTTCGTGCATGGCGCCCGGAAGCGATTATTGTACAGGAACGGGGTACGATTCCCTTGACAGGATAAACAGGATAAACAGGATGCGGACCAAGCCCCATCAATTCCCGCCGGCTGAGGCTCTCGAAGCCAGTGGTGATTTGACGCTTTTTCACTCCACCATCACATACCTGTACCGCAAATCCATCTTGCGCCCATCCAAGGTATCCAACATTTCCTGTGTAACGCGCAACGGGTATAGCACGGCATTCAAAGGGTTGGCCATCAGCTTCAGCCAATCGGCCTCCACCATGTCCTTGGGGCGGTTGGCTACGAGCACGGCGAGGGTGGCGGCATTGAAGCCCTCAACCCCCGGCCCCTTCTCCCAAGGAGAAGGGGAGGCGGGCGGCCTCTGCGCCATGCCCTTGGCTCCACAAGCGCACATCAGCAGCACCAAGCAGCCCATCCGAATTGCATTCCCCGATTTCATCGGCTTCATCTTGTTCATTTTCCATGTCATCTTTCGCGGCAAAGGCATTCCATCATCTGATCATCTGATCGACCCCGTAAGTACTACCCGTGTTGTAAGCACCTGCGCCCCCCACCGCAAGCTGCACTGGTACATACCCAAAGCTTCTCCTTTCAAGTCCACTTCATGCACCGTGCTCCACTGCGGAATGCGCTCACGCAGCACCACCTGCCCGGCAAGGTTGCGCACTTCCAACCAGCCTATTTTGGTATTGGCCGGGTAGCCCAGCATAAACTGCCCATCGGAAGGGTTGGGTGCGGCCCTCAAGCGCCCTTCGGCTCCGCTCAGGGCAGCGTTGATGCCCGCCCCCAACCCCAAACTATCGCAAACACTCCCCTCCACCGCCCCCAAGTGGTAGTTGGGGTGGTTGGGCAGGGAGTTGGAGTAGTAGCGCGGCAGCACCACCCCGTGCTGCACCATGTTGCAGGCAAGGTCCGCCTCATCGGGGTTGTTGATCACATGCAGGCGCAAGGTGCTGTTGCCGGTGGCGATGTAGATCTTGCCATTAGGCGCCAATTGGGCAATGTCGAACATGGTGGCAAAAGGAGGAAAGGGGGAATAGGTACTGTCCCAATGCGCAACATGGACCTGGCTGGCTGAAAAATCCACGGCTTCCGCATCGTATTGGTAAACATTCGTGCCAGCAGTAATGTAGATGTAGTGCCCATTCGGGGAAAAGGCTGCCCCTATTTGAACAAGTGTATCTGTGGTATGGGCTTGAATTGCATTTGAAAACAGGCCCGTACACCTATCAACATCGAAAACCTCCAAGTAGTTGTACGCCCAATAGGCAAACCGGTCACCAGCGGGCGAAAAGCAAGCTTGGCCGAAATCTCGTGGACGTACCAGTCCGATGGATTGCACACCGGCTTGCAACACTCCGTAGGGGGTCACCAACACACGGTAATACATGTTGGTGTCCACTTTGTGGCAGAATACCCACCAATCCCGTCCGTTGGCGTGGCGCACGGCCGTGATCCTGCCAACGTTCAACGTATCGTTGATGATCACTTGATTCTTGGTCACCACTGCTCCCAATCCGTCGTTCAAGGTCATGTCCACGGTGGTCATGTACAGGTAATGCGCCGTTGTGGTGGCCGGATCGTCCAAAGTACCATGGAAAAGGTAGTACACATTTGTGCTTCCCGGCTTGGGCAAGATCAAGCAGCCTTGAGGGACCATCGAGCCATCCGGGTGCTGCGCTACTTGGCTGGTATACCAGCTTGGGTTCAGCCCATCGCCGTTCTGCATGGTGTTTCCTGTTGCATCGGCGATGCGAACGCCATTGGTGCTGAAGAGAAGGTTCCCTTCTGCATCGGTGATATTTGCAACCGTCCGGAAGTAGTTCATGTCCCGGTCCACGGTAGTGATTTCGCAGCTGTCAGTGAGGAAATTCAAGTTTTCCCCTCCCCATGGTTCTGGCGATCCACCAGATCCATTATAGCCCATCGTCCAAAGATTGCTCACCCCTACTTGTCCAATAGTCGTAACACCAGATAGTAGGGTTATTACGGCCAAGGCTGCACGTGAAGCCTTGGCCGTGATATGTACTTGGTTCATGGCAAGTCCTACCTTACCGAATGATCGTAAGCTTGCCCCTGCCGATCAGTCCTGATGGACCGCGCACCTGATAGTGATACAGGGCCGGTGAAAGCACGGTGGTGCTGAACTCGAACCGCATTGTTTCCGGTGGCAGTTCAAAACGCAGTACTTCGGCACCGATGGTGTTGAAAATGACGAAGTCCGCTGGATTGTTCAGTTGCTCGCTGAGTTCCAATGTGGCCCGGTCCTTGGCAGGGTTCGGAACCACACCCGTGTAAGTGGCATTTTGCTGTCTTATGCTCTTTACGATGATACCATGCGGCAAGCACAGTTGCTGGTCATCGAAGAAGACCGTGTCGTTGATCAAGCGGTACATGGAGCGTGCCTTGTACACGGCGTTGCCCCCCACCATGGGGCATTGGTTGCCAACGAAATAGAGCGTATTGGCTTGGTCCACCGTGAAGGTGTCCACTTCTTTGGCGATTACCGTGAGGTAGATCTCATTGACGAGCTTTTCATTCTCCTCGATCAGCTTGCTCGTGCCAATGTTTGCATTGGCCGCTTTAATCCCGTCGGCGGTGAGCGCTTTGGTGGTGCGCGCAAGCTCCAAAGCCGTGTTGTTCCAAGCCGTGAGAGTTTGGATGTTCTGGCGGTAGCCGCTTAACCCCGCAATGATGGAATCAATCTGGGTAGCCGTCAGGGTGCTGTCGTCCAACAGGGCCATGCCCGTTTTCACCAACACCATGTAGTTCTCAATCTGCACCCGGTTGGCCTCCAACTGCGCCACCACGGTGCTGTCCAAGTCGTACAAGGCCAATTGCCCGTCGTCCACCGCTTTGAACGCCGCAGTCGCACTGCCTTGCAGCTCGTTGTAGAAAGCGGCCATGTCCGGCAGGCTGTCGCGTAGATTGGGGTTTTCATCCAACTTCTTGTACAGCCCGCCCTTCAGCATCCACTTGGTCTCCTCGGTGTAGGGATTGTTCGCCAAGCTGTCCTGCGCAATACGCTGGTCCAGCTCGTTGATGCCTTCCTTGCCGCGCCATCTATCAAACTGGCTACAATAGTCCGCGCCATGGTCATCGGCGCAATCATAGTTTGCACCGAAGTCAATTACAAACCAGACCTGTTGTGGGTCCACGCTTGGCGGCTCGGTGTTGCCGCCATTGATGAGGGCGGGGTTGTAAAAGAAACGGTTTAACGGTGCGTTCGGGTTGACCTGGCCGGCTACCTGTGGCTCATACCATGCCGCCAACCCTCCTGCGGCAGGTTCATTGTACCAGAGGTTCCCCTTCAAGTTCTGGGGGCCAATGATGGCCGAAGGCCCCAGGTGCAACGCCCATTTGTGGTTGTGGAACTGGTTGCCCTGCACGGTGTTCCCATCAATGGTTGAGCCATTGAACAGCATGCCGTTGGTGGTTTGGTCCATCACGTTGCAACTGAAGAGGCCGGCCTCGCCCATGTTGTTGTAGATGGCCGCCTGGCTGTTGTTGGCGTAGCTGGTGCCCGCGCCGTAAATTTGGTTGCAGCTCACCTCGAAGTACTTGCTGCCGCTGGTGCCGATGCCATAGCGGTTCAGGCCGTTGTTGGCCATTTGCACTAAGTTCTCTGCCACTAACCAGTTGCTGGCCCCCACAAGTGCCACCCCGGTGGAGGAGGTAAGCTTGGGCACATAGGAGATGAGGTTGCCGAGGATTTTGGAATCGTGGTTGCTGCCGCCGCCTTCGTCTACAGCAATGCCGAAGCAAGGGAACTGCCAAGCTCCGGCGGGCACATCGCCAAAGGAGATGGTGTTGCCCTGCACCAGGAAATGTTGGGCGCCGTCGTTCATGCGCAGGTCCATGCCGTTGTACCGGGCGAATACCGTGTTGCCTAGGATGTCCACGCTTCGGTTCACGCTGCGGTCAATGCGGTAGCCCACTTTCACGGCGCTCATGTTGTTGTCCGAGCTGATCACGTTCATGAAGCGCGTGTGTAGGCCCCAGTAACAATTGTCAAAACTTGGGGCTCCAGTTGCACCAAAGCCGGTTTGGGCCAATTTGAACGAACCGTGTTCGCCCCGGGCAAAAATGCCGGAGCCGTTGCCTACGTAAGCATATGCGGGATCGGGCTGCACGTTCCGGATGGCAAAGCCGCTTACCTCCATATTGCTGCGGCGGCCTATGATGCCGTTGCTCATGCGGTCTATCACATTGCCGCCGCCGGTAAGGTCGGCGAAGGAGGTTTGGTCCACGTCCACGGCGGCATAGCCAATGCGGCCCAAGGCGGTGGTTTGGCCGGGGTAGGGCTGCGCCAAGCTACCGGAGCTGGAGAAGAGGTTGTCGGTTATTTTCAGGGCCACATCGCTGAACACAAAGGGGTCGCTGGAGAAAGCGGGCACATACACGGTGGTCCTGTTATCCAGGAACTGGCTGCTTCGCAGTGATACAATGCAACGTTGCACGGCCTTTACCACGTTCTCCGCGTCGCGCATGGTGCAATTTACGATGTCCACGTAACCATGGTCGTTCACGGTAATGGACCTCCACATGATGTCCTTGCAGCTTTCCACGGTGCAGCCGGTCATTCGCAGGGTAGATGCGGGCTGCACTACGATCTCCGCGCCGGGCTCCATGTACACGGTGCAATTGGTGAAGGTGAACAGGCCGGAGACGAAAAACTGGCCAATGATGTCCACGGTGGTATTGGAGAAGCCTGTGCCGTACGCGGAGGACAACGCACCATCCGGCACGTAAATATCGGCCGGACAGCAGGGGTTGGTTTCCGGCACGGTGTAGCTCAGGGTAGTGCTGCAGGCCTGACCGTAAATGATGGTAACGGAATAGGTGCCGCCCATGGGCACAGAGAGGTCCTCGGTAGTTGCGCCGTTGGACCAGAGGAAGGTGCACGGTGCAAATGCCGGGTCCATGTTCAGGTTGATGGCCCCGGGCGCGGAAGTGGCACATGCGGCAGGCGTAATGGAGGTATTGATCACCGGGTTAGGCTGGCCTGCGCCGGTAAGCCCGGTTTGGTCGAAAGTGTAGCAGCCGGTAACGGGGTCCTGCACTTGTGCATACAACTGCCAATACCCCGGATTGGGATTGGGGCTGGACGCCGGGTTGAAAGTAGGGCCGAACCCCACGCCCATGGTCATGTCCGGCCCAATGCCGTAGTTCCAGATCACGGTGGCATTGGTACCTGGGCTGCCCCCTGTTACCACAGCCTCAAGGTAGCCATTGGGCAGGCCTTCCATGCAGGCATAGTGCGGTACAATGGTGAGGTTCAGGGGGGAATAGATTGTGTACTCCCCTGTATTGGGGCAGTCCTGCTGGTCCGTTACTTGCACCGTATAGGTGCCGGGGGCCAAGTTGCTTACATCTTCGGTGGTGGCCCCGTTGGACCACAAATAAGAATAAGGGCCGGAATTGCCGGTAATGGTAAGGTCAATGGCATTTGTGCCGCCCATACCTGGGCAGGCATAGGTCGTGGTGGCCGCCACGGTGTAGTCGCATTCGTGGAACTTGGCCAGGTACGCATCATCAAAATTGTGGCCGGTGTTGCCGCACACAACAACATCACCATCCTGGCCTTCCAACACCTTGAAATTGCATTGTCGGCGCCGCAAATTGCCCGCGAAGGCATCGTCCGAGGTGGAATAACCGTGGGTCCATTGGTGGTCCCACACAAGGCTGAGGTCCGTACCGTTCAGTTTGGCCAAGTAGCTCTGTGTGCCCCAAAAGCTGTACCAAGTGGCCCATGGACTTGGGGGCAGGACGGGGTTCCAGTTATATCCGGGCCGGTAAGCCGTTAGAGCATCTACCTGCGCCTGGGTCAGGTCAGTGTATCCGTAGTTGTTCCCAGAGGCAACACTTTTTCCGGGAGGCCATTTCGTGGCCGTGGCCAGGATGTTGCCGTCCGCAGTGGCGCAAATGCCGAGCTGCAGGTCGAATGCATGTAATTCGCCAAGATCGGCGGTAGCGGTGGGCACAGTACCGTTCCACGGCAACTTGTACACGTAGCCGTGCTCCGCGTAATGCACGCCCGCCCATGGCGCGCCGTGCAGGTTGCCGATCACCGGCCAATAGACCACCGGGACATTGGCCTCTTCCTTGATCTTCACATCGTTGCTTTTGGATGATCCCGCAATGTTGCCCACCTGTTGGGCCGTTGCGTAGGTACTGTACGCCTGGTACCCCGAAGCGGCGGCTGGTTCATTGAAGTACATCAACCAAGCCTGGGCCGGAAAGAGTTCACCATTGGTCTGCGCCGGGTCATACCCGGTTACGGTTCCGGTGACGGCGTAATAGGAATTGCTCCCTAATGTCGCCCGGTCGATGGCTGTGGCGTTAATGGACCCCTCCTGAACTTCATCCCAACCGCCCGGTCCGGCCAATGTGCCGTAATAATGGTCCCACTGTTTGTTGCCGTTTGCATCCAACTGGACAATATAGGGTCTTTGCTTCCCAGTAACGAAACCGCCGGACCCATCGGACCGTGCTGCGTCACCTACCACCCGGTAGCCGATGGCCCCGCCGGAAAGCGGCGTTTCCACCAGGTCCATGCCGTCGGTCCGGCGCAGGGATGCCGTGGCAGCCGTGGCCTCCGGGTTGTAGAGGTAGTTCCAGTCCAAGCTGCCATCAGTGTTCATTTTCATGACCATCATTTGCCTCTCCGCCGTACCCGTGGTGCAGATCGGGGTGGTATTGGATCCGCTTACCGGGTTCAGGGCCAGGGCCGGAGGTGAAGCGATGTCATCAAAATAATTGGCGTGGCTGTTGGCGGCCGAGCCCACCATTACTAGTTTTCCCTGTGAATCCTGTATCACGCCCAGCAGGGCACCAGCATAAAATGAATGGTACCAAATCAAGGTGCCGTCCAGTCCATACCTAGCTACGGCACCGCGTGTTTCCCCGTGGCGGTTTCCATTGTTTTCCAGCGGCCCGTTGTTGACTGCAGTGGGGAGGTCGTCAATAGTTCTTGTAAAACAACCGTCGTCATATCCCCAGTTGGGTGCTCCCGAATAACCTACCGCCACATAGCCTGTAACCACGCCGTTCTCCCTTATTTCCACCACGTCATACCACCAATCCCCGCCACTTTGGGCCGGTGTCTGCGGAGTGCTTGCGGTGGTGGGTGTTCCCACCATTGAAGATCCGTTCCAAGCATAATCCACTCCTCTCGGCCTATTGGTGGACCCCGTTATTTGTTGCCACAACATGGTTGCTTGGGCACTTGTGGAAATGGCCAGTAAACTGGAGCCGAGCAGGACTATCGTTGCCCTAATGAACCGCCAGTGAGGTAATGATTTTCCTAAATGCGCGGGGGGGGGGGTAGTAACCATGGTGGTTTGAGGTTTGGGGTTTCAACGCTGAAAAATAAGTGCGAATTCGGAAAATCCAAATCGAGCCGATCAAATTATTCTATCCATTGGGCGGCCATCTGTTGAAACATTACCAACCGGAATCAGCGTCGCGCCGTCTATGGCAGGCACGTGCAGGGTTGAATGTTGTTACGGCCAAAGGCGATGGCCATCCCCTTTGCCACCGGTGTCCATTCCATCTCCGGGGCAACAGTTCATCAACAATCCTTTCCCTATTGCGGAACAACTTCTACCTTCGCGCCCGCAAAAAC
>JAFDZG010000129.1 GCA_018267065.1 Bacteroidota bacterium
ACTGGCTTATCCTGCTGGTATCCGTGCTGCTGCCGGTGGGCATTTTCATCCTGCTGGCCCATTCCTGGAAGATGCGCAAGGAAGCGGAGATCGCCGCCGCAATCAAGCCTTGAGCTTTTCCCAATTGGTGGCCCGAAGTACCTCGCTCCGGCGGCACGATCGATAGTGAAGGTTCTTTTGGATGCTCACCCTCGTTCGAGGTACTTCGGGCCACCCTAATAACAAAGGCCGGCCCCATGCAGGAACCGGCCTTTGGACTTAGGTAATCGGCTTACAGCGTGCGCATCAGCTCCAGCATGTCACGCGCCTGTTCCTTGGTGAGGCCCTGGTCCGTCATTTGGGCTTTGGTCAGTTCCACCAAGTTTTGGGCGGCGGTGTCGTTCTGAAGCATCCATTCCGTATGCAGGATCATGTTCATGATCCACTCCGGCTTGCGGTGCTCGGTTACGCCTTTCCAACCCGGTCCCACCACCTTTTGGTCGCTGAGGCCGTGGCATACGTGGCACTTCTCGTCGAAGATCTTCTTGCCGGCCGCAACCCGGGCTTGGTCAATGGGCCCCAAGGTGATGTCGGCCGCCGTGATGAAGCCTGCCGGGTAGGCCGGTTGCGCAGCGGCCTCCGGCGTTGCTTCCGGCGCAGGTGTGGCGGCAGGTGTGGCAGGAGTGGTTTCAGCTGGCTTGCTTTCGCTGCCGCCACAGGCGGACAGCAGCATGCCTGCGGCTGCAAACAGGGCAAGGGGAGTGAGGTTCTTTCGCATGGTCGTTGGATTTTTTCGAGTTGTTTTTTTGATAGCGTTGCGGCCGCAAAGTTGATCCTTTTTCCAAGCCTTTGCCCGTGCATGCCGGATCATGCCGCCCGCTGCATGCAAATGCAACAAGCAGCTTCGCCATTTGTTCAAGCCGTACTCGGCCGGAGGCGCTACCTTCGCAACCATCGTCCGTTTCCACACATGCCCGCTACGCATACCCATACCGCCGAAGAGCCCATCACCCTGAATGAACTGAAGCAGGAGATCCTGCGTGACTATGCCATGGCATGCCTGAGCCGCGAAGCCAGCCTGCTGGGCCGCAAGGAAGTGCTCACCGGCAAGGCCAAGTTCGGCATCTTCGGCGACGGCAAAGAGCTGGCCCAGATCTGCATGGCCAAGCAGTTCCGCCCCGGCGATTGGCGCAGCGGCTACTACCGCGACATGACCTTCATGTTCGCCATCGGCGAACTCACCGTGCAACAATGGTTCGCGCAGCTGTACGCCCACGCCGATGTGGACGCCGAACCCGCCAGCGCAGGCCGCCAGATGAACGGCCACTTCGCCACCCGCAGCCTGGACCACCGCGGCGAATGGAAGGACCTCACGGCGCAGTACAATTCCAGCCCGGACATCAGCCCCACCGGCGGCCAGATGCCGCGCCTGCTCGGCTTGGCGCAGGCCAGCAAGATGTTCCGGCAGAACGAAGCCTTGCACAGCTACACCCGCTTCAGCGACAGGGGAAATGAAGTGGCCTTCGGCACCATTGGCGACGCCAGCACCAGTGAAGGACCCTTCTGGGAAGCCATCAACGCAGCCGGCATCCTGCAAGTGCCCATGGCCGTGAGCGTGTGGGACGATGGCTGGGGCATCAGCGTGGGCAAGGAATACCAGACCACCAAAGGCAGCATCAGCGCGCTGCTCAAGGGCTTTGAGAAGCAGGAAGGCACCAACGGCATCCGCATCCACAAGGTGAAGGGCTGGGACTATGCCGCACTGAACAAAACCTATGAGCAGGCCATTGCGCAATGCCGCGAGGAACATGTGCCCTGCCTGATCCATGTGGAGGAAGTGACGCAGCCCCAAGGCCACAGCACCAGCGGCAGCCACGAGCGCTACAAGAGCAAGGAACTGCTGGACTGGTACAAGACCGCGGATTGCAACGTGCGCTTCCGGGAATTCATCCTGGCCTTCAAGCCCGGCGGCAATCCCATTGCCACGGCGGAAGAGCTCGATGCGATCCACACCCAGGCCAAGGCCGATGCACGTGCCGCACAGAAAGCCGCATGGGCGGCGTTCAACGCACCGATCCAGACTGAGAAGAACGAAGTGATCGAACTGATCGATGCTATGGGCACGCCGGAAGGTGCGGCCCTCGCCGAAGAGCTGCGGAAAGCCTTGGACCCCGGCCGCAAGGACATCCTTTCCGCCGCGCGCCGTGCGTTGATCGCCATGGGCCACACCACACACCCCTCCGTGGATGCGCTGCGCGAATGGGTCGAAAGCGCAATGGCCGCCAACGCGGACCGCTACGGCAGCCACCTGTACAGCCAAAGCGCCAAGAGCTGCCTGAACGTGGCCGAAGTGCCGGTGGAATACAACGGCGACGAGGAAGTGGACGGCCGTGTGATCATCCGCGACAACTTCGCCGCGCTATTCGAAAAAGAGCCGCTGCTGCTCACCTACGGCGAGGACACCGGCAAGATCGGCGACGTGAACCAGGGCATGGAGGGCATGCAGGTGCGCTTCGGCGAGCTGCGCGTCAGCGATGCCGGCATCCGCGAGAACAGCATCATCGGCCAGGGCATCGGCATGGCCCTGCGCGGACTGCGCCCCGTGGCGGAGATCCAATACCTGGACTACCTGCTCTACGGCCTGCAACCGCTCAGCGACGATGTGGCCACCATGCTATGGCGCACCAAGGGCGGCCAAAAATGCCCGCTGATCGTGCGCACGCGGGGCCATAGGCTTGAGGGCGTGTGGCACAGCGGCAGCCCCATGGGCATGATCATCAACAGCCTGCGCGGCATGGTGGTGTGCGTGCCGCGCAACATGCAGCAGGCCGCAGGCATGTACAACACGTTGGTGCAAAGCGACGATCCCGCACTGGTGATCGAATGCCTCAACGGCTACCGCAGCAAGGAGCGCATGCCCGCCAACCTCGGCGAGTTCACCGTGCCCATCGGCATCCCTGAGGTGGTGCGCGAAGGCGACGTCATCACCGTGGTGAGCTACGGCAGCACCTTCACCGTGTGCATGCACGCCGCCGACCGCCTGGCAGAG
>JAFDZG010000012.1 GCA_018267065.1 Bacteroidota bacterium
CGGTCGAAATACTTGGCGGGGTCCGCGTACACCTCCGGGTCGCCGGTGAGGTGCTCGGCGATCTTGTCCGCCATGGCCACCACTTCTTCGCGCTTGGTGGCCTTCAGGTAGCGGCGCATGGCATCATCGTAGCCGAAGGTGCTGGTGGTGGCGCCGATCTCCGCGCCCATGTTGCAGATGGTGCCCTTGCCGGTGGCGCTGATGCTTTGTGCGCCCGGCCCGAAGTATTCGATGATGGCGCCGGTGCCGCCCTTCACGGTAAGGATGCCGCACACCGTGGAAATGATGTCCTTGGGCGAGCTCCAGCCGCTGAGCTTGCCGGTGAGGTGCACGCCGATGATCTTGGGCTGTTTCAGCTCCCAAGGCAGGCCGCTCATCACATCACAGGCGTCCGCGCCGCCCACGCCAATGGCCAGCATGCCGAGGCCGCCGCCGTTGGGCGTATGGCTGTCCGTGCCGATCATCATGCCGCCGGGGAAGGCATAGTTCTCCAGCATCACCTGGTGGATGATGCCCGCGCCCGGCCGCCAGAAGCCGATGCCGTATTTGTTGCTGATGCTCTCCAGGAAGTTGTACACCTCGTTGCCTTTGTTCAGCGCTTCCTGCAAATCCTTCTTGGCCCCCACGCGGGCCTGGATCAAGTGGTCGCAGTGTACCGTGGTGGGCACCGCCACCTTGGGCTTGCCGGTGGTCTTGAACTGCAGCAGCGCCATCTGCGCGGTGGCGTCCTGCATGGTTACGCGGTCCGGTGCGAAGTCCACGTACTCTTCGGCACGCTTGTGCTCCTTGGTGGCAGCTCCCTCGGTAAGGTGCGCGTAGAGGATCTTTTCGGTGAGCGTGAGCGGCCTTCCCAAGGCCTTGCGGGTGGCCGCCACACGGGCGGGGTAGCGGTCATACACCGCCTTGATCATATCCAAGTCGAAGATGTGTGCCATGTCCAGTGTGGTATCCGTGATTTCGGCCGCAAAGGTAACGTCCGGGCGGTTCGGGCTGTTCACCAAGCAGTTGGCCCGCTTGTGCAATGCCCCACCAATTCTGTTTGGATCGTGGACAAACAATTTCCCACAACCCTTTCACGTTTTGCCACGGCCCTTACCTTTAGCCCAAACCAAACCCATTCAAAATGGAAAACGCACAAACGCACAAACGCACAAACGCACAAACGCGCTAAAGCGCTCGGGGCGCTGGGCATAGCCGCCATGACCACCTTGCTCTGGACGGCTTGCCAAAAGGAGATGCTCCCCGAGCCCGGAGCTACCTCCCAAGTTCAAGAAAACCTTACGCCACGCATCGCGGATTTCGTGGCACGGGCCCAGCACCAAGCCAGTGTGCAGGGGGGCTCAAGAAGCACCAATGAATTTAGTGCCGACAGCGCCGCCTGGTACGTGGAGGGCGCGCTGAACTACGGCCTGGCACAGGCTTGGCTCCCGTACAACGAACTTGTGAACGACAGCCTCACCGTTGCCGTGGCAAGCGCAAATGGTACAGTAAATGAGGCCGATGCCGCCAATGCTTTTGTATCGGTGTTGGCGCAACTGAACCAATCGATTGCTGCTGACCAACACCTGGTGGTGGTGGACGCCGAGCCGGTTACCGGCGCGAATGGATTGGAGCTGAAGATTTCGTATGCCTTGGGGCAAGGCAATGAAAGGTTGGCTTTGAATACTTCCTACCCACCCAACACTAACCTACTTTTTTACACACTAGGCAATGGTCAAAACTCTTGTTGCTGGGGCGGTTTTAGCGCAAAAGGTGCCGACCTGACCATCCAAGACCGAGTGAGTGCAACAATTCCATTGCTTGCCGTGGGACAGTACTATGCCAGCGTGGAAAGCTGGACGGTCAGTCGAGGCAGTACAAACACGCAAGCTCATTTCTATTCCCTCACGAACTTCCCTGACCCAAACGGCTTGTACAAGATATTCTTCGATAATACCAACGTAATTCCGGTTCCGTGCCTAGGAGCAACGGACATGGCAAAGTACACCCAAGGGGCTTATGATGTTATGCAATGGATCAACCAAAACCAATGCCCAACGAAGACTCCGGCAAGCTTGCAGGTCCTTGGCGATTTTGTAACTCAGTTGCACCTCGAATGGCATGAAGTGAAATACCGGTACGGCATTCGGCAATACGGCATGATTCCTTGATCAGGATGTTTCGGCAACTATTGGCATTGGTTGCGTTGGCACCAGTGTTCTGCTTGGCTCAGGCCGAATGGTCGGTAACGCTACCCGTATTCCATGAGAATTCCCAAATGGTGGACGCCCAAACGCTCGCCAATGGGGACGTGATCGCTGCATCAGTTTCGTACCACGAGAACGATACGTTCCTCGTTACCAAGGCGAGTAGCTGGATTACACATTTTTCGCCCAACGGGCAAGTATTGGGCACCGACCTTGCACAAGCCGACACCCGCTGCATCAAGGCAACCACCATAGCTAAGGGCACTAACGGACATCCGTACCAACTGCTTGCACTTACATGGGATAGCCTCACCCTGCTCAACCGCAGCATCGGGCAATTTCAAGTGAATGCTCTGGGAGCAATCGGCTCTTCACATCATCACCTTGTACAGGACGGCACGCGGGATTTCATTTTCTTCGATGCTGCACTGGACCATGATTCAGCACTGTTCATCGCTGGAGGAGTGAACATCAACAACTTCTTTCACACCCCGAACATGTTGTTGCTCATGCGCCTTGGTACCGATGGTACGGAGTTGGGCCAACGCATTTTGGACACTGCCTCCACCCTGGCCTGCGGCCTGCACTCCGTGTTGTTGGACAGTTTGATGCTGACTTCCGTGATCGGTGGTTCAATTGGCCCATGGGGCATTACCAAATACCTCCGCTTCAATGAGAACTTGGACTACATCGATGGATTTCCAGGCACATCCGTCACCGGCAATGGCAATCCCTTGCCACCGGACAGTATTCTTCGGGACAGCCAATACATGAGTGCAACACCCGGTGGATCCATCATCATTACGGGACGCATTGGAAGCCTGTCACAAGCCCAGGGATTAAGCTTTGTGGCAACTAGGCTCTCATCAACCGGCACACAGGAAGCCGTTTTCTTGCCGGAACAGGAAACTCTCTATGACTATTGTAGTCGGTTCCAATCGCACGATCTGGAACCGGACGGGTCCGTCGTAACTGCGGTCGTACACAACTTCAACCCGTATAGCTATGCAATGTCCTTCACCCCCTCCCGCATCCACATTTACCAGCTGGACACCATGCTGAACGTGCTGTGCGACCAAGTGGCCGTGGACGGCGCGGAGGATGGCAGCTATTACATGCTGAACCGCGTAAAGGCCACGCCCGATGGCGGCACTCTGCTCATGGGTTCCAAAATGAACGTGAATACCCAATCGCTGCCGCAGCCCTGGATCATGAAGATCGCACCCTGGGATTGCCAGAGCGGCATTGGAGAGCATGAGGCCGAAAGCACCGCCACCGTGTGGCCCAATCCGGGCAGCACGGGGTTCACGGCCTTTGTGAACGGCCCGGTGGTGGCACGGGGCACGCTGGAGCTCTACAATGCACAGGGCCAACTGGCCACAAGCACGGACGTGCTGCAAAGCAGCGCCACCGTGAACGCCACCAACCTTGCCCCTGGCGTGTACCTGTACCGCATCACCGATGGCCAGGGCGCCCTGCGCGCCACGGGTCGGTGGGTGAAGGAATAAGCCACGCAACCTACAAACCGATCAACGGGGCCGTTCCGCAAGGGCGGCCCCGGTTGTTTTCGGCGCTCTGCCCTCACAGCGTGCCCTCCCCTGCTTCGCCATCACGCACTCCGCCCCGCGCAAAGGGTTCGCGCCACCAGCCGGAGCGGCGCACGTGCAACAAGGCACTGTACACAAATGCGCCAATGAGCGTGCCAGTGGCAATGGCCGTAAGGATGAAGAGCAGTTCCAGGATGCTGCCGCCGGTGCCCAGCCCGCCGTTGGCCATGGAGGTAACGCTGACCAAACCGAAGGAACCCGGTGCCAGCAGCCAAAAGGCCGGGATGATGGACACGATGGCGGGCGGGCCTTTCAGCCGGTACTCAATGGACAGCGCGGTAATGGCCATCACCACGGCACCGAAGAAGGCCGTGGAAGAACCGTCCAGGAAACGGCCCGCGATGTTCTGGCCCAGGAATGCCATGAGCATGGTGGCCATCATCCAAGGCAGGGAGCGCTTGCGGCTGCTTTTGAACAGGTGGAGCCCGAGGGCGAAGAGCACTACCCCGCCCCAGGCCAACCAAGGGGCCAGCCGCTCAGGGTTTGCCGCATCGGCAGGGAACTCCCCGCCGAAGGCCTTGAAGCCGCCCAGGATGCCGAAGGCGAGCAGAATGAGCTGGATGAAGCCGGCCACGAACCGGCTGGCGCCCGACACGATGTTGGCGAAGGCCAGTTCCACCACGGCCACGGTGAGGGTGCTGCCGGGCAGGAAGATGATCAACGGCGGGATGAGCAATTGCATGGCGGGTTCCTGCACGCCGAAGCGGTAGAGCAGGGCCACGGCGGAAGAGAGCAGGAAAGCCGCCACCACGGGCATCACGGCGTTCCATGCGGGTTGGCGGCGCACGGCCACCAGCAGCAGTGCGCAGAACAGGCCCAGCGCAGCCACGTAGCCCAGCCCGGCCCAGGTGGGCCGCAAAATGAGCGCAATACCGATGGTGGTGAGCAAATAGCCGAGCACGAAGCCCGCGTCGCCATAGCGGTGCTTCATCTTCCACACGGCCTCCAATTTGCGCAGGCCGTCCGCAGGCGACAGCCGCCCGTTGCGGGCTTCCCGCGCGATCTCCAGCACGCCTTCCATCTGATCGAAGCGCAGTTCGCCAACGCGGTACGGGCCAGGCGTGAGCTGCACCCGGTGTTCCTGGCCTTCCTCGCTCTGCACCATCAGCACGGTGGGCAGGGCAAATACGGTGGTATTGGGGCGGCCGTGGCGTTTGGCGATCTGCCCCAGGTCGCGTTCCACCAAGGCCACGGCGTTGCCCGCCGCCAGCTCGGCCTGGCCCAGGCGTGCCAAGAAGCGCAACAGGATGCGGTCGTCTGCGGCTGGTTCCGGCATGGCGGCGAAGCTACTGGTGATGATCAGACGATCAGACGATCAGACAATGAGACGATCAGACGATCGGAATCGCAGGATCCCGTAGAGCGGACAAACGCACGATCTGCTTGCGGAGACCCGCGGAAGCGGTGAGGAAAAAAGAAAGGGGCCCGAAGGCCCCGATCCAATGTTCATGCGTTAAGGAGCTCACTCCTCCACCACCTCGAAGGGAATGGTCTTCACCACGTCGCGGTGGAAGGTCACTTCGGCCTGGTAGGTGCCAATGGTCTTGATGGCCTCGCCCTTGAGCTTGATGTGCTTGCGGTCCACCTCGATGCCGAGCACCTTGAAGGCGTCGCTGAGCATGATGGTGTTCACACTGCCGAAGATGCGGCCTTTCTCGCCCACTTTCGCGCCGATCTTGATGGTCTGCGCCATGAGCTTGTTGGCGTTCTTATCGGCCTCTTCGCGCAGCTTGGCTTCCTTGTGGGCGCGCTGCTTGAGGGTTTCGGCCAGCTGCTTGCGCTGGCTGTCCGTGGCCGTTACGGCCAGGCCGCGCGGCAACAGGTAGTTGCGGGCGTATCCGGTCTTCACTTTCACCAGGTCGTTGGCGAAACCGAGATGCTCCAC
>JAFDZG010000130.1 GCA_018267065.1 Bacteroidota bacterium
AAGATGAAGCCCAACAAGGGAAACAAGAACGCGAAAATGAACCCCGCTAATGCGAAGCCATTTATTCGGTTGTTTGCATCCTCTTTGACGCCCAAGATGTTGATCGCCGATTCCTCAGGCATGCCGGATCGATCCAAGGATGCGGTTGCATTTATGATCAGGGCCTGGCCATTCGCTGACGCGACCAAGTCCGATCTGGGCTGTTTGCCCATTGCGGGTGTGGCGCTGCAGAGGGTGAGGTCGTCGGGGTCTGCAATGGCCTTTCCGGCCGCGGGGGCAACGAGAGGCTCGTGCTGGAGCATGGGTCCCGGCATGATGACATGCGGTGCACGCCTTTCGGAACGGCGTGGGGCCTGGGCCGTATTGTGCCCATCACCGGTCCGCAGGTTCACATGCCAGCCACTGCGGAATCTCCGTTTTTGGATCAACGGGCTTTTGCTCGCCACCTCGTCCGTGGCGGAACAGCTGGCAAGGACCGTGACGGTCCAGATGCCGAAGAGCAACTCCTTGAAGACCATCCGAACCCGATTTGAAGGCGGGACGATATTGGAACAGCAGGCTCTAAACGAAGTAAATGTATGCGTTCAGTGGTATTCTGCGTTGTACGATGGTGACAAGTCATTCCTCGCCCAAACCTTGGGCCAGCTCCCGCATCTTCAGCACCGTGTTCCAGTTCCGTGCGGTGTTCACCACGCCGATGCCCTTGTCGAACTTCATGGCCAGTTTGCTGGTGCCGAGGCCATTCGGGGTGAGGAGGTAGCACACGTGGAACGGATCGTTCGGTGCGATAAAGTTCAAGGAGATCCGACAGTTGGCGGGCGAAAGAGGTTGCGACGATGCTTGACCGCATGGACCTCCCAATGCCCGAAACCCGGTGCCGGGGAATTCCGGCATCGGGTTCGGGAAACGGGTGCAGAGCTACGACCGGATGACTGGCCTGGCTTACCTTCACTTCATGCGCAAACCCGTACTGGCCATTGCCATCGTTGGCTTGCAGGGCGTTGCCCCCGCCCAGGATCCCCTGCCGGAACCTGTGCGCATGGCACAGGAAGCGTTGCGGGCCGCTGCCACGGTGGACTATTGCGAACGGGCGATCGACCTGTCCAAAGCGTTCCGTGATGCCGATCTGCTGGATTCCGCCAAGGCGACTGCGGAACGCGCCTTGCGCCATGCGCGCAACGAACGGGAGAAGGCCCGCGCACACCTTGCCATTGCCATGGTGCAGGTCAGGGCCCAGGACCATGCCGGCGCACAGGAACATGCACGCCAGGCGATCCTCCTTGCGCGCACTGCGGGGGATACCTCCAGCTGGGTCCGCGGGGAAAGCATACTGTCCGACGTGGATTTTTATCAGAGTCGGTTCACCCCGGCGCGGGAACATGCGGAAACAGCCATTGCATTGGCATTGGCCACCCGGGACAGCGCTGCTTTGGCCAGTACGTACAACACCCTGGGCAATTGGTTCTATGTCAAGCACCATTACGATTCAGCACGGTGGTACTATGACGCGAGCATCTCGTTCATATCCCCCACGGAGACCCGGCGACATGCACGTGCGAGGTTGAACCAGATCAACCTGTTCATCGAGGAAGGGAAGATCGATTCGGCGATGGCGCGGTCTGACGCGCTGCGGGAAGAGGTGCAGCGGACCGACCTGCATACCCGGAGCCAGTACCACAACCAGCGCGGTTATGCACTCTTTACCGCAGGCCGCTTCCGGGATGCCATCCCTGAATTCACGCGCAGCGATTCATTGAACAATGCGGACAGGGCCGAACTGGGCTTGCGGATCGAGAACACGGGCTTCCTGGCCGAGAGCCAGGCCGCGATCGGGGACAGCGCCAAGGCCTACCTGCTCATGCGCGACCTGGAAGTGCTGAAGGACAGCTTCGCAAGGGCCGCTGCGGACGAGCAAATGCTCACGCTGGAGAAGAAATTTGAAACGCGCTTGAACAAGGAGGAGATCGCGCGGTTGGGCGAGGACAACCGAAGAAAGGCGGACCGGCTCAGGGTGCAGAACCTCCAGCTTTATGGAAGCCTGGCCTTGGCGGTCCTGGCGATTGGCGCGGTACTGCTGGTGTGGCGCAATCTGCGCCTGAAACGGAAGCATGAGGCCGTGCTCATGGAACTCAATGCGGCGCTGGAGGACAAGCAGGCGCGGATCGAGGAGGTGAACACATTGCTGCGGATGAAGGTGCTGCGCACGCAGATGGACCCGCACTTCATCCACAACTGCCTCAACGCGATCAAGGCGCTTTCGCTTGCAGGCGAACACGCGAAGGCGGAGGAATACCTCGATGGTTTTGCTCGCCTCCTTCGCCAGGTGCTTGAGCACAGTGTGCGGGACAAGATCGCCTTGGATGAGGAACTCGACTTCCTGCGCAACTACGTGATGCTCGAGGGGCTGCGCATGAAGGGGGAACTCCAATGGAGCGTGGAGGCCGATCCGCAATTGTTGAAGGAGGAACCGATGATCCCGTCCCTGCTCGTACAGCCCTTTGTGGAGAATGCGATCTGGCACGGGCTTGCACCGAAGGAGGGGCCGAAGCGGTTGAGCGTGCGCTTCGCATCCGACGGCGGCCGGGTGACCTGCATTGTGCAGGACAACGGCGTGGGCCGAAGCGCGAAGACGGACCGGCCGGGGCGCACCTCGCTGGGCCTGAAGTTGACGGGGGAGCGGCTTGCACTGCTTACCGAGCGGATGGAGAAGGAAGGCGCATTCGTGATCGAGGACCTGAAGGATGCGGAGGGGAGAGCGACGGGTACGCGGGTGATGCTTGGTCTTTGAGGTCGCGCCTTCAGCGCTCACCCGCGCTGCGCGCGTATACCCGGCGCGCTGCGCCGGGACGGGATGAGGTCGGGCCTTCGGCCCTTGTGCGCTCACTGTGGGGAACGGCGCGATGACTGACCCGAGCCTCGGGAGTGGGGAGGGCTGAAGGCCCGACTAGTCGCGCTCACCGAAAGAAGGTGCTGGGGATGATGCAGGATCGGAAGGGCTGAAGGCCCGACTAGCCATGCCCACAGAAAGAAGGTGCTGGGGATGATGCAGGATCGGGAGGGCTGAAGGCCCGACCAGCCGTGGCCAGATAAAGAAGGTGCTGGGGATGATGCAAGTTCGGGAGGGCTGAAGGCCCGACCTCATCGCGGCCCATGGCTTGGCCATGGGCCGCGATGCACGCGCTTTTCAGGAGCGCTGAAGGCGCGACGTCAGTCCCATACGTAACGTTCATCGAACTCAATGCCATGCTCCGCGAGCAGGCCGCGATACTCATCCTGAAAGCCCTGTTTCCGGTGGTGCTCTTCCTGGTTGTCGATGTACCACAGCAGGCGATCCACTTCCCGGTAGTACACGGAGAACGCGGAGTAGCCTTTCTGCCAGGAGAAATGCTCAAGGCCAGGCCCTTGCTGCTTCAGCCAGTAGGACGACCGCGCCTTCACATGTTCCACCAGGTCGGCAACGGGCACCGTACGGTGAAGGCGTATCGCCATGTGTACGTGGTCTTCCACACCGCCCACGCGGTAGCACTCGCAGTTCAACTCACGGGATAGCGTGGCGAGGTAGGCATGAGCTTTTGCACGCACCGGCTGAACGAGCATGGGAATACGTTGCCGCGTACTGAAGACGAGATGGATGATGATGTGTGCGAGGGATTGCGGCATGGGGTGTGGCTTGAGGTGTGAAAGTAGGCGTCGCGCCTTCAGCGCTCTCCCGCACTGCGCGCGTAAACCCGGCGCTGCGTGCCGGGACGGGATGAGGTCGGGCCTTCGGCCCTGATCGAACAAGCGGCAGAACGTGGGAGGGCTGAAGGCCCGACCTGTCGCGCTCACAGAAAGAAGGTACTGGGCGTGATGCTCATTCGGGAGGGCTAAAGGCCCGACCTCATCCCTGCCCATGGCCCTGCCATGGGCAGGGATAGGCGCATCTCAGGAGCGCTGAAGGCGCGACATCATCCTCAGAACTAACTTGCCCACATGCAAGCCGTGATCGTGGATGATGAGCAGGAGGCGCGCGACGTGCTTCGCGCCATGTTGCAACGCCATGCTCCGGAAGTGGTCGTGGTGGCCGAGGCGGCATCGGTGGCACAGTCCATGGAGGTCTTGCGGGCCCACAAGCCCGTATTGCTCTTCCTCGATGTGCAGATGCCCGGCGGCGATGGCTTCGAGCTTTTGAAGAGACTCGGCACTTGGGATTTCGACGTGATCTTCAGCACTGGCAGCAGCAAGCACGCCATCCAGGCCATCCGCTTCAGTGCCCTGGATTACCTGGTGAAACCCGTGCTCGGCGGCGAGTTGCGCGCGGCCATCGATCGCCACCTGAGCAAACGCGGCCTCAGCGCGGAGGACCGATCGCACCTGCTGCACAACATCGCCCAGCCCGATGAGCGCACCATGAAGCTCACCCTCACCAGCGGCGACCGCAGCTATTTCATTCCGCCCAGTGAGGTGGTCTGGTGCGAGGCCGATGTGAATTATACCAACCTGCACCTCGCGGATGAGCGCCGCTTCGTTTCCGCCCGCACGCTGAAGGATTACGAGGACATGCTCACCCCTTTGGGCTTCCTGCGCACCCATAGGAGCTACTTGGTGAACCGCAGGCATATCGACCACCTGGACAAGGCGGGCTTTGTGGTGCTGCGCAATGGGCGCAAGGTGGAAGTGGCCAGCAGAAGGAGGGATGACGTGGCAAAGGCGCTTTCTGCCTGACGCGCGATCCTCAGCAGGCGATCACGGCGCGTTTCAGCTTCTTGCGAAGGCGATCAGAGGTTGGATATCACCTCTATCGGCCGCATGCAGTGCATGGAAGTATCGTTCGCGCGCCGTCGCGGGATCCGAATTGATCCCCCATGTGAACAGCGGTTGGCCTAGGGACTTTGCTAGGACATCGGCCATCATGCGTGAATGGCGGCCATTCCCGTTCGCGAAGCAGTGGATCAGCACGATCCGATGTTTCATCCGGATCGCGATCTCGTCCCATGGGTAAGTGGCGTGCTCCAACCAATAGCGTGCGTCATCCAGCAACTGGCGCAGGTCCGTGGCGATGCGCACCGGGTCCACACCGAGATTCTTCTCCGTGCGTCTGAACGCGCCTGCCCACTTCCAAACCTCGCCGTACATCTTTTCGTGAAGACGCTTCACGAATTCCTCGGTCAGCAAGTCCATGGGTTTTCTCCGACGGCCCAGACCCCATTGAGCGCCCAGCTCGATGTTGTGCTGCTCCACTTCGTCAAGTTGCCCACGCGTACTCACCCAATCCGCGAGCAGTCCCAGCCGCTCATCTTCGTCGAGCGGTGTACTACCGCCGGTGATCTCCCAACTTAGCGCCATAGCTCCTTGGACAGGTCACGCTGCAATTCCTCGGCCTTCTCCTTGATGGCCTCGGCGATGCGTTCACGGCTCACCGACTGAGCCTCCAATCGCATGCTCTGATCGGCGCGTTCCACGATCTCCTTGGCCGCTTCATACGCACGGCGCTCGATCAGTTTCTGCAGCGAACCATCCTTGGGAACGAGCACATAGATCATGCGCATATCCATGGCCTCGGCGGCTTTGCGCAGGACCTGCAACGTGATGGAGCCATCGGCTTCGCGTTGCTCCAGACGCTTGGCTCCAGTTGGGGTCATGTCCAAGCGACTGGCCAGTACATGCAGGGGCATTCGCAACGCGTTGCGCAGGGTGGTTATCCATCCGCCGGGTGGCGGATCAACAGGCCAACCGGAAGCCTTGGCCAGCTGCTCATCGAGCTGGCGCAGTCGGAGCTTGGTAAGTTTGGACATGGATCTATACGTTCATGTATGATATACAAATATAAACGTATTCGGCAATGTATGAGTTACTCAAATGAACGGATATGGCTATGTTTAACTGGATTGCAATGCCTCGACCGTGTAATGCACCGGTGCAGAGTGACGCTCGATCACCATTTCTCGCGTTGGATCGATCGGGCTTGGCGAACGCATGGGGAAGCGTTCACTTGGTGCCACCAAAGCCCTGTTCAAATGCGCCAAGCATTACCCACTCTTTTCCTTTTACTGACCTCTTCCCTCATCCATGCCCAGGACCTCGTGCCCGCCTGGGGCGGGGCCATGGGAGCCTCGGGGAGCGATATCGGCACGGGCATCGTGCTCGATGATGCCGGACACGTGTACACCACGGGATCCTTCACGGGCACCACGGACTTCGATCCCGGCCCAGGCGTATCCAACCTCACTTCGGCCGGTTCCAACGACATCTACGTGGCCAAGTTGGATACCAATGGCACCTTGCTCTGGGCCAAGGCCATGGGCGGTGCATATGTCGATGCTGCCACGGCCATCGCCATTGATCCCGCCGGGAACGTGTACACCACCGGAGGCTTCTGCGGCACGGCCGATTTCGATCCCGGCCCGGACACCTTCAACATGACCGCGGCCACCACCGGGCAGAACGACATCTTCATCTCCAAGCTGGATGCCGACGGCAACTTCGTATGGGCCAAGGGCGTGGTGGGCGGCACCTGGTGGGATGCCGGCTACGGCATTGCGATCGATCCCATGGGCGATGTGGTCGTTACGGGCCGTTTCTACTATCAAGGTGGTCCGCGTGATTTCGATCCCGGACCTGGCGTATTCCTGCTCACCGCAGGCCACGAGGATGTCTTTGTGCTGAAATTGGATGCGGATGGTGACTTCGTTTGGGCGGAGAACTTCGGAGGTGGCTCTTATGAGAACAGGGGCTTTGCGGTGGCCACGGACACCGCTGGCAACATCTTCATCACCGGCTACTTTGAGGGTGCCATTGATTTTGATCCCGGACCAGCGACTACCCTCCTCACTGCGGTGGGCACTTGGAACGTGTTCTACCTGAAGTTGGACACGGCCGGAGCGCTGGTGTGGGTGAAGTCCTTGCCGGTGACCACGCAGACATACTACAATGAGGGGAATTGGGGGGCCAAACTTTCCACGGATCCCCAAGGCGACTTGATCGCCACGGGCCGGTTCAGCGGCACCATCGACTTCGATCCCGGCGCGGGAAGTGTACCGCTCACTGCTGTTGGTGACCACGACATCTATGTGTTGAAGATGGATGCGGATGGCGAATTCGTATGGGCGAAGGCGATGGGCGGCACCGGCTATGATGAAGGCTTCGGCATTCATGTCGGTCCCGATGGGAACCTGCTCATCACAGGTTCGTTCGAGGGCACGGTGGATTTTGACCCCGGGCCCGGCACAGCTTCACTGCTTTCCGCGGGCGGTGCGGATGCGTTCGTCCTTCTACTGAACAGCGAAGGCGACTACCTCCATGCCGTATCGTTCGGCGGAGTCGAATATGATCGCGGTCATTCGGTCACAAACTCAGGCAGCGGGGCCATCTACCTCACGGGCTGGTTCACCGGCACCACCGACCTGGATCCCGGAGCAGGCTCGCAGACGTTCTCAGCCCAAGGAAGCAATGACATCTACGTGATCAAGCTGGTCGAGGCCAATACCACGGGCATCGGTGAGCTGCAAACGGAATCCGACCTGGGGATCGACCTGTTCCCGAATCCTGCCAACGACCGCGTGAACATCGTGGCCGATGCTTCGCTCTTCGGCCAACGCGCGGTGATCGAGGTGTTCAACGCCAGCGGCACGCGCGTGCATACCGAGCAGGTGAACTCCTTCGGTGCGCTGCAACCGCTTGATATGCCCAACGAATGGCCCGAAGGCCTGTACCTGGTGATGGTGCGGGTGGAAGGGCAGGAGCCGAAAGCGGCGAGGGTGGTGGTGAAGAGATAGGAAAGAGGTTCGTTCGATGGTCGGGCCTTCAGCCCTCATGATCCTGGTGGTCATCCCTGCCCGACGCATCGCGTCGGGCAGGGATGTGGCCGGGCCGTTGGCCCTCCGTCTTCCGCCTTGCTCATATCACCCCACCCGCCTCTGTGAGGCGAATGCCCGGATGACAGCGGACCATCGGCCGTAACGCACGCACCCTAGCTTCCTGAGCCAATGGTGATCGACTTTGAAAGGGCCAACGGCCCGGACACATCGCAGCCCAAGGCAACGCCTTGGGCTGCGATGCCATGTCGAAGCGGAAGGGCTGAAGGCCCGACCTCAACCCATGCACGCGCGTGCATGCCGAGCAGGTGAACGCCTTCAGTGCCTTGCAACCGCTCGACTTGGCAAGCGAATGGGTGGAAGGCCTGTACCTGGTGATGGTGCGCGTGGAAGGCCAGGCGCCGAAGGCGGCAAGGGTGGTGGTGAATCGGTGATCACTTCCCCTCCAGCCCCTGAGCCAGCTCGAGCATCTTCACCACCGTGTTCCAATTCCGCGCGGTGTTCACCACGCCGATGCCCTTGTCGAATTTCTCGGCCAGTTTACTGGTGCCGAAGCCGTGCGGCGTGTGCAGGTAGCATACGTGGTAGGCACCGATCGGAGCTTAAATGTGTGCACGTTCACGCCAGCTTTCTGGGTTTTTTGGTGCGCGAATGTCTATTCAATACGGCACTCACTCTGGTGCCCCAGTGTGATAGAGCAAGCTGTCGACTTCAGCTTCCAACAATTTTATTTTCACCTGTGCATGGTCTAGAGCCTTTTCTGCCTTGTCTGCTTCGACATCCTGATAAACGCCCCATGCAAAACCCATGAACCCAACAATGAATGCTCCAATTTTGAGTGCGCGGTCAAGCTTCTGTTGATTGACAGATTTTCGCTTACTCTTTTGTATTGATTCCAAGTATGTACTCCATTTTCCGTGCTCTCTTAAGATCTGGCGGCAATGGCTGGTTAGCGCAATGCACACATCGCCGCCAATGAACGACTCCTTTTTCACGATAAGTTCACTATCAAGGAGGTAATCCCGGATCCTGGTTATTTCAGCAGGTGTAGCCTGAATGTTATTACGACCAAGAATATCTGTTTTCAACTGCAAGCAATGTGGACTTGGGTGATTGTAAAGGTGCAGAACGATACGATCGATCAACGCCAGATCAACTTCCGCATAATTCGTCATGATTGCCAATTTACGGGCCCCAATTGGTGTTGTAGCCAATTTCCATCCGTATCACTTCGCATCCAGCCCCTGCGCCAATTCATGCATCTTCACCACCGTGTTCCAATTCCGCGCGGTGTTCACCACGCCGATGCCCTTGTCGAACTTCTCGCCGAGCTTGCTGGTGCCGAAGCCGTGCGGCGTGTGCAGGTAGCACACGTGGTAGGCACCGATTGGTTTTTCCAACACGAGCAACGCCTCATCGCCCACTGCCAATGCCTGCAACTTCGCCAAGGCTTCAGCCTTCGGTTTCTCCGCCAGGAGCACGGCATGCACGTGCTTGCCCTCGGCCTTCCGCGGAAAGGGATCGCGCTTCATCACCGTGGCCCATTCCGCAGCGGTGGGAGCGAAGATGGGCCGGTCGTACTTGAATTTCTTCAAGCAGAGCTCGGCCACCTTGGTCAGCGTGTCTTCCCGCGAAAGAGCGCTGCGCACCAATGCGTTCCCGCTGTTGATGTACGTCGTCGCGTCCTTGAAGCCGGCTTTAGTGAGCGCGGCGCGCAGCTCCGCAACGGGCAATTGCACGGGTCCGCCTACGCCGCGGAAGAGGAGGAGGAAGGTGGTGGGGGGCATCTTGATGAAACCACGGATGGACACCGATGAACACGGATGTTGAACACAAAGATGTGGGCGGTGCGCTCACTCCACCACCAGCCTATTCACCTCAACTGCATCTGTCGAAGCTAAACGAACCAAGTACATCCCTCCGTTCAACGCGGAAACATCAACTCCGGCCGTGGCTCTAGTGATCAGTGTTTCCAACACCACCCGTCCTTGCACATCCAACACCGAGAGCAGCGCCGCTGAACCCTCCGTACGTTCCACCCGCACTATGCCCGAAGCCGGGTTCGGCACCAAGTGGAACAACGTGCTTTCCGTGGAAGTGGCAATTCCCGTGTGGATCACCTGCACCGGTGCCGAAGTGTCGGAGACGCAGCCGAAACCATCCGTCACCACCACGGTGTAGTTCCCTTCCTCCGTTGCGGCGATGCAGGCCGTGCTGTCCGGCAGCGGGTCGCCGTTGTGGTACCACTGGAAAATGCCGGTGCCGCTGGCACAAAGCGTATCAACTTGATCGGTGATCACCGGGGTGAACGCTGCCAATGGGCAGGCCACCTGCCCCCGATAGATGTCGCCCCATCGGCTCACGGCAACGATGTATCCGTCCACGTAGGCGGCATCACCGATCTGTGCGTTGGTGATGTTCGGCAGCACGGTGCTCCAGGTGAGGCCGCCGTCGGTGGTACGCGAAGTTTGGCCTCCCCCGTTGACGGCGTAGCCTGTGTCCACGTTGGTGAAGAACATGCTCATGGTGCCTTGCGGGCTGACGATCGGGATCCACGTGTCGCCACCGTCCATGGTGCGGAAGTTCCGCATCCATCCGTGCAGCGTGTCGAGGAAGAAGACCGTGTGCCCGCCGGGCGTGCCGGTCATGGGCTGCCAGGTGAGGCCGCCGTCCATGGTGCGGTAGTTGTCGCCGTACTCGCCCACGGCATAGCCGTTCAGGGCATTGCTGAACCACAGGTCGTTGATGGTGATGTTGCCCACGTCCAGCACATGCGTCCAGGTGGCGCCTCCATTGGCCGTGCGGTAGATGCCGCCATATACCGCGCCGCCCGCCACGATGTGC
>JAFDZG010000131.1 GCA_018267065.1 Bacteroidota bacterium
GGCGGCAATGACACCTTCACACTCACCGTTGTGAACAATGAAACACCAGCCGACCCGGTGACCATTGCGGCCTCCGGCATTTCGGAAAGTGATTTTACCGCCAATTGGGATGCTGTAACCGGTGCTACCGGCTATTTCCTGGACGTAAGCACCAGCCCCAACTTCGGCATCTACACACATGACACCATCAGCGAAGGATTCGATGGAGGAAGGAACGCGCTTCCATCAGGCTGGACCCAAACCGGACTGGGCACGGACTATACGTCTTCCGGCAACTATGGCCTCGCCTCGCCCAGCCTGAAATTTGACGACAGCAATGACCAACTGGTGAGCACCACCTACACCGGTCCTGCGGACAGCATCAGTTTCTGGTACAAGGGCCAATCAACCGGCGGCAGCGCCAGTGCACTCCTTACGGAAGGTTGGAACGGCAGCAGCTGGGTGACCATTGGCACGCTCACGAACGTTGCCAACAACGCCATCGGCACACAGAAGTACATCCTCAACCCGAACGATGGCTTTGTGCAGTTCCGCTTTACCTATACCAAGGTCACAGGCAATCTTTCCTTTGATGATTTCAACGTGTACTACACCTTCGGCACCCCGGATTTCGTAGCTGGCTACCAAAACCTGTCGGTTTCCGGCACTTCCCAAGCAGTTGTCGGACTGGCCCCCTTGACCACCTACTACTACCGGGTGCGCTCCACGGGCGGATGTTCCACCGGAGGCAACAGCAACGTAACGAACGTGACCACCTTGGCCGGCTTGAACCCTGCACTGGGCGCCAGCAGCTTGGCTGACTTCGGCAACGTATGCCTCAACACGGACGGTGGTCCGTGGTCTTTCACCCTGACCGGTTCCAACCTCACCTCTGCTGATGTCACAGCAGGTCCATTGGACGGATTCACTTTCTCCACCAGTGAATTGGGCACCTATGTCGCAGCACTTAGCATTTCCCAGCCCGGCGGCAGCTTCTCGCAGGAAGTGTGGGTGAAGTTCACCCCAACGCTGGAGCAGAGCTACAATGGTGACATTTCCGTTGGCGGCGGCGGCGCCCCGTCAATTGATGTTACAGCCCTGGGCGCAGGCATCAACACGGTCGCCACCATGACCAGTGTAGGCACGTCCAACATCGGTGAGGATCATGCTGATGTGTCCGGCCTCATTGATTCCGAAGGTTGCTCCAGCCTCACGGAATACGGCATTGAATACAGTACCACGCAGGATTTTACGCCGGGAACCGGTACCCAAGTGCCCAGCAACAACGAGATCCTCGGTTCCTATTTCAGCGTGCTCAGCGGACTCACCCCCTGCACCGTGTACTACTTCCTGGCCTACGGCACCAATAATGGCGGAACCAGTTACGGTGCGCAGGGAAGCTTTGAAACAAGCCCCATCAGTGCCCCGGTGGCCACTGTTCCCGTTACGGTGAACTCCAACGATTTCACCGCCACTTGGGATGCCGTTTCGGGGGCCACGGGCTACCGCTTGGATGTGAGCACCTCATCCACTTTCGGCAATTCCGTGCCGGCCAGCGGCCTCTTCTTCTCCGAGTATGTTGAAGGCGGCAGCAACAACAAATACGTGGAGGTGTTCAACGGTACCGGAAGTACCGTGAACCTTGCGAACTATGCCTTGCAGCTCTTTGCGAACGGAGCTTCCTCACCCACTGTGAGCGACACGCTCAGCGGCACCCTGGCCGATGGTGCGGTGGTGGTGTATGCCAACAGTGGTGCCGTGGCCTATGGAGGTGCCGTGGTGGTTTCCGGCGCGGTGAACTTCAACGGTGATGATGCCTTTGCCTTGCGCAACGTGGCCTCCAACAGCTACGCGGACATCATCGGCACCATCGGGGAAGACCCCGGAAGTGCTTGGACGGGTGCCGGTGGACGCTCCACGGCCAACAAAACCTTGGTGCGGAACGACAACGTGCACGGTGGCGTGACCACCAACCCCGTAACCGGATTCCCCACCTTGGAAACCGAATGGGCCGTGTACAACCAGGATGATGTGAGCTACTTGGGCGCACACAGCTTCAACAGCATTATCCCCTTCTTCCTGCCAGGCTATGAGGACTTGGCCGTTGCAGGCACTTCCCAAAGCGTGACGGGGTTGAACACCAGCACCACCTACTACTACCGGGTGCGCGCAGAAAGCACTTCCTGCACTTCGGGCAACTCCAACACCATGTCCGTCACCACGCTGGCCTGCTCCGGCAATTCATTCGTGGTGGCGATCAACACCGATGCAAACGGCGGCCAGATCACGTGGGAAGTGGTGGATGAAAACAACGTTACCGTGGCAACTGGCGGGCCTTACACCGGGCAGGACAATACGCTGATCACTGAAACCGTGTGCATTGGCAACAGCCCCGTAAGCGCCTGCTACGGCTTCCACCTGTACGACAGCTTCGGGGATGGTTTGGGCGGAGTGGGCAACTGGCAGTTGCGCACCACGGACGGCAAGATGTTGCTGGGCGATGAATTCACCACGGGATACAGCTCCCCATCGTTCACCCCGGCCACCCCCGCCTATGGCAGCAACCACAGCTTCTGCCTGCCTCCCGGCCCGGCGAACATCGCTGCCACCGAGTGCGGCATCTTCAACAACCTGCAGGGCAACAAAGTGTACTGCAACAAGGTGACGGGGGCCACGCAGTACCAGTTTGAGTTCAGCGATCCCGATGCGGGCTTCATCCGCCGCATTACGCGCAGCACCAACTACGTGCAATTCTGGGACATGGTGAGCAGTCCGCTGGTGCTGGGCGTGCACTACTTCGCCCGCGTGCGCACCAACGTGGCCGGCCCGGTGGCCAGCGCGCATTGGGGCAGCGGCTGCGAAATGGGCCTTGCCGCCACGGTACCGTGCAGCGGCTTGATCCCCGCGCCGAACTATGGCCATAGCTGCAATGAAACGCGCAGCTTCA
>JAFDZG010000132.1 GCA_018267065.1 Bacteroidota bacterium
CACCACCTTGCTCACCTATCCGGTCCAATACCAGTCCGGCGACCGCACCATGGTTGGCGTTTCGCAATGCAATATCGGCCAGGCGGAAGGCTATTTCCACAATCAAAACATTTCCTCCGAGGGGGACAATGGAGTACAGTCGTACAGTTTGGGGCTTTCGGGGCTCTATACAGGGCCCAACGCCCCGCCTTCCGCATACCGGCTCGTACTGGCCAGCCTGAACAATCCGGGAGGAACCGCCTGCCCGGATCACCACTTGCAGGTGCACCATGCCGGAACACTGCTCGCCGACACGGTTTTCCAAGGGTACAAGCTGATCAAGTTCGCATTTGACTTTCCGCCTGCTTCACTGAGCGCTTCAAGCACCGTGGTGAACGTTACCTCCGTGCATGACCTTGTGTGCGGCTCACTTGCCCCGGATTACATGGATGCCTCCGCCCCCGCTTGGCAAAGCATCCGCTATCCCGGCGATTTCGTGCTCGGGAACGCTGCCGTCATTGAGGTGCCTGCTTCCGCGGACAGCAGCATGATGGCCTATCCGTGCGATCCAGGCCATGTGCTCTACGCCTGGGCCCCGGATGGCGTGCACCGAATTTCCGCCGTATTCTCCAGCGGGAATACGTTCAACGCGGTCCTGCCCCCAAGTTCACAGGATATGAAGGTGGCCCTTGCCCGCCTGGCGGGGATCACCTCCGTGGGGGAGGTGAAGCTGGTGAACGGCACCGGTACCTTCACGGACCCCGGCCTTGACCTGCCGGATTCCGCGCTGGTGATCGTGACCCAGACCGCCTTGCTGCCGGAGGCGCAGCAATATGCGGCCTACCGCCAGATGAGCCAAAACAACCATTACAACACGGTGGTGGCGGACGTGGAACAGCTCTATGACCAGTTCGGGGGCGGCATCCGCAAACATCCGCTTGCCATCCGCAACTACCTGCGTTTTGTGTACTACCATGCCCCCTCCAAACCGCAGGCCTTGTTCCTGATCGGCAAAAGCGTGCAATGTCCGGTCACCAATATCCTGGACTATGGCTGGGGTTACCGCATCGTTCCCGCCGCATTCGCGGCTTGTTTGGTGCCCACCATGGGCTGGCCGAACAGTGATGTCCTCTTTGGATTGAACATTCCCGGCAACCAACCCGGTACCGTATCGGTGCCGGTGGGCCGGTTGGCGGCGAACAATGGTGCCGAGGTGCTGGATTACCTGGCCAAGGTGGATTCCGTGGAGAACCAGCCGCCTGCGGCCTGGATGAAGAACATTCTGCACTTCAGGGGCGGGAACACCGCATCGGAATGGAGCCAGTTCAATGCCGCATTGCAGTCGTACAAGGTAATCGCGGAAGACACCTCCTTCTTCGGGCACGTTACCAAGTTCATGAAGAACGGCGGCGGTGTAATACAGCAGGCTGCGGCGGACAGCGTGTCGGACATGATCTCCAACGGCGTTACCCTGATGACCTTCTTCGCGCATGCCTTCGGAGGTGGCTTTGACATTACCACGGACGTGCCCACCAACTACCAGTGGCACGGAAAGTTCCCCACGGTGATCGGCAATTCATGCTATACCGGGAACATCCACTTGTATGATGCCCATAGCACCAGTGAACAGTTCATCCTGCAGCATAATGCGGGAGCCGTTGCATTTCTTTCCTCCAGCGACGTGGGCCTGGCCAGCCCCTTGCAGCAATACACCGGGGATTTTTACCGCAGCTTCAGCCAGGTGAACTATGGAAAAAGCATCGGTGCCCACATCCGCTATGCCGCGCAGAACCAACTGGGCGGCAGCTTGGAGCAGGTGAACAATGCGGAGACCATGTGCCTGCACGGCGATCCCACGCTCATCATGAACTCGCCCAAGCTGCCGGACCTGCAGGTCACCTTGGCGGATGTGAGCACCATTCCCGCCCAAGTAAGCGCGGATGTGGACACCTTCCAAGTACGCGTCATCTTCCGCAACGTGGGCCGGGGTACCCACCAACCGTTCTCCGTGGCGTTGGACAGGTTGCTGCCAGCGTCGGGCTTCAACTTCCCGGCACAGTTTACACAGGTGGCCATGCAGGCCTACCAGGATACGGTGTACTTCAACGTGCCCACAACGGTTGGGCCCAATGGCACCGGCCTGAACCAATTGCAGGTGCGCCTGGACATGGATCCCGACCTGGTGCCGGAGCTGGACAACGTTGGCAACAATGCGGTCACCGTGGACTTGAACATTACGGTAGGCGACCTGCTGCCGGTAGACCCCTACGAGTTCGCCGTGGTGCCGAATTCCCCAACGATGCTCTCCGCCAGCACCGGTGATCCATTCGCCCCCGTGCGCAACTACATCTTCCAGATCGATACCACCGACCAGTTCAACAGCCCGGTGATGGAGCAGCACACGGTGTCCGCGCCGGGAGGCGTGGTGCAATGGCTGCCAAGCTCCATTTACGCACTGAACGGCATGCAGGACAGCGTGGTGTACTACTGGCGCTGTGCCTTGGACACAGTGGGGCAAGGCGGTTACAATTGGCACCAAACGTCCTTCCAGCACATCAGCGGTCGTAAAGGGTGGGGCCAAGCCCATTTCTTCCAGTACAAAAAGGATGAGCTGAACCTGATGACCCAGGACCTGCCCCAGCGCCGGTTTGAGTTCCAGGGGGGCACGCACCACATCGGTTGCGAAGTATGGGGGGAGAACTTTTGGCAGGTGTACTGGACCAAGGACCTCGCCATGGAGGAGGGCGGCGGATGCAGCAACAAGGAAGCACTGGTCGTGGGCGTGGTGGACCCATTCGATTTCTCCACGTGGATGAGCCGGTACAATGGCGTGGGGAAGTTCTTCGGCAACGTGAATGACAATGGCAATTGCCGGCAAAGGCAGGAGAAGTATTTCATTTTCCGCGAAAACTTCCGGGCGCAAATGGACAGCCTGGGGAGCATGCTGGACCACAAGATCCCCGACGGACATTACATCGTTGTGTACACGTTCCTGCGGTTGCTCAAGGATTCCGTGGCCGCATCCACCGCAATGGCTGCCCTCCACGGTCTTGGAGCCAACAATTTGTACAATGGCGCCGTGCCGGACAGCGTGCCCTACATCTTCTACTGCAAGGTGGGCGACCCGTCTTCCGCCGTGGAGGTCTGGGGGGATTCCGCCACTGCGCACATCAATTTCAGCGTGGCGATCCAATCTTCTGCACGAAGCGGGTCCATCCAGGCACCCCGAAGCAATACCGCACTGTCATGGCAGGGCTTGAGCTGGAGGAGCTTGCCACAGCAGCCCGGCGACAGTACACAAGTAGTGTTGTCCGGCATCACGCCCCAGGGCAATGAACAACCGCTGTTGGCGATGCCCGGATATGCCGGCAACGTGGACCTGCAACCGCTGTTCACCGCGGCACAGTACCCCCAGCTGCGGCTGATGGGCCGCTATTGGAATGATTCCCTTGAACTGCCGCTGCCGGCCCAGCTCAGGCGTTGGCACCTGCTCGGAACACCGGCCCCGGAATGTGCGCTCGATCCCCCCGCAGGTTACCTCCTCCATCTGGACAGCGTGTTCCAAGGACAACAGGCCGAAGTGATGGTTGCCGTGCGGAACATCGGCCAGGAGCCCATGGACAGCCTGTTGATGACCGCATGGATCACGGACCACAACAATGTGGCCAGCCGTATTCATTACAAGTACAATGCTCCTTTGCCCGTGGGTGGGATCCTGTTGGATACCATCCGCTTCAACACCCAGCAGTTTCCGGGTCCCAACTCCATCCTTATCGAGGCCAATCCGGTGGACACCCTCACCCAGCACTACGACCAGCCGGAGCAATACCATTTCAACAACATTGCCCAATTGCGCTTCCTCACCTTGCAGGATCTGGAGAACCCCATGCTGGACGTCACCTTCGACGGCATCCACATTCTTGACGGCGACATTGTAAGCGCGCAGCCCGAGATCCAGATCACACTGGACGATGAGAACCAAACGCTTCTGTTGAACGAGCCCTCCGATACGGCATTCTTCAAGGTGTTCCTCACCGATCCCTCCGGTGCCATGAAGCGGATCTATTTCCGGGTGAACGGCGCCGAGGTCCTGCAGTTCGTCCCGGCCACCGGGCCCAACAACGTGAGCAAGGTGTTTTACCGGCCTAATCTGGTGCAGGACGGCAAGTACCGCCTTACCGTGCGCGCCACGGACAAGAGCCGCAACAGCAGCGGCGACCGCGACAACAGCGTGAACTTCGAGGTGATCAACAGGCCCACCATCACTGAAGTGCTGAATTATCCCAATCCGTTCACCACCAGCACCCGTTTTGTGTTCACGCTTACTGGCCGGGAAGTGCCCACGGCCATGCGCATCCAGATCATGACCATCTCCGGACGCGTGGTGCGCGAGATCCCCATGTCGGAGCTGGGTCCCTTGCACGTGGGGCGCAACATCACCGATTTTGCCTGGGACGGCACCGATCAATTTGGGGACCGCTTGGCGCGTGGTATTTACCTCTACCGCGTGATGGCGCAATTGCACGGCCAGGACATCGAATACCGCGACGGAGGTGCGGGTTCGTACTTCACCAAGGGTTTCGGCAAGATGTACCTGCTGCGGTAGCGGCGGCCAGCTGCGCTACTTTCGGCGCATGCGCCACCGCTCCCTATATCTGCGATCCTCCCTGCTCACGGGCGTCTTGCTGGCTCTTGCCTGGCCGGGCACAGGCGGCTTCACCCCGTTGATCTTCGCGGCATGGGTGCCGTTGTTGTGGGCGGAGGAACAGTTTGCGCAAAGCCCGAAGACCGGGCGCCCGCGCAACTTCATGCCCTATGTGATGCTCGCCCTGCTGGTGTGGAATCTTGCCACTACCTGGTGGCTCTTCTGCGTCAGTGAATCCATCGGTACCCGGCTCTTCACCCTGATAGGCCCCAATATCGGCAATGTGCTGGTGATGTCCGTGCCGTGGCTGTTGTTCCGCATGGTACGCAGAAGCTTCGGCGGCACGGGTGCGCGCTGGGCGTTGGTGGTGTTCTGGACGGCGTTTGAACGGTTCCACATGCATTGGGACCTGAGCTGGCCATGGCTCACGCTGGGCAATGTGTTCGCATCGCAAATTTCATGGGTGCAGTGGTATGAAGTAACTGGGCACTTGGGCGGTACGCTGTGGGCATGGATGGCCAACCTGGCCCTGCTGGGCATTGTGCTGCAACCGGCAAGACAGGGGAGGGGCGCGGTTACGGCCGCTTCATTGGGTGCCTTCCTTGTGATAGCGGTGCCCTTTGCAGGTTCATTCGTCCGCTATGCCACTTTCCGGGAATCAGGTCCATCCGTGGAAGTGGTGTTGGTGCAGCCCAACATTGACCCCTATACCGAGAAGTACGGGTCGATCGCCCCATTGGACCAGCTGGACCGCATGTTGGCACAGGCCGCACCGCTGATGGACAGTGCCACGGCCTTGGTGGTGATGCCCGAAACCGCCTTGCAGGAGCCGCCCACGCTGTCCAACGAGAGCGGACGCTTGGTTTTTCACGGGCTTTGGGAGAATGACATGAGCGATAGCCGCAGCCTGGACCGCATCCGGGCGTTTCTGGCCAAGCATCCGGGTGCTTCGCTCATTTCAGGCATGTCCGCTGCACGCCTGTACCCGAAAGGTGCGTCTTACCCCGTGTCGGCGCGGGTGCTGGAGGGCATGGACCGGGCCTTCGATGCCTACAACGCCGCGTTGATGGTGCGCTCCGACGGGAGTTGGGAGGCTTACAACAAATCCAAACTGGTGCCCGGCGTGGAGCTGATGCCCTTTGAAAATGTGCTGGGCCCATTGGGCGGCTTGGCATTGGACCTTGGCGGCACCACGGGCAGCTTGGGCACCCAAGCGGAACGCTCCGTGATCTGGTCCACGGACAAGCGCGTGGGCGTGGCCCCCACCATTTGCTATGAAAGCATTTACGGTGATCACGTGGCGGCCCATGTGCGCAACGGCGCCAACCTGATCGTGGTGATGACCAACGACGGCTGGTGGGGCAATACGCCCGGGCACGTGCAACACTTGCTCTATGCAAAGCTGCGCGCGGTGGAAACACGGCGCGACGTGGCCCGGTCGGCAAACACGGGAATTTCCTGCTTCATTGATCAGCGTGGGGACATGCACCAGCAAACAGCGTGGTGGGTGAAGGCCACCGTAAAGGGGCCGGTACACACGCGCACGGACCTTACCTTCTACGCGAAGCACGGTGATTACATGGGCAAAGGCGCGTATGGCGGATCCGCGGTACTGCTCCTGCTCGCCATGGGAATGGGCCTCTTTGGCCGAAAGAAGGAGTGAGCCACATTACTGGCCACTTGAGGTCCTGCGGGATCTTGTCGGGAAGTGCCCGAACCCAAGTGCCGATCAATCCAAGTGCACCCGGCGGCTCATCATGTTGGTGCTGTTCAGCAATTGCACCATGTAAATGCCCGTGGAAATTCCGCGCTTGTCCACCCGCAACGTGGTCATGCCGGTGTTGATCACTTGCGCGGCGCGCGTAGTGATGATCTTGCCTTGGGCATCCATCAACGTGAGGTCATACACGGCATCCGCGGTGGAGGAAACCGCGAGGTTCAGGTAATCCCCGTCATCCCATGCGTTCACGATGTCGATGCCATTGTCCCTGCCACAGCCCACGGCGATCATATTGCTCACGGTGCTGGTGCCGTTGATGTCCGTTTGCCGCAACCGGTAGTAGGCCATGTCCGTGGACCCCTCATTGTCCGAATAGGAATAGCTGGTCATGTTGCTGCTGTTCCCCGCGCCCGGCACCGTACCTATGGTGGACCAAATTTGTGCATCGCGGCTTTTCTCAATGGTGAAGAAGGCATTGTCCTGTTCGGATGCCGTGGTCCACTTCAGCAGGATTTCTTTTCCGTTGCACGTGCCTTCCCATGCCACCAGTTGGATGGGCAGCGGCAACAGCGTGTTGGAAAGCGTCCAGCTGCGCATGAAATCGGCTGCGGCAGGAGTTACCCCGGTCACGGTGTTGCCCGATTGCGCACCCATGGGCAGAATGTCATACCACTTGTTCAGGCCGGCATTGAACCGCTGGGCCACCAAATTGCCGTTGCTCGCATTGAGCGCGGCGGAGTTGCCTCCGTTCAAATTGGCCTCGCGGGGGTCAAAGCCGAAGGTGATGTTCACCGTGGGCCGGGTGCCGTAGGCAAAGCTCCCTTCCCCGGCATCAATGATCCAGAACCGGTCAATGGCATTGGCGGAATTGTTCACCAGGCCGGTGGGCATGTCGTTCATGTGCGTCACGTCCGTGGGGCGGTAGTTGTCGTTGTTCCAGCCCGAGGTCACCGGCCCGCCACCGGGCTTCCCCAAGCTGTTGAACGTGGAGAAAATGATGGATGGGTTGGAACCCCCGGAACCGGCTCCGGTGATCTGCACGGTCAGCGGCATTGCGCCATCCGGGGACCAGCCGGAGGTGGAATAGGGCAGCACGTACGAACCCGTGGCGTTCGCAATGGCCCAACGCACCTTGTTTTGCTCAGCCTCGCTTTTAATGATGGGCGTATTGCTTGTAAGTGCACCCGCGAATGTGATCGCGTTGGCGTTTGAATTGTTGATCACCAAGTAGGCCCCGGGATTGGTGGCTATGTTCGGGTCCGGATTGAAAACCACATAAGGATGCTGGTTCACGGCGGAGCCGGTGCCATCAAACACGATTCGGGCAGCTTGTCCTTGGCAAAACAGCGCGGGGCTTACGGCCAGGAGCAGGAGCGGAACTCGGTACATGGGGAGCAGGGGGGATGGGGTAAATTCAAAAGTAGCAAGAATCGGGGAACCTGCCAAAAAAGGGTTGCTCCTTCCAATTCATGCCGGAACTTGGTAACAGGCGGATGTTCATGCACGGCCGAACGGTTGGGTTGAACCGGATCCCTGCCAGCAGCAATGGGCTTTTGATCGGAACCGGTAAAAGGACGCTCGCTGCCATGCAGGGTTGCCCCGGTGCTGATAACTTCCGGCTGTAATCTTGCCCCGACCGGAACAATCAATGACCCTCCCTTGGAAAGGCACCATCAATTGGCTGGCCCTGCAACCCTTTCACCTTGTACTGGCCCGGCGCACGGGCGGGCATGGCCAATGGTTGATCGGTGCGGGCTGCACCTCGAATGAGGGCGCTAGGCCCGAGCCATGGTCGGGTGCAGTACCCTGCTTCGGCTATGCCGGTTACGACCTCAAGAACCGGTTTGAATCCTTGGAAAGTCGCCATCCCAAGGCGGACGGTTTTGAAGAATCCGCGTGGTGGAAGCCACAGTTCCTGGTGAGGTTGGGAAATGGGCACGCCGTGCTGGAGGCAGAACACGGCTTCGCCAAGGAAGGCAAGGCCTTTTTGGAGAAGCTGATCGCAGATCCAGGCCCATTGCGGGCATTGGCCCCGGCAACATGGGTGCGCACCACCCCGCAAAAGCAGTACTTGGCCAAAGTGAAGCAACTGCTGGGGAGCATTCAATTGGGAGACATCTATGAAGTGAACTATTGCACCCGGCGTACCGCAGTGCTTCCCGACTTTGACCCATACGCTGCTTTTGCACGGCTGCTGGCCTATAGCGACGCCCCGTTTGCGGCATTTCTGCGCCACGACGGAAATTTTGCCTTGTGCGCAAGCCCGGAACGCTTTCTCCGAATGGAAGGGGGGCACATCAGCACCTTTCCCATGAAGGGAACACGCCCCAGGGGCCGCAGCATGGCCGAGGACCAGGCGTTGGCCGAGGAACTGGCCAATGACCCCAAGGAGCGCAGCGAGAACATCATGGCACTGGACGTGGCCCGCAACGACCTGGGGCGCATTGCCACACCGGGCACCGTGCGCGTGGATGAACTTTGCGCCGTGAAGAGCTATCCCAACGTTCATCAAATGGTGAGCACCGCCAGTGCAAGCATGCGGGCCGGGACCAGTCCGATGGACCTGCTGCGCGCCACTTTCCCCATGGCCAGCATGACCGGGGCGCCCAAGGTGCGGGCCATGCAGCTCATCGACCAGGCGGAGGACATGCGGCGCGGGCTGTACAGCGGCACCATGGGGTACTTTCTGCCGGACGGCACCGCAGACCTGAACGTGGTGATCCGCACGCTTACTTGGAATGCGGGCACTGGCCGTGCATCCTTGATCACGGGCGGGGCGATCACGGCGGCAAGCACGCCGGAACAAGAGTGGGAGGAATCGGAGCACAAGGCCCGCTCGGTGCTCAATGCATTCGGCCATGCTTGCTGAAGTGCGCCGCACCATCCGCCGGCACCGCATGTTGCAACCCGGTGCGCCGCTGTGGGTGGCCGTGAGCGGGGGCATCGACAGCATGGTATTGGTACACGTGCTGCGCCAGTTGGGCCATCCCTGCCACATTGCACATGTGGACCACGGCTTGCGCGGCAGCGAAAGTGACGGGGACCGGATGTTTGTGGAGGCATTGGCCAAGCACGAAGGATTGCCGTTCCGGTCCGTGCGGGTGGACCCCAAGGCTGCGGCCAAGGGAATTTCCGTGCAGATGGCCGCAAGGGATCTTCGCTATGACTGGTTCAGGGATTTGTTGACCGAAGGCCCCCCTGTGATGGCGTTGGGGCACCACCGCGATGATGCCGTGGAAACCTTGCTCATCAACCTGATGCGCGGCACGGGCAGCCTGGGTTGGCAAGGGATCCCGCCCGTTACCATGCTCCAAGAAGGATGCTTGTGCAGGCCCATGCTGGGCATCAGCCGCAAGCAGATCGCGGCTTATGCACAGGAGCACGGCATCGCATTCCGGGAGGATGCCAGCAACAGCGACCCCAAATACTTGCGAAACCGCGTGCGCCACGAACTGTTGCCCTTGCTGGAGAACATGCGCCCCGGTGCAGCGGCCGTGCTGGCAAGGGAAGTGGAGCTGCTTTCGGAGCTCTCCAAGACTTCCGCGCAGCAGATCGGCAGGGAGGCATTGTCAGTGAAGCAGGCTGTTGACGGCACCATGCGCATTCCATTGGCGCAACTGCGTGAAAGCCAGGCGCCGCACCTGCTTTTGATGCACCTGTTGCGCGGCGGAGCGGTGCATCCGGGCCAATTAGACCAGTTGATCGAGGCCGTGCAACAAGGATCTACGGGAGCGCAGTTCCGCATGGGCGGCTTCACTGCAACGCTGGCCAAGGAGCACCTGGCATTTCATGGGGCCGCACCTGCCCCGGAGGAGTTCTCAATTGCCGCGAATGAAGCTGGCCAGGGGCAGCATGGGCGCTTTAGTTGGCGCACCTGCATGCCCCATGAAATGGAATTCCCAATGGGCAAGAACACGGCATGGCTGGACATGGCCAAGCTGCAGTTTCCATTGGTCGTGCGCCCTTGGCAGCCCGGTGACCGCATCCGGCCCGTTGGCTTGGGCGGGTCCAAGCTGGTCAGCGATATGCTTATCGATGCCGGCGTGCCGCGCCATGCCAAGGGGAAAGTTCAGGTTGTGCTCAGCGGTGGTGAACTGGTCTGGTTGGCCGGGCTCCGCGTGGCACAAGGATTTTCGGCGGGCAGCCGCGCGGAAATTGTGCTTCGCTTGGATTTCCGAGGGGAGGGTGTTCACCATCTTTAGTGGTTCCCGGCTGCGCTGTCCCCGCTGGATGGGATAAATTTGGAGCATTCCGCCGATGCTCCACTTGGTACGCGCCTTCCTGCTTTCCCTTGCCATGGCGCCAAGCTTTTTTGCTTGGGCCGGCAGCCCCGTAAAGTGGTCGTTCGCAGCTATTGCCCTGAAGGCCGATACGGTCCAAGTGCAGCTCAACGCCACCTGCGAACCGGGATGGCACATCTACGCCTTGACATTGCCCAGTGACGACGGGCCGTTGCCTACCGTTGTGAAGGTGGATCAAGGAACCGGATATGCAATTGCCGGAGCACCCTGCGGACCGGTGCCGGTGGAGAAGCTGGACCCGGCTTTCGGCATCCTGGTCCATTATCATGAAGGCACGGCTACCTTCACCCAGGACCTTTTGCGGAGCGGTTCCGGTCCGTTCAAGGTCCATGGTTATGTGGAATACATGGCCTGCAATGACAAGACATGCCTGCCCCCCACCAGGGAGGAATTCAATTTGGACATCCCGCCAGCAGCATTGAAATGAGATCCTTCTTCCTCGTATTCACCGCACTGATCACTGCGGGCGCGCTTGCGCAAAGCCCGGCCCCTGCCGCGAAAGACCCCGTGAAGTGGACCATCACCGCCGTGCAACAGCCCGGGGCATGGGACATCGTGTTCACCGCCAAGGCGGACAAGGGCTGGTACGTTTACTCCCAAGAGAGCTTCGGCGATGCAGGGCCCATGCCCACCAAGTTCGCGTTTGACACCGTTCCGTATTTCACCCTTGCCGGAACCACTTCGGAAACCGGCGCCCACATCAAGGAAGGCGTTGACCCGGTGTTTGAAATGAAAGTGAAGAAGTACGCCGAACAGGCGGTCTTCACCCAGCGCATTCAGACCGGCTCCCCGGACAAGCCCGTTACGGGCCGCTTCGATTTCATGACCTGCAACGATGAGGCATGCATCTTCCCGGACCCGGTATACTTCAGCATCGTGCCCGCCACGGGTGATGCAAGCATGGCCGGGGTGCCGTTCCCCAAGGGCGAGGATGAACAGGCATCCGGGATCCTGGACCCCGTGAAATGGGCCGTTGCCGCCAGTGATGCCGGCAATGGCCTGTGGAAGTTCGATTTCAAGGCCACCGTGCAGGACAAATGGAGCGTGTATTCCCAGGAATCCTTTGGCGAAGGGCCCATACCCACCAGCATTGTGTTCGATACGGTGCCGGGCGTGGAACTGGTGGGCAAGCCCACCGAAAGTGGGCCCGAAGTGCACGAAGGAATGGACGACCTCTTCGGCATCCAGGTGCGCAAATACAAGCATGAGGCCACGTTCAGCCGCATGGTGAAGGTGAAGGACCCGGCAATTGCCGTCACCGGGGCGATCAATTTCATGGCCTGCGATGATTCACGCTGCGTATTCCCGGATCCCTTGAAGTTCAGCATTGTTCCCGCAACCGGCATGGCAACCATCGGCGATCAGCCTGTGGCAAACGCCACTGCCGCCGGCAACGGGTGCGACCTGAAATTGCAGAACGTGGACCTGGACGCGCCCGTGCTGCGCGCAACGACGGAAACCGTGGACAACCAGGTGCGCAAGGGCGGTTCGCTTTGGAACATCTTCTTCCTCGGCTTCATCGGCGGCTTGGTGGCGTTGCTCACGCCCTGCGTGTTCCCCATGATCCCGCTCACGGTGAGCTTCTTCACCAAGGGCAGCGAGGACAAGGCCAAGGGCCTTCGCAATGCGCTCACCTACGGCGGCTTCATCCTGCTGATCTACCTGCTCTTCAGCGTGCCGTTCCACTTGCTCGGTTCCGTGGACCCCGAGATCTTCAACGAGATCAGCACCAACCCCTGGCTCAACATTTTCTTCTTCGTGATCTTCCTCGTGTTTGCGGTCTCCTTCTTCGGCTACTTCGAGATCACCCTGCCGAGCAGCTGGGTGAACAAGATGGACAGCAACGCCAGCCGGTTCGGCGGAAGCATCGGCATCTTCTTCATGGCACTTACGCTGGCCCTGGTTTCCTTTTCCTGCACGGGCCCCATTCTCGGCTCCCTGCTGGCAGGCGCGCTCACGGCAGACGGCGGCGCGTGGCAGCTCACCGTGGGCATGGGCGCCTTTGGCCTGGCGCTGGCGTTGCCGTTTGCGCTTTTCGCCCTCTTTCCCGGATGGCTCAATTCATTGCCCCGTTCGGGCAGCTGGTTGAACAGCGTGAAAGTGGTGCTCGGTTTCGCGGAGGTGGCCTTGGCGTTCAAGTTCCTCAGCAATGCCGATCTGGTGAAGCACTGGGGCATCGTGCGGTACGAACTCTTCATGGCCGTGTGGGTGGTCTGTGCCGTGGGCGTCACCCTGTACATGCTGGGCAAGATCCGCTTCCCGCACGACAGTCCGCTGCGTTCCATTTCGCCCATGCGCTGGGGCTTTGCGGCAATATTCGGCGCGCTCACCATCTACCTTGCCTTGGGCTTCCGCGTGGACAAGGCCAACAACACGTTCACCACCATGAAGCTCATGAGCGGCCTTGCGCCGCCCGTGGGCTATAGCTGGATCCTGCCCAAGGAATGCCCCAGCGGCTTTGACTGCTACCACGATCTGGCCGCGGGCATGGCCCAAGCCAAGGCCACCGGAAAGCCTGTCCTGCTCGATTTCACTGGCTATGCCTGCGTGAATTGCCGCAAAATGGAGGAACACGTATGGCCGGTGAAGGGCGTGCATGAGCAGATCAACAAGGATTACGTGCTCATCTCCCTGTACGTGGACGATAAGACCGAGCTGCCCGCAGCGGAACAACGCGTGTACACCACGTGCGATGGCAGGCAGAAGCAACTGTCCACCAAGGGCAACAAGTGGAGCACGCTGCAAACGGAGACCTTCGTGAACAACAGCCAGCCCTATTATGCGCTGCTCAGTCCCGATGGCGTGCTGCTCACCGATCCCGTGGGCTATACCCCCGATGCGCAGGAGTACAGCGCTTTCCTGAAACGCGGCCTGAAGGCCATGGAGCACTTGGAGGCGAAAGCAAGCAAGTAGGTGAGGAGAGAGTCCTTGCAGTTGTGAGTCCTGAAGTCGTGAGTCCTGAAGTCGTGAGTCCTGAAGTCGTGAGTCCTTTAAGTCGTGAGTCGTTGTCGTACCCAAGACTCACGACTTCAGGACTCAAGGACTCACGACAAATTAGACTCACGACTTCAGATCTCCGACCATCCATGATCCAACCATCCACCATTCCTGCGCATCTTCGCAGTCAGTCCCGCCATGGAGAACCAACGCATTTCTGCCCATTTTGAGGAAGCGGCTTCCGTGCTGGAGCAATTCCGAAACGATGAAAGGAACCTGGAGGCCGTGCGGCATGCGGGAAACATCATGGTGGCGGCATTGAAGGCCGGCGGCAAAGTGATCAGTTGCGGCAATGGAGGCAGCATGTGCGATGCCATGCACTTTGCCGAAGAGCTCACCGGAAAGTTCCGCGATGACCGCCCGCCCATTGCGGCAGTGAGCATCAGCGATCCATCCCACCTGAGCTGCGTGGGCAATGACCACGGCTTTGACCAAGTGTTCGCGCGTTTTGTGCTGGCACATGGCAAACCGGGCGATGTGCTCCTGGCCATCAGCACCAGCGGCAACAGCCCCAATGTGTTGAAGGCCGCCGAAGCAGCAAGACGGTGCGGCATGCAGGTGGTGGGCCTTACCGGCAAGGACGGTGGAAAGCTGGCCGCGCTGTGCGATGTGGAAGTCCGCGTGCGGCATGGCGGTTATGCCGACCGTGTGCAGGAAGTCCACATCAAGGTCATCCACGCGTTGATCGACCACATTGAGCGCGCGCTGCACGGGTGATGATCGTCAAGAACTACGGCTGTGCGGTCTTTGGCGTGGAGGCCACCATCATCACGGTGGAAACCAACATCGTTTCGGGGAACACCTTCTTCATGGTGGGCCTGCCGGACAATGCCGTGAAGGAAAGCCACCAGCGCGTGAGCGCCGCCATCAAGAACATCGGCTTCCACATGCCGCGCGGGCGGGAGATCACCATCAACCTGGCCCCGGCGGACATCCGCAAGGAGGGCACCGCATACGATCTGCCCATCGCATTGGGCATTTTAGGCGCCAGCGAGCAGATGGACCCCACGCGTTTCGCAGACCTGGTAGTGATGGGCGAGCTGAGCTTGGACGGTGAGGTGAGGCCCATCAAAGGCGTGCTGCCCATTGCGGTGGAAGCACGCAAGCAAGGCTTCAAAGGAGTGGTGGTCCCTGCGGCAAATGCGCGCGAGGCAGCCATTGTGGAAGGGCTGGAAGTGTTCGGCGTTACCCATTTGCGCCAAGTGGTGGAATTTCTGGAAGGCCACGCGCCCATTGCCCCCACCTTGGTGGACATACGCGCCGAGTTTGAAGCGGGCACCGGGCACTACGGTGTGGACCTCAGTGATGTGAAAGGGCAGGAGAACATCAAGCGCGCCTTTGAGATCGCTGCGGCCGGCGGGCACAACGTCATCCTCATTGGCCCGCCCGGCGCAGGCAAGACCATGATCGCCAAGCGCCTGCCCACCATCCTTCCGCCGCTGAGCATGGAAGAGGCCTTGGAAACCACCAAGATCCACAGTGTGGCCGGCCAGTTGCAGCAGGAAGATGCACTGGTAAGCACGCGCCCGTTCCGTTCGCCGCACCACACCATCAGTGATGTGGCGCTTGTGGGCGGCGGCACGTATCCGCAGCCGGGCGAGATCAGCATGGCCCATAACGGCGTGCTTTTTCTGGATGAGCTGCCCGAGTTCAAGCGCACGGTGCTGGAAGTGATGCGGCAACCCTTGGAGGAGCGGGTGGTCACCATCAGCAGGGCCAAGTTCACGGTGGAATACCCGGCGAGCTTCATGTTGGTGGCCGCGATGAACCCGTGCCCATGCGGCTTTCACAACCACCCCGAACGCGAGTGCGTGTGTCCGCCGGGCGTGGTGCAGAAGTACCTCAACAAGATCAGCGGGCCGCTCCTGGACCGCATCGACATCCACGTGGAGGTGACGCCGGTGGCCTTTACGGAGCTTGCCAGCGAGCGCGAAACGGAGAAGAGCGCGGAGGTGCGCAAGCGCGTGGTGCGCGCAAGGCAAGTGCAGGAACTGCGCTACAAGGGAAAGGGGATCCATGCCAACGCCCAGATCGGCACGCCGCAGTTGCGCAAGTATTGCCGCATCGGGACCGACGGACAGGCCCTGTTGCAAAAGGCCATGGAACGTCTGGGCCTCAGCGCGCGGGCCTACGACCGCATCCTGAAGGTGGCCCGCACCATAGCCGACCTGGCGGAAAGCACCGACATACGCACCGAGCACCTGGCGGAGGCCATCCAGTACCGCAGCCTGGACCGCGACGGTTGGGCCGGTTGATCCGCTGTGGCAGCAAGGACCAGGAAACCACCCAGCATCTTTTCGGATAGTTGAAACTTTACAGCCGGCCGCAGCGTACCACTGCCCGAACCATTGAAGCCCGCCCGTGCAAATGTCCACCCCTGCCATTACGCTGCTGCTCGCCTGCTTGTCCTTGGGCCCGGCCAATGCACAACGCACGTATCTGGATGATGGGCTGCAAGCCACCTCCAAGGGCAAGGCCGCTTATTACATGGAGCCGGGCGGGGCCGATGCAAACGGTGGATACGTGGCACAGATCTTTTCCATCGATGGCAAGCTGAAGGCAAACGGCCATTATGCCGATGCCGGTTACCGCATTGCGGACGGCCATTTCATCTTTTATTTCCCGGACGGGAAAGTGGAGAGCGAAGGCAACTACGTGAATGGCCGCAAGGATGGTGTGTGGACCCGCAAGGACAAATGGGGCAGGGACCTGGCTGAAAAAGTGTACGATCCGGCACCGCTTGAAAATGTGGTATACACCATGGCGGAATCAATGCCCCAATATCCTGGTGGCGAAAAGGCCATGGTACGCTACCTGCGCGATAAAGTGGGCAAGACCCACGGCGATGTGATGGCCAGTTTCATTGTGGAAAAAGACGGAAAGTTGAGCAGCGTGGAAGTGGTTGGTGCGGATGACCCCAAGATCGCCGACCAGATCGCCTCAGCCATCAGTGCCGCGCCCCGCTGGGCCGCCGGCCAGCAGGATGGCCAACCGGTACGCGTCCAGATGCGCGTGCCCCTGAAATAAGAACCAACCGACATACACCGATAGCTGTGCGCCCCGGAAACGGGGCGTTCGGCATTCAAGGAAGGATTGCTCAAGCCCCCGCCCCGTGGCAGTTCTTGTACTTCTTGCCGCTGCCGCAGGGGCAAGGGTCGTTGCGCCCCACCTTCTTCTCCACGCGAACAGGCTGCGTGGGCTGCGGGCGCGGCGGGCCCGGGGGCGGTGGCAGTTGCTGCGTGCCGGCGGGTGCCGGGCGCTGTGCACGCTGCGTTGCTCCTGCCGTGGCACCGGCGTATTCGGGCACTTCGGTGCGGCTGGTACGCATCTGCTTTTCCTCCCGGGAAGCTTTGCGCTCGGGTGCTTGCTGCACGGCGGGGTCGGCGGTGGGCAGGCCCGCGCGCACCAGGAATTCCACCACTTGGCCGCTGATGCGGTCGATCATGGCGTCGAACAACTTGAAGGATTCCAGCTTGTAGATCAGCAGCGGGTCCTTCTGCTCGATGCTGGCGTTCTGCACGTCGCGGCGCAGGTCGTCCATTTCGCGCAGGTGCTCCTTCCATTCGTTGTCGATGATGGCGAGGGTGATGTACTTCTCAATGCTGTCCACCAGGTCGCGTGCCTCGGTCTTGTAGGCTTTCTCCAGGTTGGTCACCACCTGCATGGTTTTTACGCCATTGGTGATGGGCACCACGATGTTTTCGTACTGTTTGCCCTGGTTGAGGAAAACGTCGCCGATCACCGGAAGGGCTTGTGCCGCCAGTTGCTTCCCGCGGCGGTCGTAGTTCCCAAGGGCGGCTTCATACACTTGGTCGGTGATGTCCTCGATCTTGCCGTTCTTGAACCCTTCGGCATTTACGGGCGAGGAGATGAAGAGCTTGCGGAAGAGTTCCGTCTCGAAGCCCTCGAAGTCGCCTTCGGGCTGGTATTCCGCGGTGATGTTGGAAGCCACGTCGTGGAACATGTTCAGCACGTCCAGCTTCAGGCGGTCGCCAAAGAGGGCGTTGCGGCGGCGCTTGTAGATCACCTGCCGCTGCTTGTTCATCACGTCGTCATACTCCAGCAGGCGCTTGCGGATGCCGAAGTTGTTTTCCTCCACCTTCTTCTGTGCCCGCTCTATGCTGGCGGTTACCATGCTGTGCTGGATCACTTCGCCTTCCTTGAGGCCCATGCGGTCCATCAGCTTGGCGATGCGCTCGCTGCCGAACATGCGCATCAGGTCATCCTCCAGGGAGATGTAGAACTGTGAGGAACCGGGATCGCCTTGGCGGCCGGAGCGTCCGCGCAATTGGCGGTCCACGCGGCGGCTCTCGTGTTTCTCCGTGCCCACGATGGCCAGGCCGCCGGCCTCCTTCACGCCTTCGCCCAGCTTGATGTCGGTGCCGCGGCCCGCCATGTTGGTGGCGATGGTCACGGTGCCGGCCTTGCCCGCATGCGCCACGATGTCCGCCTCGCGCGCGTGCTGCTTGGCGTTCAGCACGTCGTGCTTGATGTTGCGCATCTTGAGCATCTTGGACATCAGCTCGCTCACCTCCACGTTCGTGGTGCCCACCAGCACGGGCCGCCCTGCCTCCTGCAGCTTCACAACCTCGTCGATCACCGCGTTGTACTTCTCCCGCTTGGTCTTGAAGACCATGTCCTCATTGTCCTTCCGCGCAATGGGGCGGTTGGTGGGGATGGTCATCACGTCCAGTTTGTAGATGTCCCAGAACTCCTGGGCTTCCGTGATGGCCGTGCCCGTCATGCCCGCCAGTTTGTGGTACATGCGGAAGTAGTTCTGCAGGGTCACCGTGGCATACGTTTGCGTGGCGGCTTCCACCTTCACGCGTTCCTTGCTCTCAATGGCCTGGTGCAGCCCGTCGCTGTAACGGCGCCCGTCCAGGATACGGCCGGTCTGCTCGTCCACGATCATCACCTTGCCGTCCATCACAACGTACTCCACGTCCTTTTCATAAAGGGCGTAGGCGCGGATCAACTGGTTCACCGTGTGCACGCGTTCGCTCTTGATGCCGAAATCGCGCAGCACCTCATCCTTGCGCTTGGCCTTTTCCTCCGGGCTGGCATCGCTCTTTTCAATCTCGGCCACGTCGCTTCCCACGTCGGTAAGGATGAAGAATTTCGGGTCCTCCACATCGCCGCTGATCAGGTCCACGCCCTTTTCCGTGAGCTGGATGCTGTTCTGCTTTTCATCGATGGTGAAGTAGACCTCCTGGTCCACGAAGGGCATTTCCTTCTCCTGGTCCTGCAGGTAGCGGCTTTCGGTTTTTTGCAGCAGCGCCCGTACGCCGGCTTCACTGAGGTATTTGATCAGGGCGCTGTTCTTGGGAAGGCCGCGGTGGCAGCGCAACAGCGCCAGGCCCGCCTTTTCAACCTGTTCCTTGGAGGCGCCTTCCTTCATCAGGTCCTTGGCCTCGGCCAGGAGCTTGGTGACCAGTTGCCGCTGGGCGTTGTAGAGCTTCTCCACGCGCGGCTTGTATTCGTCGAACTGGTGGATCTCGCCCTTGGGCGTGGGGCCGCTGATGATCAGGGGCGTGCGCGCATCGTCGATCAGCACGCTGTCAACTTCGTCAACGATGGCGTAGTGGTGCTTGCGCTGTACCAGGGCGGTGGTGCTGTGCGACATGTTGTCGCGCAGGTAGTCGAAGCCGAATTCATTGTTGGTGCCGAAGGTGATGTCGGCCAAGTAGGCTTGTCGGCGCGCCGCTCCGTTGGGCTCGTGCTTGTCGATGCAGTCCACCCGCAGGCCGTGGAATTCGTACAACGGCCCCATCCACTCGCTGTCACGCTTGGCCAGGTAGTCGTTCACGGTTACGATGTGCACGCCGCGCCCGGCCAGGCCGTTGAGGTAGGTGGGCAGCGTGGCCACCAGCGTCTTGCCCTCGCCGGTGCTCATCTCGGCGATCTTGCCCTTGTGCAGCGCGGCACCGCCGATCAGCTGCACGTCGTAGTGCACCATGTCCCAGGTAATGGGGGTGCCCGCCGCATCCCAGGTGTTGCTCCATATGGCCTTGTCGCCTTCAATGCGAACGCTGTTGCGCTTGGCGGCGATCTCACGGTCCAGTTCGGTGGCGGTAACGGTGATCTCCTTGTTTTCCGTGAAGCGGCGCGCGGTTTCCTTCATCACGGCGAAGGCTTCCGGAAGCAGTTCCAGCAGCACCTCTTCGATCTGCACCAGCGTCTTCTCCTCCAACTTGTCGATTTCCTGGTAGCGCTTTTCGCGTTCGCCGATGTCCATGCGCGGATCATCATCGATCTCCTTGCGCAACAGGTCCATGCGGGCCTGCTCGTCGGCGATCTTGGCCGCGATGCGCCCGCGGAAGTCGTTGCTCTTGGCGCGGAGCTCGTCGTTGCTGAGGTTGGCCAACTTGGGGTATTCAGCCTTGATCTGCTCCACCAAGGGCTGCATTTCCTTGAGGTCGCGCGAGGCTTTGTCGCCGAAGACTTTCTTGATGATGGAACCGATCATGGCGGTACGGGGGTCGGGATTGGGGCGGCAAGGACACGGGTAAACCGCGCCATGCCGCCGCTGAAAGGGTGCAAAGGTAACCGGCAGGGGCCGTCAATCAGCGTGCCGCAGCCGTGCTTATGCCGCAATGGCAGCCGGGGCTGGCACCATGAAAAAGCCCCGCCGGGGGGCAGGGCTTTCAAATGGGCGGTTGCGGGGCTTCAGTATTCGTCCTCGTTGAAGAAGAAATCCTCCTTGCTGGGGTAGTCCGGCCAAATGTCCTCAATGGTCTCGAAGATCTCCTCGTCATCCTCAATGGCCTGCAAGTTTTCCACCACTTCCAACGGTGCGCCCGTGCGCATGGCAAAGTCGATCAGTTCATCCTTGGTTGCGGGCCAAGGTGCATCTTCCAGGTAGGAGGCAAGTTCAAGGGTCCAGTACATGATTACCGACGTTAGGCGGTGTTTTGAAAATTGGCCGCAAATATAGCCGGATGGGGATAGCGCGGGATAGCGCCCGAAAGTGATGCCGCAATGGCCCGGAAAACCGCGACTGGCGTGGATCTGCTCGCGCTAACCCCTCGGCTTCCAAGGAATTTCGGCCACTTGGAGCCGCCAACCGGTCCAGCGGGCCAGCATGAACAGGAGGTCGCTGAGGCGGTTCAGGTAGCGCACGATGATCTCCGGTACCGGTTCTTCCGCCGCCAGCCGGATGGCCAAGCGTTCGGCCCTGCGGCACACCGTGCGGCAGATGTGTGCCTGCGATATGGCCGGGTGGCCGCCGGGAAGGATGAAGTTGCGCATGGGCGGCAAGTCCTTGTCAAGCTCATCCATCGCGGCTTCCAGATGGTCAACATCGGCATCGTGCACCGCCGGTACCTTGAAGCGTTCCACCGTTGCCGCGTCACCGGCGGAAAGCGTGGAACCCATGTCGAACAGATGAACCTGGACCTCGGTGAGCAGGTCCGTGTTGTGCCCGCCCAGCAAGTCGCGCAGCATGCCGATGTGGCTGTTCAGCTCGTCCAGCGTGCCGTAGGTTTC
>JAFDZG010000133.1 GCA_018267065.1 Bacteroidota bacterium
ATGCCACGCACCCGGCAAAAAGCCGGGCGCGTGGCCGGGTGTGTGGATTACGCAAGGCAAATCGGGGACAAGGAAACTTATGGGAGCAACCTTCCCCCTCTCTTCAATGGGATTATATTCACCGGGTCAATTCGGAATACCATGAAGAAATTGATTACTTGGTTATTCCTGTACGCGCTTGCGTCCACCGGCTTCGCACAGCACGTGGATGTGATGTGGACCAGCGCAATGGGCGGGGCCTATTCGGATGAGGGTGAGTATGTGGACCAACGTGCCGACGGCACCTTTTTCGTAGTGGCCAACAGTACGTCACTGGATTGGCCGGACAGCAGCAATACCGGTACGGGGGATGTGTTGATCATGGGCCTTGATAGCGCAGGAGGTTATCTCTGGGGTACACGCATAGGCACCACCGTCCTCAATCGGATCATACAGGGAAGCCTGATGACCGACGGCAATTATGTGCTGATCGGCACAAAAGCCACCCCCGAAGGAGTTCCAGCTTGGGAGACCCACTCAGACGTTTGGATCGTGAAAGTCACACCCACAGGCTCCATACTGTGGGAAAGGAGTTATGGTGAAGAGGACTTGGATGAGGCCGGATTTACTGTTTCCGCAAGGGCGGGCGGTGGGTGCGTTGTTGCCGGGTACTTCGGTGACGTGGCGGGGGAATTCTCCGGTTATGACACATGGGTCGCGGCTTTGGATACGGATGGTAATGAGTTGTGGCAACGCACCTGGGGCGGGGATGGATATGATACGGGCACGGCATTGTTGTCCACTTCGGACGGAGGGGTGGTTCTGGGGGGTACCTATGGGGGATCCGGAGGCAGCTGGGATGCACAGGTAACAAAGCTGGATGCAGCGGGCAATACGCAATGGCAGCATACCTATGGCGGGTCAGGACCTGACCATATCAATTCCATACTTCGCCTTTCAGACGGTTATTTGCTCGTAGGTTCCACGCAATCCGTGAACGGAGATGCCGTGGGAAACCATGGCGGTTTTGATGCCTGGGTGATCCGCCTGGATGACCAAGGTGCGGTGGTATGGCGCCACTGTTATGGGGGAACAGGTTCGGACGGAGCCGGCCATGCCATGGCATTTGGGGCAAACTTCCTTATTTCCGGGTCAACAGCCTCACCCATTAGTGGGGATGTAAGCGTGCGATATGACGGGGACTACGGGGATGCATGGTTGCTGTTGATCAACCCGGACGGGGTGGTTTTGTGGGATGGCACCTACGGCGGAAGCAATGGTGATTGGATCAACTTCATGGCCCCGGCCTGGGATGGATTCATTTTCGTGGGCGGGTCCATGTCTTCCGATCGGTTTGTTCCCGGAAATTATGGTTACCAGGACTTCTGGGCGGTGCGTTTCTGGAACAAGGGGAGCTTAGTGGGCGGAACGTTGTATGCCGACCTCGATGCCGATGCCATGCCCGGACCCTCCGACCCGCGGATCAGCTGCCGTTTGGTGGGCATCGACCAGTACGATGCCTTGGCCCTCACGGATACGAATGGACGTTACGCCTTCGCCGCCAGTGGACCCGGCACTGCCGTGATCACACCACCGGTGATCACGCACTTTTCCGCCCAGCCCGAAACCCGGTCCGTAATACTGCCAATGAGCGGTGGGATAATTGACAGCCTCGACTTCGGTTATTTTGTTGCTGACGGGGCGCAAGACCTTGAAGTCTTTCTTACACCGGTGTATGAATTCAGGCCGGGGTTCCCGGTGAAGTATCATGTGCTATGCCGAAACGCGGGCCCCAATTCCGTGGACGCCACATTGTTCTTGACGCTTGGTGACAGCCTAAGCTTCGACTCCGCAACAGCGGTTCCCTCCATGACCAATGGCGCTATGCTGTCTTGGACGCTGGGCATAATGCCGCCCCTTCAAAATGTGGAGTTCGAAGTCTACTGTACCCTGTTTGACAGCCTGCCGTTGGGCAGCCATGTCATCACAACAGCGCAGCTCAATCCTGTTGGCGGAGATGATACGCCCGGGAACAATGAATCCGTGGCCGACAACGAAGTGGTGGGCTCTTGGGACCCCAATGACATACGGGTACAACCAGGATCCTTTGCAGATGACGAACTTGAAACTGCCGTGCTGGATTACGTGATCCGCTTCCAGAACACAGGGACCGCGGATGCGATCGACATCGGGGTGGAGAACATCATTCCGGAGAACACTGATGCCTCAAGCTTTGAACTGATTGCGTCCTCGCACCCTGTGGTCGTTGAGTACTACGCTTTCGCCCACAAGCTCCGCTTTCAGTTCAGCGGAATCCACCTTCCCGACAGCATAACGGACGAGGCGGGCAGCCACGGCTTTGTCAGATACCAGCTTCGGCCCCGTACCGACCTGGTTGTAGGAGACACCATATCAAATAGTGCCGCGATCTTCTTCGACAACAACCCTGCGGTCCTCACCAATCGGGCCATCACGATCATAGAAGCCCACACAGGAATTGCGGAAGAATCATCCGAGGGTCCAAGGGGCCCCCTTGCAGTCTATCCTAACCCCAACAATGGACAATTTCTGCTTCGTTTCGGAGCTGACTTTATGGGTGGATCCGCCATGGTCTTCGATGCCCTGGGCCGTGCAGTGGCGAAAACCCCGGTGACCAGCAACCCACAACAACTGGACATCACGATGCTGAAGCCCGGGTACTACCACATTGAAGTAAGGCGCGATGGCCTAATTCTTGGCCGGGCCGTGGTGGTCAAGCTGTGACACGTCAATCAGGCCGGCGCTCCGTTTCGGCAGTAATCCAATTGACCTGCCGCATGCCAGGACGAAGAATGGCGGGAAGACTGGAATGCCCGTCGTCATCCACATGGATGCGGCACCCGTATTGCAACTGCGGGTGCAGGACGTAAGTACCGGCCCGCTACGATGCCCCGGTCACGGGCGGATAGGAAGCGCACTAAATGCGCTACACGTCACGGTTGCCAAGGTCTTCATAGTGCTACCAAGTGTATCTGCCGGACGTTGTCCCAATGTGCACCCTCCTCCCCAGCACCCTTAAGCCGACCTTAGCGCCCATGAGCACAAACCCAGCACCGGCTCCGGCCCGCCCCTTCGATCCCGCCGGCACCTACACCCTCGCCCTGCGCTTGGTGGTGGGCTGGACCTACTTCAGCGCCTTCTGGCGGCGCACCGCCTTGGCCAACAAGTTGGATTGGGATGCGGAAGGCTACATCGGCGAGAAGTTCAACCACTTCCTGCCACATGCCTTGGGCATCAAACCGCTGATCGAGTACTTGGTGAGCAACCCGGATGCGCTGTGGTGGAGCATGCTGGCCTTCACCATGATCGAAGGCATCGTGGGCCTGCTGCTGATGCTGGGCTTGTTCACCCGGGCGATGAGCGTGGCCGTGTTCGGCTTAGCCATGGGCATCCTGCTGGGCTCGGGCTGGATCGGCACCACCTGTTTGGATGAATGGCAGATCGGCATCCTGGGCCTGGCGGCGGGCTTCACGCTGTTCCTTTCGGGCGGCGGCATCCATTCGCTGGACCGCTTGTTGGCCAAGCGCGGGGCAGCGATCACGCGCAAAGCTTGGTTCCCGTGGGTAGCGTCCGGCCACCTGGACGTCTTCTCCGGCCGGCTGTTCATATTGGCTTCCGCAGGTGCCGGGATCATTCTGCTCCTCTCCCTGTTCACCAACCAGGTGTTCCACGGCGGCGTGTGGGGCAAGCTGCACAACAAATCGGTGAAGCCGCGCGTGGAGATCACCGATGCGGCGCTGGGCACAGGCGGGTTGCGCTTCACCGTGCAGCGCGTGGAGGGTGCCGATGTGTACGGCTCCTTTCTGATCGGATTGGATGTGCTGGACGCTGGAGGCAACAAGGTGCTGGCGCTGACCGGTGAAGACCTCGCCCGCTTTCCGCAGGAACGCATCCAAAACGCCTACGTGGCCAAGGTGAAGCCCGGCAAGCACAGCATGATCCTGCCGTTGGGGGCCAAAGCGGATCTGTTCGTGCAGGCGGATACGCTATCACGATTGCCAACTGGCGCGTACCGATTGCGCCTCACGGACATCAGCGGGGCTGTGTGGGAAGCACCGATCGCCCATTGACCGCGCCGGAGCGCGCGCGGTGGGCTTGGGATCATTCCAAATAAGCCGGGCAGGGCGCGTTGATTTCAACCCCATTTTTCCGGCATGTACTTTTGCCGTTGATCAACCGGCGGGCCAATCCCGCCATATTATCGCATGGCACGACAAGGACTCTTCGGATCAGCGCTCGTAAAGAAGTACTGGATGGCCCTCACGGGCCTTTTCCTTATCACCTTCCTGGTGGTGCATGCCGCCATCAATGCGATGATCTTCTTCAACGACGGGGGCATCACCTTCAACAAGTGGGCGCACTTCATGGGCACCAACCTGATCATCCGTACCTTGGAAATCGTGCTGTTCATCGGCCTCGTCGTGCACATCGTGGACGGCATCATGATCACGCGCCAGAACCGCGCTGCACGGCCCCAGAATTACGTCTACGCCCGGCACAACGACAACAGCCGCTGGTACTCGCGGAGCATGGCCATCCTCGGCATCCTGATCCTGCTGTTCCTGATCGTGCACTTAGACAATTTCTGGATCAAGACGCGCCACATCATCGGCAACATCGACAAGTACGGCGTGGACGCGGCCGGCCAGGAGAACCTCTTCGCCCGCATGCAGGACGTGTTCACCAATCCCGTGCTGGTGGTGATCTACGTGCTGGGCTGCTTCTCGCTGTTCTGGCACCTGCTGCACGGCTTCAAGAGCGCCTTCCAATCGCTCGGCCTCAACCACCGCAAGTACAACGGGTTCATTTCGGCCTTCGGTGCAGCTTTCTCCATCGTCATTCCCGTATTGTTCGCCTCCATGCCGGTGGCGATGTATCTGGGGTGGGTGCAGTGAGTGGTTTGTCAGTTCGTAGTTGTTAGTTCGTAGGTTGTAGTTCGCAGGTTCGCTCACCATTCACCAACTCCCCCGTCAATCAGCAATTTCCATGAGCACGCTCGATTCCAAAGTCCCCGACGGTCCATTGGACAAGCAGTGGGCACACCACAAGGAACACCTCCGCTTGGTGAACCCGGCCAACAAGCGCCGCATCGACATCATCGTGGTGGGCACGGGCCTGGCGGGTGCATCCGCCGCAGCCTCGCTGGCGGAGATGGGCTACAACGTGAAATCCTTCTGCTACCAGGACAGCGCCCGCCGCGCGCACAGCATCGCCGCGCAGGGCGGCATCAACGCCGCGAAGAACTACCCCAACGACGGCGACTCCGTATACCGCCTGTTCTACGACACGTTGAAGGGTGGCGACTACCGCAGCCGTGAAAGCAACACTTGGCGCTTGGCGGAAGTGAGCGCCAACATCATCGACCAGTGCGTGTCACAGGGCGTGCCCTTTGCGCGCGACTACGGCGGATTGCTGGACAACCGCAGCTTCGGCGGCGCCTTGGTGAGCCGCACGTTCTACGCCCGCGGCCAAACAGGCCAGCAGTTGTTGCTCGGTGCGTACAGCGCGCTGATGCGCCAAGTGGGCAAGGGCAAGGTGAAGATGTATGACCGCCACGAGATGCTGGACCTGGTGCTGGTGGACGGCAAGGCGCGGGGCATCATTGCGCGCAACCTGGTCACCGGCCAGATCGAACGGCACGGCGCGCATGCCGTGCTGCTGTGCACCGGCGGCTACGGCAACGTGTTCTTCCTCAGCACCAACGCCATGGGCAGCAACGTTACCGCCGCTTGGAAGGCGCACAAACGAGGCGCCTACATGGCCAACCCGTGCTACACGCAGATCCACCCCACCTGCATCCCGGTGAGCGGCGACCACCAGAGCAAGCTCACCCTGATGAGCGAGAGCCTGCGCAACGACGGCCGCATCTGGGTACCGAAGAAGAAGGAGGATGCCGTGGCCATTCAACAAGGAAGGAAGAAAGGCAGCGACATCGCCGAGGAAGACCGCGACTACTACCTGGAGCGCCGCTACCCCAGCTTCGGCAACTTAGTGCCGCGCGACGTGGCCAGCCGCGCCGCCAAGGAGCGCTGCGATGCGGGCTTCGG
>JAFDZG010000134.1 GCA_018267065.1 Bacteroidota bacterium
ATGGCCATTTTGGTGGCCAACCAACCCTTGGATTTCCCGAAGATCAATGAGCAGATGAAGGCAAGCGCCGCACAAGGCATGGATGCCAAGCTGGCCGCCGTGCTGGGCGATGAGCTAACGCCAGCCGATGCACCTGCTTATTCCGAAGGGGAAACCTTCGGGGCGAAAGTGCCGGCGGACAAAACCGCCTTGGCCATCGTGTTGCAGATCGGCAAACGCTGAGCGTTGTCAACTGCGCTGATCGAACGCCCCGTTAGCTTGGCCTGGTCCCAACCAGGCAAACCGATGAAAAAGTACGTCTATGCCATTGCAGGCGTCATTGTGCTGGCGCAGTTCATTCGTCCATCAAAGATCGCCGAGCCCTTGGACAACGCAGTGGACCTTATTGCGGTGACCAAGCCCAGCGCGGAGATCGCTGATGTGTTACGCACTTCCTGCTACGACTGCCACAGCGGGCAACCGCGCTATCCGTGGTATGCGAGCATCACCCCGGTGAACTGGTGGATCAACCAGCACATCAAGGAAGGGCGGGAACATTTTGATGCCACCACGTGGGGCACGGTGGAAAACTGGAGCCGCGACCACCAGGCCAAGGAGGGCGTGGAGATGATGGACCAAAAGGAAATGCCGCTGAAAAGCTATCTCTGGCAGCACGCCGACGCTAAGCTGAGCGACTCGCAATACCAGCAGCTTTCAGATTGGTTCCAAGGGCTGCGGGACGGCTCTTGGGATGTGGAGAAAGCGCGGCGCAAGGCAGCTGGGGAACTTAACTAGTTCACGCAGGCACCGCTTCCAACTCATGCTCACGAGCAGCAGTGACCCGCACCTCCGCGAAATCACCGATGCGCAAGTGCCCGGCTGCGGTGGGGATCAGCACATCGTTGTCCACTTCGGGTGAATCGTGCTCGGTGCGGGCGTAGTAACGACCGCCCTCGGCCTTGTCCACCAGCACCTTGAACGCCTTGCCCACCTTGGCCTGGTTCAATTCGAAGCTGATCCCGCCCTGTAATTCCATGACTTCCGACGCGCGCTGCTGCTTCACCTCGGCCGGCACATCATCGGTCATTGTGAAGGCATGGGTGTCTTCCTCGTGGCTGTACGTGAAGCAGCCCAAGCGATCGAAGCGCATGCGTTCGATCCAACGCAGGCTGTCCTCATGGTCGGCCTGCGATTCGCCGGGGAAGCCCGCTATGAGCGTGGTGCGGATGGCGATGCCCGGCACCTTGTCGCGGATGGCGGCCACCAAGGCTTCGGTCTTCTCCTGGGTGATGCCGCGGCGCATGCGCTTCAGCATGTTGGAGCTTCCATGCTGCAGTGGCATGTCCAAGTACTTGCAGATATTGGGCCGGTCGCGCATCACATCCAGCACTTCCATGGGGAAGCCGCTGGGGAATGCGTAGTGCAGGCGGATCCAGTCGATGCCCTCCACGTCGCTCAGGCGGGCAAGCAGCTCGGCCAAGTTGCGCTTTTTGTAAATGTCCAGGCCGTAATAGGTCAGGTCCTGCGCGATGAGGATGAGTTCCTTGGTGCCGTTGGCGGCCAACGACCGGGCCTGCTTCACCAGATCTTCCATGGGCACGCTCATGTGGCCCCCGCGCATCAGCGGAATGGCGCAGAAGGAACACTTCCGGTCGCAGCCCTCGCTGATCTTGAAGTAGGCGAAGTGGGCCGGCGTGGTGAGCAGCCGCTCCCCCACCAGCTCGTGCTTGTAGTCGGCCTTCAGTGTTTTCAGCAGGCGGGGCAGGTCGCGGGTGCCGAACCAGGCATCGATCTGCGGGATGCCGTCCTTCAGCTCCGGCGCATAGCGTTGGCTGAGGCAGCCGGTTACGTATACCTTCTCCACCAAGCCCTTGTCCTTGGCTTCGGCATAGGCCAGGATGGTATCGATGCTCTCCTGCTTGGCATTTTCGATGAAACCGCAGGTATTGATCACCACCACGTTGTGGTCGCCGCCCTTGGCTTCATGCTCCACCGCAATGTTGTTGGCCCGCAACTGGGCCATGAGCACCTCGCTGTCCACCACGTTCTTGGAGCAGCCAAGGGTAACGACGTTGACCTTGGTGGGGCGGAGCGTTTTGGCTTTCATGAAGAAGGTCGCAAAGGTATCCCACCCATCGGGCGCCAGTGATCCCCTGCCAAAATGGAGGCCGGCCAAGTGCCAAGGCGGAGCGTGGCCATTCGGTCGAATCCTTCATTTTGATCGGCCAACACGTAACTATCAAGGGGTAAATCGCGATTAACGGCGCGGCATGTTAGCCGCAAACTCCCTTTTCCACACAATCCAGCTGCGGGTTTTTGCGATGGTGTTCGCCCTTGCTTGGGCTTGCCATGGCCAAGCACAGCAATTGCCTGACATGGACCAGGAGGACCAGCGGCTGTTGCAAGCCGATCCACGGTCGTTGCTGCACAACACCAACGACCAAGGAACCTATTACGCCACCACCCGGTTGGCCGACATGGAGAACCGCGACGAACGCGAAGCTCCGGCACAGATCCAGATCATCACCTCCCGGCAGCTCCGGTCTTATGGCGTGCACAACCTCAGGGAGGCACTGATGCTGGTACCGGGCCTGTCCGTGGCCATTGGCCGCGATGAAACCGTTGGCGTGGGCATTCACGGCAGCTGGGCCATGGAAGGATTGTGCTTGTTCCTGCTGAACGGGGACCAGCTGAACGAAACCGGTCAAGGCAGCTTTGCGCTGGATGAGCGCATCCCGCTGGCCAATGTGGAACGCATTGAAGTGCTTACCGGCCCCGCCTCCATGCTTTACGGCGGGTTTGCAGGGCTTGGCGTAGTGAACATCGTGACACGCAATGCCGAGCAGGGCCCCGGAAGCACGGCACAAGTGCGGGGAGGCACGGCGGAAGGTGGACGTTCCTTTACGGACGGCACCGTGAGCGGGGCCCACCGCCTAAGCGGGCAGCAGGAAATCAGCTACTTGTACAGCCAAGCCAGCGGCAACCGAAGCAATGAACGCTATTTGCAGCCTGACGGGACACCGGTAAACTTGGCTGACAGCACGGCATTTTCCACCAACACCTTCCAGTTCACCTACGGGTGGAAAGACCTGAAGGTGCGCATGGCGTACATGGATGAACGGCAACAGGTGCCCGAGGCCGCGGGCACCCTGCAACGGCGGGATGCCATGGTGGGCCTGGAACAACGCACCCAACTGGCAAAGCCGCTGGAACTGTATTGGCGTGCGTCGCACGATGTACAAGCTCCGTGGTCGTACATCAACACGCTATCGGCGGCGCTGCTGGCCACCAACACCACCAGCCAACGCACCTCGGCGCTTGCCTCCGTGCTGTACAAGCCATGGGACGGGGTAGCGATCCGGGCCGGCATCTCCGGCTACCAGCTCACCAGTTCCTTTGACCTGACAGGAAGTGCCGGGGCCCGGTACCTGAACGGGGAGCCGTCCATCCAGTTCCATTCCCTGGCCTGGTTTGCAGAAGGCAGCTGGCAGAGCCGGGCCGGGGTATTGCTCGCCGGGATCAGGCAGGAGCAGCATTCCTTGGCCGGTTCGTATACGGCACCACGCTTGGCGTACACCCGGGTATTGGGACGCTTCCACGTCAAATTGCTCTGGGGCGGCGCCTACCAGATACCCTCCCTTGTGCAGTTGGAACATGCAGTACCGGGTTTCGAGCCTTCCAGCGGGCCCATCACGGGCCTGCAGGCGGAACTGGGTTTCAGGATCGGCAAATCAACGCGGATCACCGGAAACATATACCGGATGACCAACGCCAGTCCCTTGGAAGCATCGGTTGACAGCCTGCAGCAGGTTGCTTACTTCAACGGGAACGCCTCCGGAACCGAAGGCTTTGATGGGCGGATCCAAGTGGAAACACGGCACTTAAGTCTCCTTGCCGGCGTTGGCATCAACCGCATGTCTGCAGGTGTGATTGCCCCGCCCAAATTGGACGGCCCTGAACAGGCTCCTTGGCAAGAACTGCCAGCGGCACGCATGGTATTTGCTGCCGGCTACAATGCCTTCCCTTGGCTTTCCGCCCATGTTCGCGGCAACTGGCAAAGCACCATGAACTTGCCTGTACCGAACGGAGGTGCGAAGCAAGTGCAACTACCCGACCAGATCTTCCTGGCATCCGGTTTCACCCTGCGCCCCGGAAAAGAAAGGAGGTTCGCCATCGACCTTTCCTGCAGCAACATCCTGGACACCGAACGCGTGCTTACAAGTCCGGCCAATGAAGGCCTGCCGTTGATGCGCCTCAACGGCAGGCAATGGCTGTTCGGCCTGGCGTACCAGATCGTTAAATGAGCAGCAGGGCCTCCACCACCATTGCGCTAGCCGCCTTGCTGGCAACCGGCAACTGCCTTGCCCAGCAGCATGAGCTGCTGTCCTCCGCGGCCACGCCTGGCCCGGCCAATGATCATGCGGCCAGCCTCATCACGCTTTCCATGCAGGAACGCGAGGCAGGCCATTGGGGCAAAGCGGTGGAATACGCCACACAGGCCAGTGCCGAAGCCGAGAAAGCCGGGCTGGGCCAAGACCAGGCACGTGCCTTGATCGAATTGGCCAAGGCCCAAAAGGCCAGGGGCGACATGGAAAATGCCATCGGTGCGGCGCAACGCGCCACCTTGGTGCGGTCCACCACGCACAGCAGCCTGCGCACCAACGCCTTGTTGTACTTGGCGAGCCTTTACGTATCGGCGGGCTTTCCGCAAAAAGCCCTGGAGCACCTGGAGGAAGCACGCAAGAGCACGGCGGCTGCCCAAGTGCCGGCGGGCGCCATGCTGAGCGTGGAGATCGCGGCCAAATCCGGTATACTTCCGCCAGCGGAGCTGGAAGCCTATTGCACGCAACAGCTTGCCACAAAGGCCGTAAAGGAAGATGCGGGGCTGGAATACCTGCTTACTGCCCACTTGGCCACAGCCCAGGCCAGCCAGGGCAAGAACGCGGCGGCCTTGGAGACCGAAGAGCGCGTAATGCGCATGGCCATTGCCATGGACCGCAGCCAGGATGCCGCCATCAGCGCAAACAACAAGGCCGAACTATACAACAGGCTTGGGCAACGTGAGCAATCGATAGAAGCGTACAACCAAGGCTTGATCTTGGTGGAGGACTTGCCGGAGATCCGCCTGAACATGTCCATCAACGTGGTACAGGCCATGGCAGCAGCCGGGCATAAAGAGGCTGCCTTGCGCACCCTGGCCGATGCGAAGCGGCAAGCCGCGCTGCACAACCTGCAGCAGATGCTGCCCCGGATACAACTTACCGAGGCTGTTGCCAACTTGGTGCTGGGCGACCTGCAAAAGGCACAAGCATCGGCCGCCACTGCGTTGGCAAGCGCCGAGGAACAGCAGAATGACGAAGACCAGGCGAAGGCTTGCGACGTGCTTTCGGCGGTGTACGACCGCATGCAGTTGGACGCGGAGGCGCGCCGCTATGAACGCCTTGCAAGCGAGGTTCGGCAGCGCATCGACCGCAAGCTGGAAAGCGCCCGCGCCGATCACGACGCCCAATTGCTGCGCCTGCAGCGCATTGAGCGGGAACAGGGGGACCTGATGGGCCGGGAGCAGCGCAAGGAAACCCGCTTGAAGCAACTGGCCCTGGATGCCGATAACCGGGAGAAACAGCTCTCGCTGCTGCTTTACGAGAAGCAGTTGCAGGAAGCTGCTAGCCGCGAGGCCATCATGGTAAGTGAGCGGACCAAGCAACAGCTGCTGCTGGTGCAATCCTCCTTGGAGCACGAGCGCCAACAACGGAAGATCCAGGAACTGGACAACAACCGCATGATGCAAACGCTGAACCTCTCGCGCATGAAGGCCGAGCAGCGGGAGCAGCAGCGCAGCATGGAAATGCTGGAGCAACAAAACAAGGCCACCGTAATGGAAAGCCGCGCCATCAAGGCCAACCAGGAACGGCAGAAGGCCATGCGCAACTTGTTCATCGCGGCAGCCATTGCGGCACTTGCCTTGGCGGCCTGGATGTACTGGGCCTGGTTGGTGGCCAGGCGGAAAAAGCGCATGGTGAGCGAGCAGAACAAGATCATCACCTCGATCAACGGGGAACTGCATGCGCGCAACACCGACATCGAAAGCAGCCTCGGGTATGCACGCACCATCCAATCCACCATCATCCCCTCCGAGGCAACGTTGAACGACCTGGTCCCTGAAAGTTTCCTCCTGTACAAGCCACTTCAGAGCGTAAGCGGGGACCTTCCCTTTGTGCGCCGCATCGGGGACCGCCTGTATGTGGCCGCGATCGACTGCACCGGCCACGGCGTACCGGCCGCCATGATGACCTTCATTGCCTACTACGGCCTGAACGAACTCCTTTTGCAGAACCCCACGTTGTCCAGTGGCACCTTGCTGGACCGGTTGCATGAACACGTGCGCAAGGTGATGAACGAGCGGACGGGAGGTGGCCTCTACAACGACGGCTTTGACATTGGCATGTGCTGCATCGACCTTCGGAGGAAAACCCTCTGCTTCGCCGGGGCACAACTCCCTTTGCTACTGCTGCGGGATGGCCGGGTAAACCGGTTCAAGGGCGACATTTTCCCCTTGGGCGATGACAGGTACCAGCGCAACTCCGGTTACCAGGACCACTACATGGACCTGCGGGAGGGGGACGCGCTTTACCTGTTCAGCGACGGCATCATTCACCAGTTTGGAGGCACCCAAGGCGATAAGAAGTTCTCTTCCAAGCGCCTTACGGAACTCTTGGAGCGCACCGCCGGCATGGGCATGGCACAGGTAAAGCAGGAAGCTGAGCAGGCGTTTGAGGCCTGGAAAAGCAACCAACCGCAAACCGATGACGTATTACTGATCGGGCTGCGCTATGCAGCCTGACAGACAGCACTGAATGAGATGAACAAGAACCTGCTTGAATACCAAGGCCAGTTGAGCAGTGAGGTGCGTGTCCAATTGATCACCCTGCTGCAATGCATCGCATTGTACAACCTGGGGAAACGAAGCGACCTGAAACGCCTGGTTGGCATTGCCTTGGAGCTCTTGGACAATGCCCAACGCTACAACGTGGGCTCGGACGTTGATTTCACCTGGCACATCGCCAATGGAGAGTTGATCGTACAGGTTACCAACCGGGCGGTGGGCACCGATGCAGAGCGTTTGCTAAAATCCGTGGCGGATATAGCCAGAATGACCCCGGAAGAGGTCAATGCCGCGTTCAAACAGCAGTTGCAGGAGGAAGGTTTTGGCGACAAAGGAGGTGCGGGGCTTGGCATGCTTCAGATCGCGCGCAAATCCGGCAATCAGATCCGAGCCTTTGCGGAGCCGGTGGACAAGGACCTTTTCATTTGCCGATCGGAAGTTTCAGCATCCTTGGAACGAACAAAGTGCTGATCGATGGAAGAATTGAACATAGCGGCAACCAGGAACACTCCTGCGGTGCACTACCAAGCGCACCCGGCCAGGTTCACTGTTTCCGGCAATTCCATACCTGAAAATGCCGGCAACTTTTACCGGCCCATCATGGAATGGATCGCCCGCAATGGGGCCGGGCTTCCTGCTGATTGCACGTTCGAGTTCAACCTCCCCTACTTCAACTCCAGCTCGTTAAAAGCATTGTACCTGCTGCTGATGGAGATCAAGAACGCCATGCAGGACCGGAAAGAGCACCGCATTGCCTGGTATGTGGAAGAAGAAGATGAGTTCATGCAGGAAGCAGCGGACACATTCGCTGAGCTGACCGGCATGCACATTGAGGTGTGCCACGGCGCGCCAAAGGCATAGGCCTTGCCGGGAACCCAGTTCGGCCGGCCTTCCTCAGCCAAAATTCAGTAGGTCCAACGCTGCCGGGCTATCCGTTGTGGATGGCTGACCCGTGGCCTTTGTACCATTCCTGCCCAGCCAGGTCCGGAGACCTTGCATGAGCGGCCTTCAAAGGCCGTATAGCTCCACAACTGAACTTCTGCAGCCATTGACCGCGGTACGCCAGAATGTGCTCGGCCCAGTGCAACCGCAGGTGGAACCCCGCCCGCGCTCCTCGACGAACCTGCAACTATTGTCGACGGACCGAAGTATAACGGGACATCGATTCCGTTATGCCCCATTTCCATCCCTGTCGTGTTGCACAGCAAGTGGACCGGCCCATCCCATTCATGGGCCGCTCCGGCAACTCAACGGCTTCCGGGTCCAGGCCCAAAGGCATGCCACTTGGCATCGCAGATCGGCGGATCAAGGTCCTGGTACTGGCAATCCTTTTGATGCTAAGCGCCGCTTTCAAGGGCGCCGTGGCGGCTACCTTCACTGTAACCACCACCGCAAATACCGGTGCCGGCTCACTGCGCCAAGCCATTACCGACGCAAACAGCACACCGGGGGCGGACACCATTGCGTTCTTCATTCCAGGGGCCGGGGTAAAGACCATCACCTTGGCGAGCGCACTGCCCACCATCACCGAGCAATTGCGCATTGATGGCTACACGCAGCCGGGCTCATCTGTGAACAGTTTGCCTGTGGGAAACAACGCTGTTCTGCGCATGGAGCTTAATGGGAACAACTCCACCGTGAACGGGTTCACGATCGCGGCGAACAATTGCACCATTCTCGGGATGGTGATCAATCGATTCACATACGCCGGCATCAAGATCGATGATTCAGATGGCCACATTATCCAAGGCAACTGGATCGGGCTGAACAGCGCTGGAACAGCAGCATCAGCCAATGGCGGGAACGGCATCAGGGTCGAAAACAGCAACGGCAATCTGATCGGAGGCACCGCCGCTGCCGCCCGCAATGTTATCTCCGGCAACGGGAGGCAAGGGATCCTTTTCGTTGATGCAAGCAACAGCACCATTGCGGGGAATTACATCGGCACCAATGCAAATGGGGCGGGAGCAATACCAAACGCCGATGCAGGGATCCGGCTCAGTGGCGCTTCAGTAAACAATACAGTTGGAGGAACTAGCGGCAGTGCAGCCAACCTGCTCTCCGGCAATGACGGGTTCGGGATACATATCACGGATAACGGCAGTTCCAACAACGTTGTGGCTGGCAACCTTATCGGCCTCAATGCAAGCGGAACGGCTGCTTTAGGCAATAGCAAGAACGGAGTCCGGTTGGACGAGGAAACTTGGGGCAACATGATCGGCGGTGCCACGGTGGCGGCACGAAACGTCATCTCCGGCAACAGTGATTACGGCATCAATATCCGCCATATTTCAACATCCGGAAACACCGTCAGGAATAATTACATCGGCACCAATGCAAACGGTACTGCAGCCCTCTCCAATGGAGGGTTCGGGGTGGTTGTGCTGGATGGGGCCGACGACACGCAGGTCCTTGACAATCTGATCTCCGGAAATACCCTCGCAGGCAGTCCCGGTGGCGGAGCAGGTACCAGCCGTGGGGGCATCTATATGTCGGATGTTGGGCAAACCACCATCCAACGCAATGTGATCGGTCTGGATGCCATTGGAGATCCACTTGGCAATGGAGGTGGCACTGAGAGCGGAGGTATCTACGTGGCAGCTGGTACACTTTCCCCGATCATGATCGGTGGTGGATCATTGGATGGGAATACCATCGCTTTCAATATCGGCACCGGTATTACGGTCCAATCCGCCGAGCAGGTGACCATAATTGGCAACACGATCCATGACAACTCCGGAATAGGGATCGACCTCGGAGATGACGGTGTTACAGTAAATGACATTGGTGACCTTGACAGCGGGCCCAATGCCCTGCAGAACTTCCCCGTGCTGACCACCGTCACCACGGTGGGCGCCAACACCACCATCAGTGGCACTTTGAACAGCACACCCCTCGGCGACTTCCGCATTGAATTCTTCTCCTCCCCCACGGCCGATCCCAGCGGATACGGCGAGGGAGCGAACTACCTTGGATCTTTCGGCACAAACACCGATGCAGCGGGCGACGCGAGTTTCACGGCGGTGCTCACCGGAGTGAGCTTGACCGATGGGCACGTGGTGACCGCAACGGCCACGAACTTGGTGACGAACAACACTTCGGAATTCTCAGCGGCCAAAGCCAAGAACCAGCCGCCGGTGGCCTTGTGTCAACCTGCCACCATCTATTTGGACGGTACCGGCAATGCCACCATTAACCCGGCCTTAGTGGACAACGGCAGTAATGACCCCGACGGCACCATCACCCTGTCCGTTTCCCCCAATTCCGTTGATTGCAGTAATCTGGGTCCCGTGACCGTTACGCTCACGGCAACTGACAACGGAGGATTGACGGACGATTGCACCACAACGGTCACCGTAGTTGACGATACCGACCCCGTGATCAGCGGTTGCCCCGGCAACATCAGCCTCAGCGCCGGTGCGGGGTGTGATGCCGTGGCCAACTGGACCGCACCCACCGTCAGCGACAACTGCAACGGCGCCACGATCAGCGGCGACCACAACAGCGGCGACACCTTCCCCTTGGGCACCACCACGGTGACCTACACCGCCACCGATGCGGCGGGCAACACGTCGATCTGCTCCTTCACGGTGACCGTGACCGACGATACCGATCCCGTGACC
>JAFDZG010000135.1 GCA_018267065.1 Bacteroidota bacterium
CAGGTCGTCCGCGGTGATCTTGCCGGTGATCTCGCCCAAGTGATATTGCGCCTGCCGCAGGTCGGTGGCCAAAAGTTCGCCGCTGATGCCCTGCACCACGCCTTCCTTGGCGGAAAGCAGCGCCGTCTTAGCCTTGGTGAGTGCCTCCACATGGCGGGCGTTGGTCACCACAATGTCGCTTTCGCGCGTATCCAGTGCGTGCACATGCTCCATGAAGCGCATGCGCAAGGCATCCAACCCTTGGCCGTGCTTGGCGGAGATGTGCAGCACCCCGCTGCCCGGTTTTCCCGGCCCGGCCTGCGCCAGGTCGCTTTTGTTCAGCACAGGCAGGATCACCGGGGCATCGCCGATGCGTTTGCGCAGCATTTCCGCCTGGGTGCGGAAGGCCCCTTCGCTCAGCGTGGCGCCATCGCCAAGCAGCACCACAATGCTGGCCTCCGCCGCTTTCTTGTAGCTGCGCTCAATGCCCAGCTTCTCCACAGCGTCCTTCGTGTGGCGGATGCCGGCGGTATCGATGAACCGGAACTGCACCCCGGCCAGGTTGATCACCTCCTCCACCGTGTCGCGCGTGGTGCCGGGCACATCGCTCACAATGGCACGGTCCTCCTCCAGCAGGGCGTTCAGCAGGGTGCTCTTGCCACTGTTCGGTGCACCCACGATGGCCACGGGCACGCCCTGTTTCACCGCGTTGCCATACTTAAAGCTGGTGATCAGGCGGTCGCAGGCCTGCATGATCTCATCCAGCAAACGGGTGAGTTCCGCGCGGTCGGCAAACTGCACGTCCTCCTCCCCGAAATCCAGTTCCAGTTCCACCAGGGCACTGAGGCTGATCAAGTGGTCGCGCAGGCCATCGATCTGCTTGCTGTAGCCGCCGCGCAGCTGTTGCAGGGCCAGCTTGTGGGCGGCGCGGCTGCCGCTGGAAATGAGGTCCGCAACAGCTTCAGCCTGGCTCAGGTCGAGCTTTTTGTTCAGGTAGGCCCGCAGGGTGAACTCGCCGGGCCTCGCCAGGCGCGCACCGGCCGCCACCAGGGCCTCCAACAGGCGCTGCTGGATGTAATGTGAACCGTGCACGCTGATCTCCGCCACATCCTCACCGGTGTAGCTGTGCGGGCCGGGAAAGTAAGTGAGCAAGCCTTCATCCACCGGGCCATCCGCATCGCGCAGGCGCACAAAGACAGCCTCGCGCGGCTCCGGCGTCAGCAGCAAAGCGGGGGCCACGGCGTGCATCACGCGCTGCGTATCCGGCCCGCTGAGGCGCACCACGGCAATGGCGCCGGTGCCCGGGGCGGTGCTGAGCGCGGCAATGGTATCGGCCTCGAACATGGCCGCAAAGGTGCGAAGGCTGCACGCAACCCTGACGAACCTCAACGCAGCCCGTATGTTTACCGAGGACCTTTGCACCATGAAAACGCCGGAACGTGCCGCCTTCGATGCCCTGCCCTGGCCCACCGTGGTGGTGGTGGGCGGCGGCTTTGCCGGACTGGAGCTGATCAAGCGCCTGTCCGGGAAGCCGTTCAAGGTGATCCTGCTGGACAAGAACAACTACCACTGCTTCCAGCCGCTGCTGTACCAAGTGGCCACGGGCAGCTTGGGCGCGGACAACATTGCGCACCCCTTCCGCCGCACCGTGGGCCCCATGCCCAACGTGATTTACCGCATGGGCGAGGTGCTGCGGGTGCTGCCTGAAGAGAATTGCGTGGAAACGGATCATGGGAAGGTAGCCTACGACCACTTGGTGCTGGCCACCGGCACGGTGACCAACTTCTTCGGCAACCAGCGCATCGCCCATGAAGCCATGCAGCTCAAGAGCATCAGCCAGGCATTGGACATCCGCAGTGATTTCCTGCAAGAGTTTGAGGCAGCCGTGTACCTGGAAGATGAACACGCCCAACGCCAGCGGCTCAACTTCGTGATCGTGGGCGGCGGGCCTTCGGGCGTGGAGCTGGCCGGTGCCTTGGCGGAGATCCGCAAGACCATCCTGAAGCACGAGTTCCGCGAGGTGGAGAACCAGCGCATGCAGATCCACTTGGTGGACGGCGGAAATGAGGTACTGGGCAGCTTTTCGACCCAGGCACAGCAGCGCGCACTGAAGTACTTGCAGGAATTGGGCGTGGTGGTGGAGTTCGGCGCAAGGGTCACGGAATACGATGGTGATACGCTCCGCTTTCAGGACGGGCGCACGCTGCACAGCACCACGGTGATCTGGACCGCAGGCGTGAAAGGCGCGCCGGTACCGGGATTGGAGAACTCCTTGGAGGAACGGCCCGCACGGTACAAAGTGGATGCGTTCAACCGCGTGGCCGGCACAGCCAACATTTACGCGGTGGGCGACATTGCCTTGGACACTTCGGACCCCGCATGGCCCAAAGGGCATCCGCAGGTGGCGCCGGTGGCCATTCAACAGGCCTCGCACTTGGCGAAGAACCTGCTGCGCAAGCCCGGCATGGACTGGAAGCCGTTCAGGTACCGGGACAAAGGCTCCATGGCCACCATCGGGCGCTACAAGGCCGTGGTGGACCTGGGCAAACTAAAATTTGGCGGTCCGGTGGCCTGGTTCACCTGGCTGTTCGTCCACTTGATGAGCATCGTGGGTTTCCGCAGCCGCGTGATGGTGCTGACCCACTGGGCCTGGAAATACCTGAGCTGGAAGAACACCATCCGCCTGATCATCCGGCCTTATGTGCGCAAGGAGTACAATGTGGCGGAGCCTGTTGGGGAGAAGGTGGTTTGAGGGTGAAGGAGAAGACGCGAGGAGGTGACAGGGCCATCAGATCTGAATCGCTCGTTGAGCCTGCGATCTCGATCAGTTGTTCGTTGTCAGTTGTTAGGGTTGACCCGGCAATCGGCACGCGGTGGCCAATTCGTTTAACTTGAACCTACGCCCGCGAATTACCCGGATTATGCAGCAGGGTTCGTTGCGAGGGTCGAAATCACAATGGCAGCGCGGGTTTCACCGAGAAGGAATAGCACAAGCTATTGTGCCGCGGGGAAAACCGGCGAAGCGTACGCTGCCGCAGTGATTTCGGGCCGTAGTAGAAATCCTGCTGCATATTCCGGGTATTAGGGCTGCCCCCACTGAACTGCGGAGTACCTTGAGAGCGCGTTGGAACGGTCCTGACAACTAACAACTTTCAACTAACAACCAGTCGAAACTTGAAATTCAGCCGCCAGTTGCGGACTCCAGGCCCGATGACCCTTAGGAGGTGAAGAAGCAGGTGCGCCGGCAACGTAGCTTCGCGCCCCTTTTTCCCATGGACCGGCGGCTGCTCATCCTCTTCCTCACCATCTTCATCGACCTGATGGGCTTCGGGGTCTTCATCCCGGTGATCCCCATCTACGCCCGCGACCTGCACGCTTCCGACGCGCTGGTTGGCGACCTCGGCGCGGTGTTCTCCTTGGCCATGTTCATCTGCACCCCGGTGTGGGGCAGCCTGAGCGACCGCTACGGCCGCAAGCCGGTGATCATGGCGGCCATCGCGCTCTCGGCATTGAGCTACGTGCTCTTCGCCCATGCCACCACGCTGTTCCTGCTGGTGCTCAGCCGCGTGCTCACCGGCATCGGCTCGGGCAACATCACCGCGGCACAGGCCTACATCACCGACATCACCCCGCCGCAGGGGCGTGCCAAGGCCATGGGCATCATCGGGGCCGCATTCGGCCTGGGCTTCATCTTCGGCCCGCCCATGGGCAGCTTCATCTTCGCGCAGTTCGGCGTGGAATGGGTGGGCTATCTGGCCGCCGCGTTGTGCCTGCTGAATTTGATGGCGGTGCAGGCCTTCCTGCCCGAATCCCTGACGGAAAAGGATGGCTCCCGCAAAGTGCGCGTGAAACCGCTTACCGGTGCATACCGCGCGCTAAAGGACCTTCGATTCCGCGACCTCTACGTGGTCAGCTTCATCTTCATCACCGCCTTCAGCATGATGCAGATGACCATCGCGCTGCTCTGGATCGACAACTATGGCCTGAACGAAAAGCAGATTGGGCTGATGTTCGCCGCCGTGGGCGTGGCCTCCGCCATTGTGCAGGGCGGCATGATCGGCTGGCTGCAGCGCACCTTCGGCGAGCGCAAGCTGATGGTGTACGGCAGCCTGTGCATGGCCGTGGGCTTAGGCATGATCCCCTTCATTCCGCTGTCGCTGTTCGTGCCGCTGAGCATCGTTTCCATCCTGCTGCTCTCCTTGGGCAACGGCTGCCTGAACCCCACCATCCTGAGCCTGCTGAGCCGCAATGCCGCACAGCGCGAGCAGGGCGAGGTGCTGGGCACCAACCAGAGCTTCGGCTCGCTGGCCCGCATCGCGGGTCCTGCCATGGGCGGCAGGTTATACGGTCTTGGCCATGCGCTTCCCTACGTCTCCGCCGCCGCCATCATGCTCGGCGCGCTGTATTGGATCCGGCACTTCCAGCGCCGCCAGCAGGCCGTGCCGGAGGCTTCCGCATCGGGCCATTAACTTCGCGGCCCACAACACAGGCCCTCCCTATCCATGAGCGTACTCGTCAACAAGAACAGCAAGGTCATTGTCCAAGGATTCACCGGCAGCGAAGGCAGCTTCCACGCCACGCAGATGATCGAGTACGGCACCAACGTGGTGGGCGGGGTTACTCCGGGCAAAGGCGGACAGAAGCATCTGGACCGCCCTGTTTTTGAGACGGTGAGCGATGCGGTGAAGCAGACGGGCGCGGACGTCAGCATCATCTTCGTCCCTCCGGCATTCGCGGCCGATGCCATCATGGAAGCTGCCGAGGCGGGCATCCAGGTGATCATCTGCATCACCGAGGGCATCCCGGTGAAGGACATGGTGACGGCGCGCGAGTACATCAAAGGCAAGAACTGCACGCTGATCGGCCCCAACTGCCCCGGTGTGATCACCGCCGACGAATGCAAGGTGGGCATCATGCCCGGCTTCGTCTTCAAAAAAGGCAAGGTGGGCATCGTGAGCAAGAGTGGCACGCTCACCTACGAGGCCGCGGACCAAGTAGTGAAAGCCGGATTGGGCATCACCACCGCCATCGGTATTGGCGGCGACCCCATCATCGGCACCACCACCCTGGAGGCCGTACAGCTCTTCGCCAACGACAAGGACACGGAAGCCATCGTGATGATCGGCGAGATCGGCGGCGACCTGGAGATCCGCGCCGCCAAGTGGATCAAGGAGAACTGCAAGAAGCCCGTGGTGGGTTTCATCGCCGGGGAGACCGCCCCCGCGGGCCGCACGATGGGCCACGCCGGTGCCATTGTTTCCGGTGCCGATGAAAGCGCCGCCGCCAAGAAGAAGGTGATGCGCGATTGCGGCATCCACGTGGTGGACAGCCCGGCCACGATCGGTGCGGAGGTGAAGAAGGTGCTGGGGTAGAACACGATTATTTTGGGATGGCAGGATGAAACAGGATGAATACCCTGCCAACCAACTACGTCCAGGAGTTCAGGCCCGGATGCACCCAGCAAGTTGTTGACCGCTGTTCGCGGGCATCGGTTGTCCAGCCGCCCGGTCCATCCTGTTGACCCTGCCCTCCGGTCCTCCTATTCATCCGGTCCTTCCCGTATTTTCGCCCCATGGCACTACTACAAGGCAAGGCGGCCCTGGTCACCGGAGGCACGCGCGGCATCGGCAGGGGCATCGTGGAGCGCTTCCTGGAGGAAGGCGCGGACGTGGCGTTCACCTACGTGAGCAGCCCGGAGAAAGCCAATGCACTCGCTGCCGAACTGGGCAAGGGCGGCCGCAAAGTGCTCGCCATCCAGAGCAATGCGGGCGACTTCAACGCGGCGCAGGCCACCGTGGACCAAGTGGTGGCGGCCTTCGGCAAGCTGGACATCTTAGTGAACAACGCGGGGATCACCAAGGACCAGTTGCTGATGCGCATGAGCGAGGCCGATTTCGACGCGGTGATCAGCACCAACCTGAAGAGCGTGTTCAATATGACCAAGGCGGTGCTGCGCACCATGCTCAAGCAGAAGAGCGGCAGCATCATCAACATGAGCAGCGTGGTGGGCGTGAAGGGCAATGCCGGCCAGGCCAACTACGCCGCCAGCAAGGCGGGCGTCATCGGCTTCACCAAGAGCGTAGCCCTGGAGCTGGGGAGCCGCAACATCCGCAGCAACGCCGTGGCACCGGGGTTCATTGAAACCGAAATGACCGGCGCATTGGACGAGAAGACCGTGCAGGGCTGGCGCGAAGGGATCCCCCTGAAGCGCGGCGGCACACCGGCTGACGTGGCCAACGCCTGCGTGTTCTTAGGCAGCGACCTCAGCAGCTACATCACCGGCCAAACGCTGCATGTGTGCGGTGGGATGTTGACCTAATGGAAAGTTGTTGGTTGTTAGTTGTTTGTTGTTAGTCGTGAACTCAGGAACTCAACCCTGACAACTTACAACTAACAACTGCCCCTCCCATGAGCCTCACCACCGCCCATTCCCTTTGGTTCGCGCCGCTTTGCGTGCTGCTGGGCGCAGCCTGTGCATGGCTGTTGTACCGACGCACCCGTGAACGCAACGGCTGGAGCCCGGCCCTGCAATGGACCATGGGCAGCCTGCGCGCCGCAGTGATCGCCTTTCTCGCCTTCCTGCTGCTGGAACCGATGGTGCGCATCCTGCTGCGCGAGGTGCGCAAGCCGGTAGTGGTGCTGGCACATGACGGCTCCGCCTCCCTCCTCGCCACCGGTGACACCAGCGCACTGCGCACCCATTACGCAAGGAACTTGCAAGCGCTTTCCGACAAGCTCGGCGATCAGTATGACGTTCGCGACCTTACCTACGGCAACGAAGTCTCCGATGGACTGCACTTCACCCAGCAAGAAGGGCAAACCGACATCGACCAGCTTTTCCGCACGGTGTACGACCGCTTCTCGGGTGCTGACCTGGGCGCGGTGGTGATCGATGGCGACGGCATCTACAACCGGGGCCGCGACCCGCGCACGGAAGCCGAGCGGCTCGGTGTTCCTGTTTTTGCCATCATGCTGGGCGACACCACCGTGCGGCCGGACCTGGTGCTGCGCGATGTGGAGCACAACCGCACCACCTACTTGGGCAATGATTTCCCGCTGTTGGTACGCATCCGTGCCGACCACTTGCGCGGCAAGGCCACGCACGTCAGCGTGATGCACAACGGCAAGGAAGTGGCCGGGAAGGATGTCGCAGTCACCTCGGATCCGCAGCTCACCGAAGTGCCGTTGATGGTGAAGGCCGAAGAAGCCGGCCTGCAACGCTACACCGTGGTGCTGCGAAGCATTTCCGGTGAAGTGTCCACGGCGAACAATGCGCAAGACGTGTACATGGACGTGCTGGACGACCGGCGCAAAGTGTTGATCCTTGAACGCGCCCCCCACCCGGACGTGGCGGCCATTCAGCAAGCCATGGCGGGCATTGAGGGCTACGCCGTGGAGGTGGCGCAGGCCTCCACTTTCAACGGCAAGGTGGAAGACCGCGACCTGGTGGTGCTGCACCAACTGCCGGCCACCGATGCCAGCATACAGCCCGTGCTGCAAAAGATCGAGGCCCGGAAGCTCCCCACCTGGACCATCCTGGGGCAGAAGAGCGACCTGCGGCAGGTAAGCGCCATGGGCACGGGCGTGGACATCCAAGGGGGGAGCGGCAGCTTCACGGACGTGCAGGCGGCCGTGATGCCCAACTTCGCGCTCTTCACGCTGGACCCCGAGGACGTGCGCGCCTTTGAGCGCTTCCCACCGCTCCAAGTACCCTTCGCGCAGTACGCGCTTTCACGCTCCGGCACGGCCTTGATGACCCAGCGCATCGGCAGCGTCCGCACGGACTATCCGCTCTTCGCCTTCCAGGCCCAAACGGAGCGGCGCACGGCCATTACCTGCGGCGAAGGCCTCTGGCGCTGGCGCCTTGCGGACATGCAGCAGAACAACACCACCGCGCACTTTGACAAGCTGGTGCAGAAAACGGTGCAGTTCCTGGCGCTGAAGCAGGACAAGAGCCGGTTCCGCGTGATCGGTGAACGGGAATTTGCCCAGAACGAAAAAGTGGTGCTGAACGCCGAGCTGTACAATGCGAGCTACGAACCGGTGAACGACCCCGAAGCCTCCATCACGCTGAAGGACGAGGACGGACGTGAATACCCTTACACGTTCAGCCGGGCAGGCACCGGATACCGGCTGGAGGCCGGGGTACTTCCTGCTGGGCGCTACACCTGGAACGCCGGCGTTACGCTGAGCGGGGAAAGGCTCACGGCCAAAGGTGAATTCCTGGTGAAACCCTTGCTCGCGGAAAAGATGAACACCGTGGCGGACCACGGTCTTTGGGAGAACATCGCAACCCGGACCGGGGGCATCGCCACAGGGCCAGCGAACATGGACCGCATAGCCGAAGCGCTGAAGGCAAGGCCCGAGATGGCAGCCCGCTCCTACTCCCACGCCAGCTTCAGCGATCTGATCGGACTGCGCTGGCTGTTCCTGCCCATCCTGTTGCTGCTCTCGCTGGAATGGGCGTTGCGCCGCAGAAGCGGGACATATTGATGATGGAAGGCGAAGCCGAAGGGCAAGGACGCTGGAAGCGGATGCCGAAATGGCTGCGCGCCGCGCTCGTGCTGATGGCGTTGTTCTTCCTGGGATGGAACCTGCGTGTCCCCATCTTGCGCGGCATTGGCAACCTCTTGATCACTGAGGATGCCGTGGCCCCTGTGGATGAAGTCTTCGTGCTGGGCGGCGCCATTGTGGACCGCGGCCTGGAAGCGGCCAACGTTTACCGGCAGGGCATCAGCGAGCGGTTCGTGTTCACCGGGGCCCCGGTTCCCACCGCCTTGGAAGGCTTGGGCATCGACAGCACGGAAGCGGCCTGCACGCGCAATGAAGCCGTCCGTTCCGGATTGCCCCTTGCCCATACGCTCGTGCTGAACAAGGGCACCAGCACGTTTGAAGAGGCGGAAGCCTTGCTGGCCCAGGCCAAAGCCGATGGTGCGGACACCGTGATGGTGATCTCCAGCCTGTTCCACCTGCGCCGCGTGGGCTTTGTGTTCCGCAAGCGTTTTCAAGGCTCAGGCATCACGATCCTCCTGCACGGGGCACCCTCGCAAAATTTCGATGAGCAGCACTGGTGGTCTTCCGAGGAAGGACTGATCATGGTGAACAACGAGTACGTGAAGCTGCTGTACTACTGGTTGAAATACTAGCGTGCGGCCCCATGGCCACAAGCTGCAAGGCAGGATGGCTGGAACTCAGTGTTGGAGGATGACCTGCTGAAGTGCCCGCTGCCCTTCACCTTCCGCGACCAACAGGTAGCTGCCCTCCGCCAAATGGCCAAGGTCCAGCGTTCGCCGTTGCCAAGGTGCAGGGGACTGTTCACTGAACACCAACCTTCCTGTCATATCGCGCACTTGGACCAGGTTCGCGCGCCAACCGGCGACCGCCACGTCCACCTTCCCGTTCGATGGGTTCGGGAATGCGGTCATTCCTTGGGTTCCCGTTGCTTCGGCAATGGCCGCGCCCAACAGGCAGAATGTCACGGATGTGTTATCGGTAAACTGGCCATTGCCATCCGCCAGCACCGTGCCTTGTGCGTCAACCACCTCAAAATCACCCTGCCCATAATTGCAGCAGATCCCATCACCATACTCATCCGCCAGCGTCAGCACATAGCATCCTGTGCCGAGGCACACCGGTTCCGTGATCAAGCCCGGCGAAAAATCCTCGTACGGCCCACCGCTGTACAGCTGAGCACCGGCGGAATCCGCCAAGGTCCAGGTGGTCTCGGAACCGTAGTTGTCCAGCGTGATGTTGATGTCCACGGGGAAGCCGGGATTGAAGACGCTGAAGGTGCTGGTCTTGGCATCGTTGGCGGTATGCTCATCCGTGCCGCCATTGGGGCTGGAACTGGTGACCGTGAAACTGTGATCGCCATTGCCCACGGTAATACCCCCAAGGCTGATCTGGGCCGAGGCGCCCGTTGCCAATGAACCGGACCATGAACCTGCCACAGGTGCGCCACCGTCAATGGTGTAGTTGTATGCCAATGAGGTAAGCGTGGTGCTCCCGAAATTCTTGATCGTTACCACCGGTGAAATGACGTCGGAATTGCAGTAGTCGGCATCGATGCCTGAAATGGACATCACCGATGCATCCAGCGCAAACTGCCCCATGTTCGGGTCATAGCCGTCCACCACCTCCCCGCAACCGCCCAACCACTGGCTGAGCAAAGGAAAGCTCACATCAAAGCGGCCGAAGTAGTCGTTCACGTTGTTGTTGCAACTGGCTTGCCCGCCAAAGAGCTGCCCGATCAAATGGTGGTCCTGGTTCCAAAGGCCGCTGCCGCTGCTGCCAGGCTCCGTTGTGCCGTCGTCCCACGCCAGGATGTGCCAACATTGCGCGCCGCTCATGGTACCGGGAACTGCGGGGTCATTGTCGAAGGAGATTTTCTTGATGTCACCGCTGGGGTGGTGGATAACGGTTTGGCTGGTGGGTGCAGTTCCGCTGGCGTCCCAGCCGGAATAATAGACCGCGTAGCTGGCCGGCGGCGTGTCATCCAATTGCAGCAGGGCCACATCGCTGCCCGCGCTGTTCACCAACAGGGTGGCCCCGCTAACGGTTTGGTTGGTGGGGCCGTTGGTGGTGGGGGTGCAGGTGGGGCTTTCCCAATTAAAGCGGAACGACCACGTAGCCGGGTTCTCCCCTTGGGTGCAATGGTTGGCGGTGAGGAAGTAGGGCGTACCGTCGCTGGCACAGTTGTTCAGCAAGGTTCCGGTGCAGATCCCGGAGCCGCCCACGGTGATCATGGCCACGGCTGAAATTTCATTCTGCCACGGGTCGCCTTCCGGGCAGATCGTGTTGTTGTTGCAAGATCCGCTGTCGTGCAATCCTTTGGTCAACCCCAGCACATCGCGGTAGGCATGGGTCACCTGGGAAATATGAACATGGCCCTGCCCGGTTACGTTCGCTGGTTCCTCGTATGAAAGTGTTACACGGTCGCCGGCCAACTGCGTAACGCCAAGCACCGTGCGGCCCGGCGCGCTTTCCCTGGTGAAAGCCCCAAGCCACTGGCCCGCCTGGTTGTGTACGAACAGTTTCGCGCCTTCCGGAAGGATGAACTGGTCCAGCACGAAGTTGATGCTGTACGCACCCGGGCAATGCAGCTGCAGGCGCCACAGGCGCGTGCCATCGGCCAACGTGCTCCAAACACCGCTGTTTTCCATGCCGAGATCAGCGGGGTGGTTCACCCCGAAGCGGAAGGGTCCCTTGATCCCCGCTGCGGACCGTGCCGCATCTTCTGCCATTAATGGAGCGGGATCCACGGTGGGAAACTCAGCTACCGGCGCTTTGGCAAGGTGCAATTTCTCCGCCTTGAGGGCGATCGGTTCGCCGCCGAAGGAGATCTGGGCGTGGCTTGGGAGTGAGCATGCCAGTGCGGCTGCAAGCGGGAGGAGGCGTTTGATCATGGGAGCAATATTGAAGAGAGCTGCGAATGAGCAGGTAAAGTAATGCAGCCAAATCCTGAAAGTGGGCCAAATTCTGCGTGCTATTAAGATGCAAAGCCCATGGAAAGCCGGGGCCAGGCGAGATTGAAGTGCCTGAATCCTGAGGCATGCGGATGCCTTTGCATCCATCGCGCTATGCCCATGTCAGTGCATCGTTGCATGGCTACCCGTTGCCCAACCCAAACCTTACGTGCAGGCGAATGGGTCAGTGCTGCACCACGATCCGCTGAACAGCCCGTTTTCCGGCACCTTCAGCCACAAGCAAATAGCAGCCGTCCGCCAATCCTTCAAGCGAAAGCTCTACCGGACTTCCGGAGCCTTCGTGCTTACCGGTCCAGACCACGCGGCCCAACGCATCCAACACACGCAAGTCCGAGGTACCGGCTTCCTGCTGCATGTATACCATGAAATGGCCATTGCCGGGATTGGGCACCACCTGCATGCCGCCCGCAACCGCCTGTTCACCGATGCCGATCCAATTCACGCAGAACTCATCGGTCACGGAAAAACCAAAGCTGCCGTTGCCTTCCAACAAGGTGTCGCCCCCGCTGTCAATGATGCGGAAATCACCGTTGCCGTAATCGCAGCACATGCCGTCACCCACATCGTCCGTAACAGTGAAGGTATAGCAGGTATGCGCAAGGCACACCGGTACATTGGCGGTATAGCCGTTGGGGCTGTTGGTGTAGGGTCCGCCGGTGTAGGCCACAAAGCCTTCCGGGGTGGCGATGTTCCAGCGTGTTTCGGTGCCGAAGCGGTCCAAGTCCAACTGGATGGTTGCCTGCAGTCCCGGGCTGTTCACCATGAGCTGCAGGCTGTCCGCGTCGTTCAGCGGATTGCCGTCCACGCTTGCGTTCGGGTTGGAAACGCTGATGTGGACTTGGTGCAGGCCGCTGGCCATGTGGATGGCGGGCATGTCCACATTGGTGGTTTGCAAAGGTTGCAGGCTGCCGTACCAAGGCACCGTGCCCATGATGGCACCGTCCACGAAGTAGTTGATGTTCGCGTACGTGATCACTTCCTGCCCGGCGTTCTTCAGCGTTACCATCGGGGTGATGCTGTCGCTGTTGCACACATTGCGCGGCACTTGGTTGATGCTGGTGATGCCCGCGTCCAGCGTAAGGGGGATCACCAGTTCAGGATCAAGCCCGGCGAGCGTATCGCCGCAGGCCCCCAGCCACTGGGCGATGTGCTGGTAGGTGGAATCAAAGCGGCCGAAGAAATCATTGACGTTGTTGCCGCATGATGCTTGGCCCCCGTACAGTTGGCCGATGAGCCGGTGGTCCTGGTTCCAAAGGGCGCTGCCGCTGCTGCCCGGCTCGGTGGTGCCGCTGTCCCATTGGGGCACGTGCCAGCAATCGGCGGGTCCGTTGCCCACATCCACGTTCTGGGCATCAAAGGGGCCGTTGGAACTGCTGATCTTCTTGATGTCCCCGCTGGGATGATGGATGCAGTGCACGGTGTCCGGCGTGGTTCCACTGATGTCCCAGCCCGTGTAGTACGGATGGTACTCGGGTGGCGGCACGCTGCTCAACAGCAACAGCGATGCATCGGACGGCGGGTTTTCAAACAGCTTGTCACAGCCGGTGATGCTGTGGTCCATGGGTGCGTCCTGGGTGCTGTCGCAGGTGGGGCTTTCCCAATTGAACACGAACACCCAGGAGGCATTGGTGGTATTGCCCTCGGTGCAGTGGTTGGCGGTGAGGAAGTAAGGCGTGCTGTCGTTCGCGCAGTTGTTGATCAGCGATCCGGAGCATACGCCCCCGCCAAGGATCAGGTGGGCCACGGAACGAATCTCCTGGCGCCAATCATCGCCCTGCGGGCAGATGGTGTTCACGTTGCACGGGCCGCTGTCACCGAAGCTGCGGTTGTTGCTCTTGCCCAGCATACGGTAGCCATGCACAACATTGCTGATGGTGAGGCTCCCCTGCCCTGCCAATGCCTGTGGCTCGATGTATTCCACCGTGATGCGGTCGCCTTCCAACGGCGCCGTGCCGAAGGCGGTGTGGCCGGGGTTGCTTTGTGCGGTGAATGCACCACGCACCTCCCCCGCTTCGTTGTACAGGAACATGCGCGCCCCCTCCGGGATCAAGTAGTTGCTGAACTGCAGGTTGATGGCCAAGGCCCCGGGGCAATGCAGCTGGAGCCGCCACACGCGATCACCATTGGGCATGGTACACCACGAGCCGCTGTTTTGCAGTGTGAAATCCGTAGCGTGTTCAAAGCCGAAACGGAATGGACCCTTGATGCCTTGTGCGGCGCGGGCAGCATCCTCCTGCATCAGCGTGGCCACGTCCACGGCCGGCAAATGCACCGCAACGGCAGGTGGCATGCCGCGCTTCTCGGCCTTGTCCCCGTAGGGATGCCCACCAAAGGCGATCTGGGCGGAAAGCG
>JAFDZG010000136.1 GCA_018267065.1 Bacteroidota bacterium
ACATACAGCAGCCTCATGATGAGGCTAAGATACGGCGCTAGGTGCGGTGCATCGCGTTTCAGCGGATGCAACCCACTACTTCGGCTCCCACAACTCGATCTTGTTCCCTTCCTGGTCGTACACCCACGCAAAGCGGCCGTAGTCCTCGTCCTGTCGCTTGGGGTCGATGCGCACCCCGGCGGCCTCGAGCTTCTTCAACAAGCCATCGAGGTCCTGCACGCGCAAGTTCAGCATGAATTGTTGCTTGGCGTCGAAGTAGTCGCTGTCGCGCTTGAAGGGCGAGAACACCGTGGGCCCGGCCTCCTGTTGCCAGGTCCAGCCGTGCGCTTCATCGTTGATGCCGAAGTGGTCGTTGTACCATTTGGCCAGTGCCTTGTGGTCGTTGGCGCGGAAGAAAAAGCCGCCGATGCCGGTGACGTGCTTGGTCATGGGGGATGTATTGGAAGTGCCAAGGTGCTGGGCCGGAGAGGAACTGCTGTACGCCGCTATTGGACCTGCCGGGAGATCTTGGCCGCGAAGATGGTTGCGACTCCTGTGCCTGCATGATGGCCATGGAGCCATAGCCACGGGTGGATTCCATGACTTGATGCGCATCTTTGCGGGCCATGCCTGTGCGCAAGATCAAACAGCCGCTACGGCCACAGGAACTCACCGCCGCGTACTTGCGTGCGCTTGACCGCCACATGGGCGAGTTCCGCGCGGGCACCGCCGACCGTGCATGGGGCATCCGCGAATTCGCGGAGCGACTGTTCGTGCATCCCACACACTTGAGCAACACGTTGCAGGAGGTGACCGGCCGGTCGCCGTGCGACCTCTATGAAGAGAAGTTGATGGATGTGGCGCGGGAGCTGCTGCTCGCCTCGGATGTTTCCGCGGCCGAAGTGGCGCGCCAGCTCACCATGGACCCCAGCAACTTCGGCAAGTTCTTCAAGCGCTACGAGGGGATCACCCCGAAGCAGTACCGAGAGCGGAAGGCCATGCGCCGCAGTGCCTGATCGCAGGTTCTGAAGTTCTCACCATGTTCGCGGCCTTCGCGGCCCTCAACTTTGCGCCCTGAACCACACGCACATGGAAACGCGCCAACTCGGAAAACAAGGTCCCCTCAGCTCCGCCATCGGGCTGGGATGCATGGGCATGAGCGAAATGTATGGCCCCAGTGAGGAGGCGGAAAGCATCGCCACCATCCACGCCGCACTTGATGCGGGCCTGTCGCTGCTGGACACCGGCGACTACTACGCCATGGGCCACAACGAACTGTTGATCCGGGATGCACTGAAAGGCCGCGACCGATCGAAAGCACTGATCAGCGTGAAGTTCGGTGCGCTGCGGGATCCCGGCGGCAATTGGCTCGGCTTCGATGGCCGGCCGGCCGCAGTGAAGACCGCACTGGCCTATACGTTGCGGCGGCTTGGAACGAGCTACGTGGACATTTATCGCCTCGGCCGCACCGACCCCAATGTGCCGATCGAAGAGACCGTGGGTGCCATCGCCGACCTGGTGAAGGCGGGCTACGTGCGCCATGTGGGCCTTTCTGAGGCCGGCGTGGAAACCATCCGGCGTGCGGCAGCAACGCACCCCATCAGCGACCTGCAGATCGAATACTCATTGATGTCGCGCGGCATCGAAGCAGCCATCCTGCCCACCTGTCGCGAGCTGGGCATCGGCATCACAGCATACGGCGTGCTTTCGCGCGGCCTCCTCAGTGGGCATTGGGCGGCGGACCGCTCCCTGGCCGCGAACGATTTCCGCAAGCATGCGCCACGCTTCGGCGGGGAGAACCTGCAGCACAACCTCGCCCTGGTGGAAGGATTGAGGGCCGTGGCGGCCAGCCGGAACGCCACCGTGGCACAAGTGGCCATTGCATGGGTGCTGTCGCGCGGCACGGACATCGTGCCGTTGGTGGGCGCCCGTAAGCGCGACCGGTTGGGGGAGGCACTGGGTGGCGTGGACGTGCGGCTCGCACCGGAAGACCTCGCACGGATCGAGCAGCTCATGCCCGCTGGCGCGGCAGCCGGTGATCGGTATCCAACGCCCATGATGGCGCACTTGGACAGCGAGCGGAAATAGGATGCGTGATGGATGCGCGGATCGATCAGGTGCCGCAACCTTCCTTGCCTTCCGTTTCAAGGGGCGGTCCACCTTTTCCATCGTGCCGTACTTCTCGCCCTTCGTGCGGCCCCATTTGGCAATCACCTCCAACAAGGGCAGCAGCGTCCTGCCATGCGGAGTGAGGGCGTACGCCGCGCGCGGCGGCACTTCGGCATGCACTTTCCGGCTCACGAAGCCGTCCTTCTCCAGTTGACGGAGCTGCATGCTGAGCATCTTCTCCGTGATGCCGGGATGTGGCGGCGGAGCTCCGGGAGTCGCTGCTTGTCTTTGCGCAGGTACCGGAGCACGATGGTCTTCCATTTGCCGCCCACCGGGTCCATCGTCACGACCAAGGCGCAGTGGTACACTTGTCCGTTCATCCGGATGCGGTGCTCATCACCGCCAATCATCATGGTGTGGATAACTTCAGGTTGGGCGGTTGTTCGCGTTGGCCGCTGAAACGGTGGCCCATGGCCGGTTCTAACATTTAGGACAGTACTTGTTGGAAGTATAGAGGCGGTTCATCTTTGCAGTGGAAAGGAAGATCAACCAACACGAACAACCATGAAGATCGGCGTATTCGGAACGGGCGTGGTAGGCCAGACCATCGCTGAGAAGCTGGACAGCCTGGGCCATGAAGTGATGCTCGGCACGCGCGACGTGAAGGCAAGCATGGCACGGGTCGACAAGGACGGTTTTGGCCGCCCGCCCGTGAAGGACTGGTTGGCCGCACACCCCAAGGTGAAACTGGCCACCTTCGCGAAAGCGGCCTCGCACGGGCTAATGCTCGTAAATGCGACCAGCGGTGCCGGGGCCATGGATGCCCTGAAAATGGCTGGCGAACCGGATCTTGCAGGCAAAACGATGCTCGACATCTCCAACCCGCTTGATTTTTCCAAGGGCTTTCCGCCGAGCCTTTCCGTCTGCAATACCGATTCGCTTGGTGAGCAACTGCAGCGCGCCCATCCCAAGCTGAAAGTGGTGAAGGGCCTCAATACGCTCACCGCTAACCTGATGGTGGCCCCGCGCACACTTCCGGACACGCATCACATCTTCCTCTGCGGAAATGATGCCGGGGCGAAGTCCGAGGTGCAAGGACTGTTGGCCTCCTTCGGATGGAAAAATGAGGAGATGATCGACCTGGGCGATATCACCAACGCTCGCGGTACCGAGCAGGTGCTGCCCCTCTGGGTGCGGCTCTTCGGAACATTGAAGAGCGGCATGTTCAATTTCAAGGTGGTGCGTGCGGAACAGGGCGCCTAATTTGGCGCGCATGCAAGCCCGTCTTTCCTTCGTCACGCTCGGCGTTGCCGACCTCGAACGCGCCAAAAGGTTCTACAACGAGGTGCTCGGTTGGGAACCCATGCACGATGCCGGGGGTGTGGTCATGTACAAGCTCAATGGCCTGGTGCTCTCGCTCTTCCCGCAACACGAGCTTGCCGATGATGCGCAGGTGGAGAATGACGGAAAGGGCAGCCGTTTCACCCTGGCACAATGCCTCCGTTCAACGGAGGAGGTGGATGCCTTCTTCGCGCGCTTGAGGAAGCACGGGGTGACCATCACCAAGGATCCGGTAAAGGTGTTCTGGGGCGGCTACAGCGGTTACTTCGCCGATCCCGATGGGCACCTCTGGGAGATTGCGCACAATCCCTTTCTGCGGATGGATGCGGAAGGAAACGTGCTCGGCATGGACAACAGTTAGCTCCATCCATATTACACCTTGATTCATGCTCCGGGCAATCCACCGGGCATGGTAGGCCGCTGTTCCAGGTGCTGTCATAGCTGGCTGCGAGCCCGCACCATGTCGATGTGCGGTATCCCGTCCAGATCATACTGCTTCCCGGAGGCCTTGTATCCCAGTGATGCGTAGAAGCCCTGCAAGTGTGCTTGTGCAGCCAGCGCGGAGGGTGAACCTGGATATTGCCGGTGAATCACGCGCAGTACTTCAAGCATCAGCTGCCTGCCGATGCCATGCCTCCGCACGGACGTGTCCACCACAACGCGGCCCACGTGCGGCAAGCCATCCCGGGCGGGGGGAAGAATGCGCGCATAGGCCAGTACATCGCCACTGGCGTTGCGGCCAACCACATGCGTGGCGCCCACGTCAGCGCCGTCAAGTTCCGGATACGGGCAATGTTGTTCCACCACGAACACATCCACGCGCAGGCGGAGGATGTCATGAAAGAGCCGCACATCCAGATCACGGAATGCATGAAAGGACCATTGGATCGCCCGCACATCCATCACGCTGTCACCTTTACCAGTTCGCCCTCACGTGCGTACAGCAGGTATCCTTCCACAGGAAATCCCTCCACGTTGTGCAGCAGCTCCATGTAGCCTTTCACCTGTGTGGTGTGGTGTTCGGAAGGCGCACCGGTCTTGATGTCGAGCACGCGGAAGAGCCCGCGGTTGCGCACCATCCTGTCCGGCCGGTGTGCATGGCCATGGCTGTCCAACAGGGTGGTTTCGGTATACACCTCCAAACCTTCGCTGAAGAATGGCTGCAGGGCAGGCTTTGCCAGTAGGGCCGCCAGGTGGTTGCCGATGGGTGCAAGGACACTGGGTTCCAGGCCTTGTGCCATGGCCTCTGCGGCAATCGCACCAGGCAGGTCGTTGGCGGTGCGCACACGTGCAAGGATGGCATGCACCAGGCGGCCATGGCTGCGGAACGGATCTGGATCGGCGGGATCCCAACCCTCGGGCGCTTCTTTTCTGATGGCCAGGTCGCGATCGCCCGGCTCCCCATCGGTGGTGCGGGTGAATAGCCGGTTCCCCTTCCCTTGCTCCTTTTCAATGGGGACGTACGGCTCCCTTTTCCCCATGGACCATGTGGTACCCGCCTGCAGGTTCAAATGCTCTCGAAGGTGCTTTGCGGGGAATTCATTTCCGGAGGCATGCACGCTGAGGTACAAACGTTCCTCCGGCCGTGTCAGGGCTACATAGAGCACGTCCAGGTCATCCAATTGGCGCAGGTTTTTCTCTTCCTCAAGTTCCGCAATGCCAAGCTCCATGTTTGGCTTGCTTGATTCCACAAGTGCCGAACGGAGTTCCCCGATCGGCGGGACAGGAGCGATCCACACGCGTTCCGGCTTGTTGCCGCCGGTCCGCTTGCCGGCTTCCGGCACAATGACCACGGGAAACTGCAAACCCTTTGCCTTGTGGATGGTCATCACCTGGATGGTGTCCTTGCCGGCGTTGCCGGCGACAGGCCGCTTGCGGATGGTGCGCTCCCATTGCTCCAGGAAACCACCAAGATCGTCGCTTCCCAGCCGTGTGAAGGCACGTACTTCGTTCACCAGGGCCATCATGAACGCATCTTCCGCAGGGTCATGGCGCAGTGCCTTGGAAACCCGGCAAACCAAGGCGAGCAGCGGCAGCCTCAGGTTGATCCGCGGATGGTCCGCATGCCAGCGTCCCATGTATTCCCGTGGCGTTGTGGTGGTTGAAAATGGATCTGTGCTTTCCGCGCCGGCGAGCACGGCGGCAACGGACTGTGCCGCGAGTGCGGCATGTTCATCCACTGGAAGGTGCAGCCAGGCCAGTACGTTCACCACGGCGGTTACCGCCGGATTGCCGCCCAATTCAAGGCCGGTGGGCGAAACGACGTTCCAATTGTTCAATGCAAGCCAGCGGGCAGCGGTAATGCTCTGTGCCTTACTCCGCACAAGCACGGCGATGTTGCCAAGGTGGAACCCGTCCTCCAAACAATCCTGCACGGCCTTCACCATGAGTTCCCATGGCCCGGCACCTGCTTCCTCCTGTTTCGCTGCACAGCAGGTTACTTCCACATAGCCTTGTTCGGGCCGTACCAACTGCTGCTCGTGCCGATGGTACATGGCTTGTTCCTTTTCGCCAAGTTCCAGCTTTAATGCACTGGTGATCTCGTTGTTGAACTGGATGATGTTGCGTGCGGAGCGGAAGTTCGAATCCAGCGGCTCCACGTGACTGAACGCACTTTGCAGTTTGGCTTCGAGCTCCGCGCCGCGCGCCAGCTTTTCCTTGCCGAAAATTTCCGGGAACTTGGCGAACTGCCTGGCTTCCCCGTTTCGCCAGCGGTAGATGGCCTGTTTGGCATCACCCACCAAAAGCACGGACCCGTCCGACGAAAGCGCGTTTTCCACCAAGGGCAGCAGTGTGTGCCACTGCATCAGGCTGGTGTCCTGGAATTCATCGATCAGGAAGTGCGCGTACCGCTCACCCAGCCGCTCGTACAGGAATGGCGCAGGTTCTTCCTGCACCACCTGCATCACCTTGCGTGTGAGGTCGCTGAAGAAGGAAACGCCCTCATCGTGTTTCAGGGCCTCCAACCGCTGGTCGATGGAATTGAGCGTGGCCGTGGGCATCAGGTCCTTCAGCACCGCCAGTTCCAGAAAGTATTGGCGCATCTCCGTTTTGCGCAAGGCTTCCACCTCTTCGATGGTCTGCTTGAACATCGGGGCAAGGGCTGCAATGGCGGCCTTGGCGGATGCAGGTGCTTTTTGCTGGTGCCATGTGCCGCTGTTCAAGGTCTTGGTGACATTAGCGCCCGGCGTGAACCATGTGTCAAAGGCGGCCAGTTTTTGGAAGTAGGAGATAATGCCTTTTGATCCGTACGCAAGGTCCTGGTCTGTGAGGCCGGCATTGGCTATGGCCGCCAGCACGTTGCGGCCCGTGGTGCGCATGCGGCTTGCAAAGGCATGTGTGCGCTGCTGCAGCCGCTGGTGGATTTCCAGGAATTGCGCGCTGTCCAATTGCCGAAGCAATGCCAGATGCTCCAAGGATTGTTCCTTGCCAAGTTGCTTTGAGAGTTCACGCAAGGGCTGGTCGGCCCTCCAGGACTTTTCTTCCTCCAGCAGTTGCTCGCATACGCGCACCAGCACCAGCGTGAGCGCCGTATCGCTGCCTGCTTCTTCCAACAGCAGGTCCACGGCCTTGTCCCGGAAGTATTCCTCCTCCGTGGTCATGTTCATGTCCTGCTCCAGCCCCAGGTCGCGGGCAAAGGGTGTTACCACGCGGCGCGTGAAGGCATCAATGGTGGTGATGGCAAGCTGCGGCCAATGGTGGAGAACGTGGCCCAGCATGGCCTGGGCGCGTTGTTGCAACCCTTCCCCGGTCAGGCCTGGCAGCTCCAGCAGGGCGTTGCGCATGTCGGCTTGGGCACCGCGCAGGGCGGCACCGGAGGCCAGGGCCTCGAGGTACAGCAGCACGCGCTCTCGCATTTCAGCTGCCGCCTTGTTGGTGAACGTAAGCGCCAGAATGTGCGTGTATGCGGAAGGATCGTTGTTGCCAAGGGCGAGCAACAGGTAATTCTTTACCAAGGTGTGCGTCTTTCCCGCACCGGCTGAACTGTGGAGCACCCTGAACATGGCAGCGCCCAAGGTACTCAGCGAGGCGGGCTTCCGCATGGGGTGTGTGCGCAATGCGCAGGAATGACGATCGGCAGGTTGCCGCCCGGCGGATCAATTAGCTTCGCGCTTGCCGTGCACCAGTGCAGGTGCATGGGCCGAGGTGCGTAATTATGTCCAAGTGTTCAACATTGCTCCCAGGGTTCATCATGGCTTTGATGGTACTGGGCGTTGCATGCAGGAGGGACCCTTCCGTGCCGGTGCCGCCGCCGCACCCGTCCACCGTGCTCAAGCTCACCGTGAAGCCGCTTTGGAACGGGGCTGCGTTCAACAAGGAGGTCGTCTATTCCGCTGCAGGCTCACAGCGTGCCAAGATCACGCTGGTCAAGTTCTTCCTGTCACCACTTGAGATCACAGGCGACAGCGCCGCCTCAAGCTTGATCGATGCCGACCTTTTTGATGTGACCAACGGGCCGCAGTACCGCCTGTATACTGTTCCCACTGGAACATACAGCTCATTGAACCTCGGCCTCGGCCTGCCTCCGGCATTGAACCACCGCGATATCGCGACCATTCCCCCAAATGCGCCAACGGGCAACAACAGCGGCATGTACTGGAGCTGGGCCACGTTGTACCGTTTCATGCTGTTCGAGGGAAAGTTTGACAGCATTCCCAACGGCCAAGGCGATCCACCCTACAATTTCTCCATCCACACGGGATTGGACACGTGCTACCGCACGCGCTCTTTCCCGATCCATCTGGTGGCCGATGCGGCGGACACGGCAAGGCTCACCATCACGGTGGACATTGCCCGCTTCTTCTCCAATGGCACGCAAGTATTGCAGCTTTCGCAAGGGGCGATGTGGCATGGCGAAGTGGATGAGCTTGGCATCGGCCTGAAGGCTGCGGA
>JAFDZG010000137.1 GCA_018267065.1 Bacteroidota bacterium
AGTGGAACAACACCGTTGCGCCCCCGTTGGCGAACGGCTCCACCTACAGCGTGCTGGTGAACGTGAAGCTGGGCACGGTATGGAGCGGCTTCTGCGGCCAAACCTGCACCATCACCATCGACAACGGTACCAGCGGCTTCGCCAGCATGGAACAGGCCAACTTCGGGGAAGCCACGATGTGGCCGAACCCGGTGCGCGATGGCTTGGTGAACCTGAGCATAGGCGGCATCCAGGATGCCCAGCAGCGCATCGCGGTTGACATCCAGGACATCTATGGCAAGCAGGTGTTTGCCAAGGAGTTCGGCAACAGCGGCGAGCGCTTCAACACCATCCTGCAACTGCCCAAGGACATCGCCAGCGGCGTGTACATGGTGAACATTACCGTGAACGGCAACAAGACCGTGCAACGGTTGAGCATTGTGAGGTAGGCTGAGGCTCTCGAAGCCTGCGCCTACAAAGCCAAAGCCGAAGGGCCGTCCCGGAAAGGGACGGCCCTTCGTGTGTTCATCCCTCCGCCATATAGCTTTGCAGTTCATCCAACCCAAAGCCATGAGCAGTGCTGTCAAGGAGATCAAGCGGGTAACCACCCACACGCTTCAGGAAATGAAGCAGAAGAAGGTGCCCATTGCAATGATCACAGCCTATGATTTTTCCATGGCCCGGCTAATGGATGGTGCAGGCGTGGACGTGATCTTGGTGGGCGATAGTGCCAGCAATGTGATGGCCGGGCACGAAACAACATTGCCCATCACGTTGGACCAGATGATCTACCATGCCGGGAGCGTAGTGCGCGGATGTGCGCGTGCGCTGGTGGTGGTGGACCTGCCATTCGGCACCTACCAGGGCAATTCAAAAAGCGCGTTGAACTCGGCCATCCGCATCATGAAGGAGAGCGGCGGCCATGCCGTAAAGCTGGAAGGAGGGGAGGAAGTTTTGGACAGTGTGGAGCGCATCCTCACAGCAGGCATTCCCGTGATGGGGCACTTGGGCCTTACGCCGCAAAGCATCTACAAGTTCGGCACCTACGTGGTGCGCGCCAAGGAGGAGGCCGAGGCGGAGCGCCTGAAGCGCGATGCAAAGCTGTTGGAGGAGGCCGGCTGCTTTGCCTTGGTGCTGGAGAAGATCCCGGCCAAGCTTGCCGCAGTGGTGGCCAAGAGCATTGCAATTCCAGTCATAGGGATCGGGGCAGGTGGCGGTGTGGACGGGCAAGTGCTGGTGATGCACGACATGCTGGGCATCACCAAGGAATTCAATCCGCGCTTCCTGCGCCGCTATGCCGATCTGCACCAGGTGATCACCGGAGCCGTGGAGCACTACGTAAGGGATGTGCGCTCTTCGGACTTCCCAAATCCTGATGAACAATACTGAAGCGCGCGACCTGCATGTGCTGTTTCGCGACGGACATCTGCTTGCCGTGAACAAACCGCCCGGCATTGCCGTGCAAAAGGACCGCTCCGGCGATCGTTGCCTCCAAGACCTGGTCCAAGTTCTTTGTCCGGGGGTAACCGTGGGTTCTCCGCATCGCTTGGACAGGCCCGTGGGTGGTGTCACTGTGTTCACGCTGGACACGGCCACCCTACGCGGCATGGACGCATTGTTCAGGGAGAAGAAGGTGGCAAAGACCTACCTGGCCATCGTGGAAGGCCTTGCTCCCGAAAACGGTATGTTGATGCACCGGTTGAAGCATGCTGCCGGATCCAGGAAATCCATTGCGGTGCAAGCAGAGGGGGAAGGGGAGGGGACTTCCGTATTGAAGTTTGCAAGGCGCTCCGCGGGGGATCGCTACTCCTTGTTGGAAGTGGCGCCCATGGGAGGAGCCTTCCATCAGATCAGGGCGCAGCTTGCCGCTGCGGGATTCCCCATCAAGGGTGATGTGAAGTATGGTGCACGCAGGGGAGAGCGGGATCGAAGCATCGCGCTCCATGCATGGCGCATGTCTTTCACACATCCGATCACCGGGGCGGGCATGACGCTTGAAGCTCCGCCCCCAACAACGTCGATCTGGCCGGCCATGCGAAGCTTGTGGGTGCCATGAGCAGCCCCCGGTTACAACGGGTCCACGTCCAACACCAACTGCACTTGCCGTTGCGCGGGATCTGCAAAGTAGCGGTCAATGGTATCGCGCAGGAAGTTCTTTTCAGTTCTGTAGTTCCTGCGGTCCAGTTTCAGCAGGATGGTCCGCAAGTGCTTGTCCCGTATGCGGGCCACGCTTGGAGGCTCCGGGCCTAGAACGCGATCGCTTAATTGCACGCGCAATAGATCGGCAAGGCCCGATGCACCTGCTTGCACGCGTGATTCGTCGCGGTGCTTGAGCAGCATCCGGACCATTCTGCTGAATGGCGGATAGCCATGGGCCTGGCGCAGGGGCAACTCCCGGTCATACATGCCGTCGACATCATGCTTCACCACAAGGTCGATCAGGGGATGGTGGATGTCCCTGCCTTGGATGAACACGGTGCCGGGGTCGCTCTTGCGGCCGCTGCGTCCCGCAACTTGTGCCATGAGCTGAAAAGCGCGCTCGTGGGCACGGAAGTCCGGGAAGCGCATCAAATTGTCCGCGCTGAGGATGCCCACTACGGTTACTTGGTCAAAGTCCAAGCCCTTGGTGACCATTTGCGTGCCAACAAGAATGTCGATCGCCCCTTCGCCAAAGCGGGACAACAGCCGCTCGAAGCCATGCTTGCCGCGGGTGCTGTCCTGGTCCATGCGGGCCACGCGTGCCTCAGGCAGCAACAAGGATATTTCCTCCTCCACCTTTTCCGTGCCCAAGCCCACCATCCGCAAACGGTTGCTTCCGCATGCAGCGCACTGTGAAGGGGGGCTGTACTGCTTGCCGCAGTAATGGCAGCGCAAGCTGTGGTCGCGTTTGTGGTAGGTAAGGCTTACGTCGCAGTGCGCACATTCGGGCACCCAACCGCAGGTTTCACATTGCCAAGCAGGGACATAGCCGCGCCGGTTCTGGAAAATGATCACCTGTTCCCGCCGGGCCAATGCCTGCCCCATGGCGGTAAGCAGGGCTTGCGAGAAGTTGCCCCGCATTTGCTTGCGCTTACGGGCGTCCGTGATGTCCACCTTCACCACGGCGGGCAATGCCGCATTGCCGTACCTGACCCGCAAGGCAGCGAACCCATATTTGCCCTGGCGGGCATTGAAGAGACTTTCCATGCTTGGCGTTGCCGAGCCCAGCAGCACCTTGGCACCGTGGATATGGGCAAGTACCATGGCCATGTCACGCGCATTGTATCGCGGCGCGGGTTCCTGCTGCTTGTAGCTGGGGTCGTGTTCCTCATCCACAATGGCCAGGCGCAGGTTATTGAAAGGCAGGAACAATGCCGAGCGGGCGCCGATCACTACGGGATGGGCACCAGGGTCACGCAACATTCTTAGCCAAAGTTCCGTCCGCTCCCGTTGGGAAAGGCGGGAATGAAAGACCGCCACCCCGGCCCCAAACCTTGCGCGCAACCGCGTGATGATCTGTGTAGTGAGTGCAATTTCAGGCAACAGGTACAAGGCTTGCCCTCCTTGTTTGAGCACCTCGGCGATCAATTCCATGTAGACTTCCGTCTTGCCGGAAGCCGTAACCCCATGGAGCAGCACCGTGGTTTTGTCCTTGAACGCAGATCGCACTTCCTGCAAGGCCGTGGCTTGGGCGTCGGAAAGCGTGGCCGACGGTCTCCGCAGCGCATCGTCGGAGGGCGCCCCCGCAGGTCGTTCCTCCACCGTGAACAGCCCTTTTTCGCAAAGTTTTTTCAGTTCCGCAGCCGTGGCCCCGCTGCGCTTCAGTAGCTCTTCGCGCCGAACCTCGCGCGGATCAGGGCCCAGGCAGCGGCTCAGTTCAATGTGGCGCATCAATAACTGAAGTTGCCGGGGCGCACGTTCCAGCTTATCGAACCAGCGGTGCAGGGCCTCCTCGCCGGTTGCCTCCGCGGCTAAGCGTACATAGCGTTCCGTGCGCGGCGTGAAACTGGCCTGCAACTCCTCGGCCACCATCAACGCTCCGCTCTCCATCAGTTGCTTCACCACCGGCATGGCATTTTTTATGCCCAACAGTTCGCCTGCTTCCTGCAAGGTGATCTCGTGTCGGCGCTCCAACGCTTCCAAGAGCATGTCGCGCCTGGCATGGCCGGACCATGCGGAAGAGCTGCCCGGTGCGGCTATCAGCCGCGTGGAGCTGGTGAGCACCAAAGGCCCGGGCAGCGCTGCTGTCATCACTTCCCCCATGCTGCACATATAGTGCTCCGAAATGGCCTCCCAAAGCGCCAGTTGATGCGTAGTTGCCACGGGGGCGGCATCCAGTAGCTCCAGCACTTCACGCGGGCTTCGTCCTTCGGGAAGATCGCCGTGCACGCGAAGTACCAGCCCGCTGTAAAGCTTATTCCCGCGCCCGAAAGGCACACTTACGCGCATGCCCGGTCGCGCCCGGTCCGCCAATGCGGTAGGTAGCGAATAAGTGAACACCCCAGGAACGGCCAAGGGGAGGATAAGGTCGGCGTAGTAAAGCAAAGTGCGGCGAATTCCCTGCAAGTTTACCCCAAGCTTGCCGCCTGAAGCCCTTTCAACTTTGGGCTTGGTCTTGGCAAAAGCACGCGTTTCACCGGGATTCAGGGAAGCGGTGTTGAAAACTGGCGGCAGCTCCGGGTTTGCGGCTGGCACAAGGGGCTAACTTCGACCCCGTGACTTCCTGCAACTTGAATTTTCATTGATGATGGCGCGTAACCTGACAATTGGGGCGGCGGCAATGGTGCTGGGATTGACCTTGGCAGCATGTGGGGGTGAAAGTCCTGCCACAACACCCGAAGCCGCAGCCGATACGTTGAAGACCACGGACAATGGCAATGGGCTGGTGAACGTGGGCGGAAAGCTGTTCAGCATCCCATCACCCGTACAGGCTGCATTGCTCATGCGCAAGCTGGGCATGCCGTACGATGCCTCGCTGCCCATGTCCACGGACAGTGCGCAGCGCTTCTCCACCAACGGGCAAATGGCCTTGGCAATGGGCGTTCACGGTGCCGACCTGGCCTATTGCACCATTCACAAGGATGGCCAGCGGGCATTGAAGATCCTCAAAGCCGTGGAAGGCTTCGGTGATAAGCTCAACCTGAAGAGTGCATTCAATGCTGAATTGATGGCGGGCTTCAAGAAGAACATCGGCAATGAGGATTCCCTGCTGCGCATGGGCGGCGCGGCCTTCCGCACCGTGGACAGGTACCTGAAGAACGACCAGCGAAATGACATCTCGGCCATGGTGCTGGCGGGCGGATGGGTCGAAAGCCTTTACCTCACCATTGGGAACACCGGTGCGAAGCTTGATCCGCGTGTGATCGACAGGATTGCGGAGCAGCACAAGTCCCTGGACAATTTGATCGCGCTGCTGAAGGAATCTCAGGCTCCCGCGGCCCTTGTGGATTCCCTTCAGGGCCTGGCCGGTTCCTTTGACGGGGTGAAGTACACATATACCTACGCACAGCCCACGGTGGATGCTGCCAGCCGGACCACCTACATCAACAGTGTGACAAAGGCCGAGATGCCTGCTGAAACCTTGGAAGCCATTATTCGAAAAGTGAGGGCACTGCGCTCCTCCATCACCGCTTGAACATGAGAAGGACCATCCAATTCATTGCATTGGCCGGAGCCATGGCCTGGTCGGGCGCGGTGGTTGCCCAGTGCGATACCATTGCCACCCTTTGCGAGAAAAACATCACTGCGGCATACATCCCCGATGGGCAGTTCTACCGTGCGTTGCTCCGCGCGGACGAGGTGGCCGAGTTTGATCTCACGCTCTTTGGGGGAACCACCTACCGCGTCGCGGCCTGCAGTGGTACAAGTGACGGCAACCTGATTTTCAGTGTGTACGATAAAGACCGCAACTTGCTTTACAGCAACAAGGATTACAACAACGATCCCTATTGGGACCTGGTAGTGGCCAACACCTTGGACGTCACCATCAATGCCGAATTGGACCCCTCCAAGGCAAACAGTGGCTGCGCCGTGCTCTTGATCGGCTTTAAAAAGTAGGTTTCAACTTCCCGGAACATTGTGGCGGGCCTTGCCGTAGGAGGGGGCCAACAACAGGTTCTTATACCTGCCCGAAGGGGCCGGGTGGGAAGATGACGGAGAATATCCTCAAGGCTTTGCTGCAACTCTTCGCGATCATCGCGAAGTCCGAACGCGACCTGGTCGGGGTGTCCGGTCATGATGCCGTATACCGTTTCTTGGCAAGGCAGTTCACCCCGGATGTCGTGGCGGAGCACATGCGCCTTTTTGAGGCCTATGTGGCAGCGTTCCATACCAGCGGTGGGCGCAGCAACCAAGGCCGCAAACGCACAAGCATGAACTCGGTGAAGGTCCTGAAGATCTGCACCGAGGTCAATGAAGAGCTGAACCAACGCCAGAAGTTCGTGGTCCTGTTCCACTTGCTGGAGCTTGTGCATGCCAATGGCCAAGTGCTGGACCAGGAGCGGGATTTCACGGCCACGGTGGCTGAAACCTTCAACATTGCAAGCGAAGAGTATGTCCGCTGTGATGCATTCATCCAGGCAGAAGCCGGAACAAGGGATGACCGGGAAGACTTGCTCTACTTGGATGCGTCGGCCGGCACCTCCTTGTCCAAGGCAAACCACCTGCATGCACACGGACTGGAAGGGGAGATGCGCGTGCTGCACGTGGCGGGCGCGGAACTCCATTTGATGCGCTATTGGGGAACCGGGGAGGTCCGGCTGAGCGGAAGGCTGGTGAATCCGGGCCAGGTGTACGTTCTCAATAACGGCGACTCGATACGTGCGCCGAAAGGCCCCCCGGTATATTACAGCGAGATCCTTGCCAATTTCCGAAAAGCTTCGGAAGACCAACGGATCATGTTCCGGGCAGACGGTATTGAATACCGTTTCCCGAATGGACGTACAGGACTGCACGAATTGCATTTGGCCGAAACCGGTGGCAAGCTCATCGGCATCATGGGCGGCAGCGGGAGCGGTAAGAGCACCCTGCTGAACGTGCTTAACGGAAACCTGAAACCCTGCAAGGGCAGCGTAACGATCAATGGTGTGGACGTGCATCAGGAACAGGACCGCATTCGGGGCGTTATCGGCCATGTGAGCCAGGACGACCTCCTCATAGAAGAACTCACCGTTTACCAGAACTTGTTCTACAATGCAAAGCTCTGCTTCGGCGACCTGGACAAGGGCCAGATCGAACGGCGCGTGCTTGAACTGCTGCAAACATTGGGTTTGTTTGAAACCAAGGACTTGAAGGTGGGTAGCGCGCTGGACAAAACCATCAGCGGCGGCCAGCGCAAGCGATTGAACATCGCGCTGGAACTAATCCGCGAACCCAGCGTCCTGTTCGTGGACGAACCCACCAGCGGCCTCAGCTCCCGTGATTCCGAGAACATCATGGACCTGCTGAAGGAATTGGCGTCCAAGGGGCGCATCATCTTCACGGTGATCCACCAGCCTTCCTCGGAGATCTTCAAACTATTTGACAGGCTGCTCCTGATGGACCAGGAAGGCCACCCGGTTTACTACGGCGATCCCGTGGACGCCGTGGTCTATTTCAAGAAAGTGACCGGACTTGCCGATAGCGACATGGGCCAATGCGAGGCCTGCGGCAATGTGAACCCCGAGCAGATCTTCGATATCCTGGAGGCCAAGATCGTGGATGAATATGGCCGGGAAACGGACCAGCGCCGCATTAGCCCCGAAGCTTGGAACGAGGTTTTCCGGGCGCAGATGGAGGTGCGCGTTGCAAAGGTGCCCCGGGTCACCGACGTGCCCAAAAGCACCTTCAAAGCGCCCGGCAAGCTGAAGCAAATGTCCGTTTTCTTCAAACGGGACATGCTTTCCAAGCTGGCTAACCGGCAGTATGTGCTCATCAATCTGCTCGAGGCCCCGGTGCTTGCAGCGGTGATGGCCTTCTTCCTGAGGTACCGCAGCGTGGGTGCCGATGGTGCCGCGAGCTATGTCTACCGCCAAAACGACAACATTCCGCAGTACTTGTTCATCGCGGTGATCGTGTCCTTGTTCCTCGGCCTTTCCGTGGCTGCGGAGGAAATCATACGTGACCGCAAGATCTTGCAGCGCGAAAAATTCCTGTCCCTCAGCCGTGCAAGCTACTTGCTCAGCAAGATCGGCCTGCTCTTCTTCCTGTCCGCGTTGCAAACCGGCTTGTTCGTGCTTGTGGGGGATGCCGTGCTGGGCATGTCCGGCCTCGGTGTCCGGCATTGGGCCATCCTTTTTTCATCGGCCTGCTTTGCAAACGTTTTGGGGCTCAACGTGAGTGCCAGTTTCAACAGTGCCAAGGTGATCTATATGATGATCCCACTTCTGATCATCCCGCAGTTGATGTTCAGCGGCATCATTGTCCGTTTTGACAAGTTGCATCCTTGGTTCGCTTCGGAGAAGAGCGTGCCGTGGATCGGCAATATCATGGCCAGTCGCTGGGCCTATGAGGCCTTGGCCGTAAGCCAGTTCATCGACAACGACTACGAACGGATCTTTTACGACCTGGACAGGCGGATGAAGACCGCCAATTGGAAGAAGGACCTCTGGCTCCGGGAACTCAAGGAACGAAGCGCTGATGTACGGCGTGCCTTGCAGGGGCGGAGCCGGGATGCCGACATCACAGCGGACCTGAACCTGCTCCACAACGAAATGGCCAAGGAGATAAGGCACTTGCAGGGGCTGCAATTCCCGCAATTGTCCAAGCTGGCCCCGGGGCGCGTGGATGCAGCCACCTTGGACCAGCTGGACCAGGTCTTTAACGTGTTGGAGCAGCACTATCGCACGGCGTATCGGGAGGCAGAGCGCAAAAAGGAAGCATTGATCAATGACATGACGGCAACCCCTGAATTGCGCAAAGCCTATTTCGACCTGCTGGACCGGAACCGCAACGAGAGCCTGGCGGATTTCGTCACCAACAAGAATGACGTGAACATGATCACGGAGTACCAAGGGGAACTGGTGCAAAAAAGTGATCCCATCTATCTGCGACCTGTGGAAGGAGGCTTTTTCGCGGCGCAGTTCTATGCACCCGCCAAGCGGTTCTTTGGCAATTCCATTGCCACCCTTTGGGCAAACTTGATGGTGCTTTGGGGAATGACCTTGCTGATGGCCATGGCTCTGAAGCTGGATTTCTTCCCCCGATTGGTGGCACGCTTTGAGCGCATGCAACGCCCGGCGTGAAGCGCGGCCTATTTGTCGTTCACCTCTTCGATCTGGATCATCTTGAACGGAATGTTGATGATCGCTTGGTAGTCCTCACCAGCCTCAAGCATGTCCTCGTCGTCTGCCTCGTAGTGCCAGAGCACTTGAACTTCGTTGCCGGCGTTGCGCACGGTTTCCAATTTCTTGAACAGGTCCAGGATGCATTTGCTTGAACTGGTGTTGAAGTACTCCAACTGGACGCGAAGCTGCGTGGACGGTTGCGGTGTGCGGGCATACTGATCGATCCAATCGATCAAGGGCCGGTAGAACTCGATTGAATTCTCCGGAATGGAGCGGCCTCGGAGCTCCAATTGGCCCGTACTGCTGTCGAAGTGGACGGTCGGAGTCTTGGGACTGCCGTCAAGTAGAATGTTGTTCATGGTGCGGAAGGTCAATAGCCAACGTTCACGTTCAGGCTGAAAAAGGTATTGTCATTGTCCAGGGGAACGAACCCGTATTCGAGTTTGCTCCCGCTTTTGCGGGCGATGTCGATGATGCCCAGCCCACCGCCGCCGGAAGGCGTAAAGCGGCCATCGCCCAACTTGTTCTTGTAAAGGTCGCGAAGTTGTTCGGGGTCACAGCCATTTACATGGTCCAGATGGGATTTCAATGATTCCACCTCCGGCTTGGCCATGAAATTGCCCGTTAGCACTGAATAACCCGTTTCGGCATGCGCGATCATCACCACGCCTTGCGGTTCTTCAGCAAGAACGACCCCTTCGCCATTATCCTTGCTCCGGTTGTGATGGTGGTACAGGTTTTGAAGACATTCCATCGCCACGTTGAAAACACGTTTGCGCACGCGATGGTCCGGCTCGCTCTTTTCCATCTTGTGCTCTATCAGGCTCAGGATGGCATTGATGAGGTCCGGGGACAAGTCTCCCTTGAACGAAAGCATGATCCGCTGCCTCTCAAGGTCATCATACAGGTCGAAGATCCGGTCCAGCTTGCGGCTCATCGGTGGTCGTGGCTTTCTGCTCTTGGCAAAGGAACCATTCGATGCCGATGGATCCCTGCGCCGTGGCCTGAGTTTTCCACGTTTTTGTGAACGGCCAATGCATCCGTGGGCGTGCCGATCCGCGTTCCCGGATGTCCTGCGGTGGTAAATTCGCGCGGCAATGGAAGCCGCAGGGGTCTTCAAGGGTTGGTTCGGAACGCTTTGGTACGATATGCTCTACCGACACCGGGATGAGCATGATGCCCAAGCCTTGGCGGACCCGATCATAGCCAAAGGCAAACTTGGGCCCGGCATGGAAATTCTCGATATGGGCTGTGGCCGGGGCCGCCATGCAGCGATATTCGCGCGCAATGGAATACGTGTGACAGGGGTGGACCTTTCACCGGAATGCATACTTGCGGCAAAAGCAGTAGCCCCGGCTGCCAACTTTGAAGTATTTGATATGCGGATGCCTTATGCAACAGCCCGGTTTGATGCCGTGGTGTGCCTGTTTACAAGCTTGGGCTATACCGGTGACCGGAATGACGACGATCTTGCCGTGGCAGCAGCGGCAACCGCCTTGAAGCCTTCAGGCCTGTTCGTGCTGGACCTGATGAACGGGGAGCGTGCAGCCAGCGCATTGAACCCCTTGGAAATCCGTGAAATTGGCGAAGTGCATTTTGAAGTGCAGAAAGCGTGGGACCACGGGGATATTGTAAAGCAGATCAAGGTTGTACATCCGGGGGGGGAAGCGTTTTTCAAGGAGGTCGTACACGCTTGGAACGTGGAGGAAGTGAAGGCCATGGTGCTTCGTGCGGGTTTCCGCATTGAGGAAATCACGGATGGTACTTGCTCCGCTTCGTTCAATCCCGATTTGTCGGACCGGATCGTAGTTTGGGCCAGAAAGCCAGCATGAACCTCTATTTGCTCATCCTCCTCTTCCTCGCTTTGCCCCTGACTGCCGGCGGTTGGGTGCGTTTCCGCACCTCCAATGCCGCCAATGTCAAGTTGTTATTGGCATTCAGCGGGGCATTCCTGCTGGGCGTTACGGTGCTCCACATGTTGCCCGAGCTCTTTTCACGCGGCGAGGAACAGATAGGCCTGTGGGTGTTGGCCGGATTTATGCTGCAAGTGGTGCTTGAATTCTTCTCCCGGGGCATCGAACATGGCCATGTGCACGTTTCCGCCCATGGCGAAAGTGGAAGAAGCCTCCCCCTGGTAACCCTCTTCAGTCTGTTTGTACATTCATTCACGGAGGGAATGCCCTTTGCAGACCCGGTGGTGGGCGGTGATGCCGCATTCGTGGCCGGCGTACTGCTCCACAAAATGCCTATGGCCATTGCGCTTTCGGTTATTCTGAAACGTTCGCAAACCAGTGCTGCCAGGTCGTGGTTCACGATCTTGGTGTTTGCCGTTGCCGCTCCGTTGGGCATCCTGTTCGGCCACCTCTTCGGAACTCGGGACGATGGGAGCTTCCTGTCGGCTGCCCTCGCATTGGCCGTGGGAATGTTGTTGCACATCAGTACCACCATCATCTTTGAATCCACGCCGGACCACCGTTTCAATGCCCGCCGGTTCATCACTGTTCTGGCCGGAGCCCTGCTGGCCATATTAACGGCCCATTAACTGTGCGGCCAGGGCGGCGGTTGCCAGGGATGCATTTTCCACGCCTTTACCGGAACAGCCGTCAAAAGTCATTTGCCTTGAACCGCGGGATCTTCCAAATTTGCCCTGCCCCGATGACATACTCGTTCATGCTCAGGCAAGGGAATTTTCCAACAACCGGCAACCCTGGCAGCTTCGCTGCGTTTGCAGAAAACAAGTGCATTGACCCGGTTGGAGGCAATGTATTTAAGGCCTCCCTCTCGTAAATTCTTGCATTTCGTCGATAACCGCATTGCTCCCCCCGCTTCCCAACCACTTCCCCGAATGCTGGCAAACACACGTACATTTTACCGCCTTGGGTTTCTCTCCGTGGTGGGTTTTGCCTTCTACTATGCCCATCTCTTTTTCGGGATGGTGAGCAATGGCTTGATGTTCAAATTATTGGCTGTGCTATTTCTGGCGGCCACAGTGCCTTTGCCCATCATTGTGGTGAACAACAAGAAGTTGTTCCCGGCATTGGCGAAGCGAACCAATCTTTTCCTGGTATTGGGTACATTGTTGTTGCTGGTCCACCACTTTCTCATGACATTCATCTTTGTGATGTTCCTTCCGGAAGGAACGGTCTATTGAGGGCAAGCGGTTTCTTGAAACCTTTCCCTGCCAGCACCGTTAAGGCTCCTTGTAAGGGACCAAGGAACGAACACATTGGGAAAACCCTGGCTGGCGAAAGTGTTTATGCTTTCATTTCGGAGCCCGTAAGCAACGAGGCCAGGATATTCGGAGCGCGCCCTGTAAGGCGCGCTCCGTCGTTTGGGGCTATTCCTCCATGATGATGGACTCTGCCTTAGCCCCGAGGCTCCGCAAAATGTCGCCGATGTTGGAGACGAAGCTGTCCGGGCCACAGATATAGAACTTTTGGTCAAAGTTCTGGACCAGGGTTACCACCGTGTTGCGGTCCATCCGCCTTTCTTGGAAACCGATTACATGCTGCCGGGTGAACATGTTGAGGAAGTTCCGCCCCAGCATCTTGGTCAATTCCTCATCCAAGATCACATCGGATGCAGTTTGGTTCGTGCAGATCAAGGTATTGCCTTCCAACTGCTTCCTTTTCTGCAGGTCGCGAAGAATGGCAATGAACGGGGTAACACCGGATCCAGCCGCGAAGAAATATCCCGGTCCGTGATAGCTCATGGCACCGAACGGTTCACCCATCAGCAAACCATCGCCAGCATGGGCCAGTCCCAGTTGATGGGTGACACCTTGGCGTTCATCGTAGATCTTGATGATGAACTCCAAGGTTTTGGAGGACGTTAAGGAGGTAAAGTTGAATTCGCGTTGTTGCTTGTCCCAGCCCTGCTTGTTCAAGGCAAGTCGCACAGCTTGGCCCGGGTTGTAGGTGTATCCCTTGGGCTTCTCCACCGTGAAGCGCTTCACATTGTGCGTAATGAACGTGGTGTCCAGAATGTGGACTGTATGTAACTCCATTGGGCCGTGGGATTCTGGGCCAATGTTACCGAATCCAGCAGTATGCACACGCACTTCCACCCGGAACCTGGAGCGTTATGGCGGAACCGCCCCCCACCGTTAGCTTTTCATATTATCAAACTGGACGGGCAGTTCCAGTTCGGCACCGCGTACGTGTGCCATGACCGCTTGCAGGTCATCGATCTTTTTGCCCGTTACCCGCACCATGTCATCCATGATCTGCGGTTGCACTTTCAAGCCGGAATCCTTGATCAGTTTCACGATCTTCTTGGCGGATTCCCGGTCGATGCCCTGCTTCACCTTCACCATGCGGTAAAGCAACTTCCCGCTGGGAACTGGTTCTGCGGACAAGTCAAAGCTCTTTACGTCCACCTTCTGCTTCGAGCTCCGTTCGAGCAGGATGCCCAATATGGCGTCCAGCTTCAGGTGGTCTTCCGTGGAAAGCTTGATCGTCAACGCCTTCTTGTCGAACTCCACGGTACTATTGGTGCCACGCAGGTCATAGCGAGTATCCAACTCCCGCTTTACCGTATTGATCGCGTTGTCCAACGTCTGCGGGTCCACCTTGGATAAAATGTCGAAACTGGGCATGGCTATCCTTGTTTGCCGCAAGTTTACTCCGCACTGCAATTCACGTGCTCAGCCGATCACCTCTGCTTTCGGATAGCGTTCCTTCCAGAACGCCAACTTCTTCAGATCGGACAGGGTGATGATCGTGCGTTGGTCCAAGCGAACCTTGATCGCCTTGATGCTCTTGCTGACCGGTTGGGTCAGAATGAGTGCTTTCTTTTTACGTGCCATCTTGAACTACTTTCCAAGCACATCAAGGAAAATCGTGCCAAGGACAATCTTGGGGCTCCAAATTTTGGGATTCATAACATTGCGTCAGGTTGGCCGAATGGATTCGGTCAACTTGGCACGGGTGGCTGTTGCCCAGCCTTGAAGACTTCAAGCTTTCTTTGGGCGGCTTGCCTTGGCTGTTGTACTGCCCCGCTTCGGGACCGGCACTTTGGTTGTTCCTTGGTCCTCGATCACTTGGGCCAACGGGTAACGCTGCTTCCAAAAAGCCAATGCCTTGGCGTTCTTCACCATAACCACCGTACGCGCATCCAGCCGCAATTTGACGGGTTTGCCCTTTCTTTCGGGCTGGGTAAGGATAATCTGCTTTTTTCTTGTGGACATGGGCGGGGTGGACGGGAAGAACTGCGAAAATCAGACCACTGTACCGTGATGCGGCTTGGGCATTCAAATATCGCATAAATTATTGTTTCGTGCATATGGGACGATGGATTTTTGTTCTGAAGGGGGTCAGATCCAGCCGTTCAGCTTGTAATAGGCCAATGCCGCGTATTCGCGGAGGCAGGTGATCTCCAGCTTCAGATAATTCCAGAAGTCATACCGCAGGCCCATGCTGCCGGACACGTCCGGCACATAGGCACGTCCACCAATGTTTCCGTGGGAATAGCGCAAATCGTCAAAAAGGGCATGGTCAAATGCGGGGCTGCCACAGATCTCTTGGAACCCCAGTTTCCTGAAAGTGAGCAAAGAACGGTACATGTTTTCCGGTGCGGTGACCAATGAGATGCGCCGGCCAAGCAGCTCCGGGTTCGCGGATTGAAGATCCATGGCTTGTTCGCGCGTGTTGCGGCCATGCAGCAAATAGGAGATTCGGTCCCGGGAAACGCCCTTTCGGACCAGTTCGGTGGTCATGGCGTTTGCAAGGCCCGTGTCCTTGGGCAGGAGCAGCACGATGAAGGCCAGGGAATCAGTGCGTGCAAGCATCGCTGCATGGTCGCAACGCATCAGCTCCGGGCCGCTGGGCATGCCACTGCCACCTAGGACAACAATTACTTCCGAACGCTGGCCGCAAAGGCCTCCTGCCGTACCAAGCCATCGGTGCGCATCAAAGGGAATGCGGGTGAAAGCCAATGCAAGCATGAGGCATGCGCATGCACCAATCACCATGCAGACCTTGCGGAGCCAACATAAAAACCAAAGGGATGGCCGGGGCGATTCAAATCGCGGACCGATGTTCCTTGGGCCGTTGGTTTTCCCGAAATGCATGCCCAAAGATGCATGTTCGTGAAACGCGGCGATATTATCCCGGCAGGGGGCTGCCCACCGGAACGGCACAATCATGCCCCGGTTGACCGTGCGGCGGGTTGATCTTACCAGTGGACCCAGTGGCCGGGGATGCGGTTGGTGCGGCCATTACCGGTGACGCTGTGGTTCCATTGGCAGGGATGGTGACGGTACTGGCTGCCGGGGCAGAGGGGGCTGAACCGTCCAACGGGGCGCCTACCGGGATCTCGCACCGGTGGCCAGGCTCGCCATGTGGCGGATTGATCTGCGCGGTGGCAGCAGGTGGTGCATCAGTTGCGGGTGGGATTTCAATGGGTTGGGGCGCTGCGGTCGCCGGGGATCCAACTGCCGGGGCAACAGCCTGTTGCTGCGCGGGTGTTTGAATTGTTGCAGAGGATTCTGCCGCTGTGCAAGATGTCAATGCAATGACTACCGTGAGCGCGAGGGAGGCCGGATAAACAGTCTTCATGGTGCGTAACGAGAGGGGAATTTGTGTTGGCCTGATTTGGCCGAAAGGTAGCCTGGAAGTGCATGGTTCAGTGCTTGAACCGCACGAACAGCCGTCCGACGTTATCATGGTCCTTGTCGATCCGATGATAGAGCTTCTTGACTTGGGGCTGCAGCAGGAAGCGGATCACTTTCTTCTTGAGCTGCCCGCTCCCCTTGCCGGGAATGATCTCCAGCAGCGGGATCCGCCGGTCCAAGCAGTGTTGCATGGCTTCTTCCAGGACCCGGTCAATCTCGGCACCCTTGTTGAAGATGTCATGCAGGTCCAGTTTGTGTTTGGCCATGTCAGGTCCGGGTGAGGTGCAGCTTCTTGATCGCTTCCATTTGCTTCGCTTCCATCCCGGCCTTCTTCGCAAAGCCCTTCCACTTCTTCACCCCGGCCACCACCTCATCGATGATCGCATCGGCCTTCTTGATGTTCATCTCCTTGGCCACGGCCAGCAGGTCGTCGCGGGTGATGTCCGAGCGCTTGCCGCGCACGCTCATCTGGTGCTGCTTCAGCCAGAGGTTCGAGGGGTTGTAGGCAAAGGTGATGTCGTAGGCAGGGCTGAGGTGCCACTCGCCCTGCGGGTCCATCAGGAAGGAAGTGTTCTTCGTGTGGTCGTCGCAGTTGCGGGCGATCACATTGAAGCACATGCGGCGGAAGAACTCCACCGCATCGGGGTAGGGCAGGCCCAGCAGGCGCATCACCGCGAAGGCCTCCTCGTAGCTGTAACGCACCGGATCATTGAAGTCCATGTGGGCCACCCCGCAGAGCGTGGCCATGTGCAGGCGCACCGTTTCGCCGGTCTTCGCATGTTGCACGCGGTCGAAGCGCTGCGTGAGGAAGTGCGCGCGACCGCGTTCCTCCAACAGGGTGCTGGGCATCATGCTGATGCCGCAGGCCACGGCCATCAGGTGGTAGGCGTATTCAATGCGGCCGTAGCCCTTGGGATCGCCCAGCGCCGCGTTGGTCACCCCGTCGAACTTGATCAGGCAGTAGGAAAAGCCCTCCAGCCCGTCAATCTGCCCGCTGCGCACCTCACCGGTTTTGTGGTTGTAGGCCACGATCGCCTTGGCACGTGCGCCTCCGGCCGAGGTGCCCACCTGGATGATGTCCAACAGGGCCTCCTGCTCGCCCTTCTTGCGGCTGGTCTTGAATCGCTCCTTCTGCGTGAGCACCTCGCGGGCCACGCGCACCAGCTCATCCACGCGCAGGGCCTCGCTGCTGGCCTCCAGCTCGGCATGGCTCGGCTCAAACTCCAAGGCACCCATGCCCCGGTGCCCTAAGAAACAAAGCTTCTCCACGGGGTTCGCCGAACCCAACGGTCGGCCCTGCTGCTTCAGCCATGCATTGAGCAGGGTATCGCCGAAGCGGTCGGGCAGCGCATCGGCCAGCAGGCCGGGCAGCCCTTTGAAGGTCTCGTCGCGCAGGTTGCCGAAGGCGAACACCTCCTCGCCGCCGCGCGCCTTGCCCAGCGGCATCTGCACCGGGGCCACCTCCAGCCCGCTGTGCGTGAAATCGCGGTCGTACTGGAACTGGGCGCGGTGCAGGCGGTCATCCCAAACCACTATGCCCACTGTGCGGCCCCACAACGTCACCTTCGCGTGCGTTACCATGTGCTCTTGGGTTTGGGGGGTAGGACATCAGGCTTCTTGCGACCGGCGCGCTTGCGCTGTTTCTTCAGGTACTTCCCCTGGGCCTCCACCAGCATGTAGGGCGTGGGCTGCGGCTCGTTGTGGAAGGGGTCCAAAATCTCCAGCTTGTCCATGGCACGCAGCACCTGCACCACCGTGATCAGCGTGGCGGCGCGGCCACCTTCCAGCTTTACCACCGTGGTGCGGTCCAGCCCGGCGCGCAAAGCCACTTCGGCCTGGCTCATGTTGCGCTCCAAGCGCATGCGCTTGAGCTCTTTGCCCAGCCGCGTCACGACTTGCTGGTCGTTGAGTTGGTTCCAGTTAATGGTGCTTGTTGGCATCGTTATGGCCAATCTGATGGTCTAACGCAGTTTATTCGCCACAAGTATACGAAGTTTTGATTTATTTTGTTGTTGAACATGTAGTGTATGAACATCATAAATGCCAATTATCGCCATTAGGGATGTGAGGAAGCATCATTATGTAATTGGATGGTGACTGCGGAGCGGTCCTGCCACGGCCATAGTGCGGGGTGTTCACCTCACCCGCTTGCCTTCCATTTCCCCGCCCTGGCGGAAGGTGAGCCTGTTCACCATGCCATCGGCTTCGGGGTGGAAGGTCATGCTTCCGCGCCTTAGTTTCATTTGGATGACAACGCCTTCAAGATCCCCTTCGCCGCCTTCGGGATCTTGGTTCCCGGCCCGAACACGTCGAAACAACCAGCCTGCTTGAGGAAGTCGAAGTCGTTGGGCGGGATCACGCCACCGGCCACCACGAGGATATCGGCGCGCTTCCACGTCTCGCGCAATTCCTTGATCACCTCGGGCACCAGGGTCTTGTGTCCACCAGCGAGGCTGCTGATGCCGAGTACATGCACATCGTTCTCGATGGCCTGCTTGGCCACTTCCTGCGGCGTTTGGAACAGCGGGCCGATGTCCACGTCGAAACCGATGTCGGCGAAGCTGGTGGCGATCACCTTGGCACCGCGGTCGTGGCCGTCCTGGCCCATCTTGGCCACGAGGATGCGCGGGCGGCGGCCTTCGTGTTCGGCGAATTCATCGGCGAGGCGCATGGCCTCCTGCATGTCGGTGTCGTTCATGGCTTCCGCGGCATAAACCCCGCTGATGGCACGGGTGGTGGCCTTGTAGCGGCCGAAGACTTGTTCCAGCGCATCGCTGATCTCCCCCAAGGTGGCACGGGCGCGGGCGGCGTTGACGGCGAGTTCGAGGAGGTTGGTTGAAATCAGTCGTGAGTCCTGAAGTCGTGAGTCTTGAGCCGTGTCCGTTCCGGACTCCCGACTCATAGACTCCCGACTCACGGACTCCCGACTCACGGACTCCCGACTCACGGACTCCCGACTGCCGACTTCAGGACTCTCTACTCTCAAGCTACCGTTCCCCGCCGCCAACCTCAACGCCTCCAGAGCCTCCTTCACCTTCTTCTCATCCCTCTCCTCCTTCACCTTCCTCAACCGCTCCATCTGCTGTTCGCGCACCTTGGTGTTGTCCACTTCCAGCAGGTCAAGTTTTGTCTCTTCTTCGGCCAAGTAACTGTTCACGCCGATGATGTGGTCCTTGCCGGTGTCGATGCGGGCTTGTCGCTTCGCGGCGGCTTCCTCGATGCGCATCTTGGGCAGGCCGCTCTCGATCGCCTTGGCCATGCCGCCCAGTTCCTCCACCTCCTGGATGCGGGCCCACGCCTTATGTGCCAGCTCGTGCGTGAGGCTTTCCAGGTAGTAGCTGCCGCCGAGCGGATCGATCCACTTGGTGATGCCGCTTTGTTTCTGCAGGTACAACTGGGTGTCGCGCGCGATCTTGGCGCTGAAGTCGGTGGGCAGCGCGATGGCCTCATCGAGCGAGTTGGTGTGGAGCGATTGCGTGCCGCCCAGGGCTGCGGCCAGCGCTTCCACCGTGGTGCGCGCGATGTTGTTGTAGGGATCCTGCGCGGTGAGGCTCCAGCCGCTGGTTTGGCAGTGGGTGCGCAGGGCCAGGCTCTTTTTGTCCTTAGCGCCGATCTCGTTGAGCAATTTGGCCCACAGCAGGCGCCCGGCGCGCATTTTGGCCACCTCCATGAAGAGGTCCATGCCGATGCCCCAGAAGAAGCTGAGCCGCCCGGCGAATTCATCCACCTGCATGCCGGCGGCCATGCCCGTGCGCACGTACTCGATGCCGTCGGCCAGCGTGTAGGCCAGCTCCAGGTCGGCGGGCGCACCGGCCTCGTGCATGTGGTAGCCACTGATGCTGATGCTGTTGAACTTGGGCATCTTCTTCGCGCAGTAGCTGAAGATGTCGCCCACGATGCGCATGCTGGGCCCCGGCGGGTAGATGTAGGTGTTGCGCACCATGAACTCCTTGAGGATGTCGTTCTGGATGGTGCCCTGCAACTGTTCCGCACTTACGCCTTGTTCTTCCGCCGCCACGATGAAGAAGGCCATGATGGGCAGCACGGCGCCGTTCATGGTCATGCTCACGCTCATCTTGTCCAGCGGGATCCGGTCGAAGAGCAGCTTCATGTCCTCCACGCTGCTGATGCTCACGCCGGCCTTGCCCACGTCGCCCTTCACGCGCGGATGGTCCGCGTCATACCCGCGGTGGGTGGCCAGGTCGAAGGCCACGCTCAGGCCCATCTGCCCGGCCGCGAGGTTCCGGCGGTAGAAGGCGTTGCTCTCCTCGGCCGTGCTGAACCCCGCGTACTGCCGGATGGTCCAAGGCCGCACTGTGTACATGCTGGCGTACGGGCCGCGCAAATAGGGCGGGGCGCCGGCGCCGAAGCGCAGGTGTTCAAGTTGGGCCGTGTCTTCCGCCGAGTAGCGGGACTTCAGCGGGATCTCTTCCCTGTTGGGGAGGTTGG
>JAFDZG010000138.1 GCA_018267065.1 Bacteroidota bacterium
ACGGCGAGGTAAGCGTGAAGTTGATGAAGTTGGGCGCGGCCGTCATGGGTATGGCCTGGGCTGCATTGTGGTACACCTCGGTGGTGCCCGCGCTCAGATTGTCCCACAGTTCGGTGGCGGCGGAATAGGCCGCGGTGGTGGAGTTCTTCATGTAGAGATCAAACACTGCGGGCCCTGCCGCGCTGCTGCCGGAGCTTTTCATCCAGCCCACGGCGGTGATCACCGCGCCTGGCTGAACGCCGGCGGCCGCCAGTTCATCACTGGTGTACAAGTAGGCAAAGCGGCTGTACTTGTAATACATGGTGGACGATAAGTAGATCGGCCCCACCGCGTACAATGGAGTTCCCGGGGCGCCTGAGTTGATCACCACGGTTTGTGCCGATGTGCGAATCACGCCCATGCCTGTTGCAAACAATACCAGGAGCAGGGTGCACCGTGCAAAGCGGGTAATGTGTTTCATCGCGGAAATTTGTTTTTGTTCAACAGGCCAAGGGCGGATTTGGCTAATGTAATCAATGGCAGGCCATCGCGGCAATTCATGCAAGGAGCCCGGCGCATGGCTGCCTGCTTGCCCGATCTTTGGCAGGAACCGGTATCCCTTCCAGCTTGCCCTTGCCGCCCCAACGCGGCATTCGGGTGAACCCCGCAACCAATAAACTTACCAGATTCGCAGCCAGGCAACCGAAAACCTTATCTTGGGGTCTTCAACCCGCATGCGCTACGTCATTTCCGCCTTGTTGGTGCTTGCCTTGAGCCTGCCCTGCCTCGCCACGCACATCCTTGGCGGGGAGATGTCCTATACCTACTTGGGAAACGACGACTACCAAGTCACGCTGCGGCTTTACCGCGATTGCGGGCCCGCAAACACGCAAGGCACTGCCTTGGACGCCCAAGCGGCCATTGGCGTCTTCAACAGTGCCGGCGTATTGGTACAGACCGTGCACTTCGATTTACCCGGTGAAACCACGGTTCCCGTGGTAACGGACAATCCATGCCTTTCGGCACCGCCCAGCATCTGCACCAAACAAGGCATTTACACGGGCATCATCCATCTGCCTGCCGGCACCGGCGGCTACACATTGAGCTACCAGCGGTGCTGCCGATCACCCGCATTGACCAACTTGAACAACAATCCGAGCACGCAGGGCATGACGTGCACCGTGTTCGTTCCCGACCCGGACATCACGGGCCCCAACAGTTCCCCGGTGTTTTCCAATGATCCGCCGATGGTGCTCTGCCTGGACCAAACCACCACGCTGGACCAACTGGCCACGGACCCTGACGGTGATTCGCTGGTGTATGCGCTTAGCGCACCCTTGCAAGGCGGCGACAATTTGATCAACGTTGTACCGGACCCCCCGGCCCCCCCACCCTACCTCCCGGTGATCTGGGCTGCGGGCTACTCGGAGACCAATCAATTGAATTCGGTGCCCCCGATGACGTTCGGGTCGCAAAATGGCATCCTCACGCTGCATCCCAGCACCATCGGCAATTTTGCCGTAAGCCTGAGCGTGAGCGAATACCGCGATGGCGTGCTGTTGAGCCAGGTGATCCGTGACTTCCGTTTCCTGGTGGTGGCCTGCGCGCAAGCCATCACCGCATCCATCCAGGACCAGCAGGCCACGTGCAACGGCTTGCAGGTGCAGATGAACAACCAGAGCACGGGGTCCACCGCATACCACTGGGATTTCGGCGTACCGGGATCCACCTCCGACACCTCAAATGCAGCAAACCCCTCATTCACTTTTCCGGCACCGGGCACATACAACATCACCTTGATCGCACAACCCGGATGGCCCTGCGGCGATACGGCGACCAGCACTTGGAGCGTGCATGACCCCATACAAGTGCAGTTCACGGCTCCGCCCGTCCTTTGCCCAACCCAGTTGCCCGTGCCCCTCTCCGCATTTGGAAATTTCAATGCCTCGGCCAATGTGCAATGGGATTTCGGCACCGGTGTTTCGCCCAACTCCAACATCGCCAGCACCACGGTGGGCTTTTCCACCCTCGGCTCCCATGCCGTGTCGGTAACGGCCACGGAAATGGGTTGCTCGGGTTCCTTCACGGACAGCATCCGCGTATTCCCCCTGCCGGTGCCGCTCTTCACCGTGGACACCAACGGCTGCGTACCCTTCCAGCCGGTGTTCACCAACAGCTCCACGGCATGGACGCCACTTGCCTTCAATTGGCAGTTGGGCGATGGCAGCCAAAGCAGTGATTCCATTCCGGAGCATTTGTACACCGCCGCGGGCAGTTATGGTGTTTCGCTCACCGTCTCCACGGATTCGGGCTGCATTGCCAGCCGTACCCTGAGCCTGCCGAACTTGGTGAAAGTGTGGCCGCAACCGGTGGCCAGCGCCACGGCCCTTCCTTCCGTCACCACGGTGCTTTACCCCGAAGTCACCATAGCGGATCATTCCACCGATGCGGAGCATGTGGACTTTTTGGTTGAAGGGCAGCATTACGACAGCACCCGGTTCACACATACCTTCAGCGATGCAGGCTGGTACACGGTGCTGCTCACGGCCACCAGCGGCATGGGCTGCACGGACACGGCCAGCGTGCGGATCTTCATCGGTGACCACCTGTTCTTCGCGCCCACGGCCTTCACGCCGAACAGCGATGACATGAACGAAGTATGGAAACCAAGCGTGAAGGGTGCCCGGCAATACCAGCTGGACATTTTCGACCGCTGGGGCCACGTGGTGTTCAGCACCACCGATCCCGATAAAGGCTGGGACGGCAGGAACGGCTTGCCCGGCATGTATTCATACAGGGCTTGGCTCACGGAATACGGGCCTTTGGAGAAGGAATACAGCGGCAGTTTTGTACTGATCCGGTAAGGGATCGGCACGGACCGGTTCAACGGCCCCGAACCGGCCCGTGCCCGGCCATGCGTTTTGCCAATGAAACGCCAATACGCTCGATCACCCCGGTAACCAAGGCGTTTCCCATAAAGAATGCACGGCGGCTGTCGGAAGCACCTTCCGTGTGGCCGTCCGGAAACATGTTCAGCCGCTCCAGCTCCACCGGGGTAAGGCGCCGCAACCGGCCATCTTTGGCGCGTACCACATGCTTGAAGCGCGAAGGACCGTTACCGCCTTCGCCCGTGATGATGGTGCGTGAAGGTTTGCCGGGTGCATCGGGGAACTCCATGGCGCCTTCCGCGTACTGATAGGCATGGCCGGTGCTGCCATCCACACGGCGCTCGCGCTTGGCCCCTTTCATGTACGCCCACCGGGGCAAGCTTTTTTCATCCAGGAAGAACCGGGGTTCCACCTCCTTGTCGTGCAGCAGAATGCTCCCCAAGGTTTTGGCCGGACCGGAGAAGCAGGGGTCCACTTGCAACGTGTGCACCGTGCGGCCCAACAGCAGCCCGGCATTGGCAAACGGGCTTTTCCCCGCCTTCGTTCCCGCGTTGAAACCCTCCGTGATGTCAGCCAGGTCACCTTTGATGGTGAAAGAAATGGGTGCCTCCCCTTTGGCAGTTGCCGGGAACGCATCGGCAAAAATGCCATTGTCCAGCAACCATGGTTCTGCCTCCCTGGCACCCAGGACCGCATTACCGATCGGGGAACTACGGTGGTAGCCCAGGAAGAACACGCGCCGGCGGCGCTGGGGCATGCCATAATCCGCTGCATTCACCACGCGCCATTCCACGGCGTAGCCCAGGTCCGAAAGCGAGGCCAGCATCACCGCAAAATCGCGCCCACGTTGCTTCACGGGTGATTTGAGCAGACGGTCCACATTCTCAAGGAAGATGAACGCAGGCTGTTTCTCTTTCAGGATCCGGTGGATCTCCCACCACAGCACGCCCTTTTTGCCCGCCAGCCCTTGCGACTTTTTCAAGGTGCGCGCCACGGAATAGTCTTGGCAGGGGAAACCGCCCACCAGCAGGTCATGCTCGGGAATGTCCTTGGCGGCCACGCGTGCTATGTCGGTGTTGGAATGCCCCTTTGAACCGAAGCGGGCCGTATAAATGTCCGAGGCTTCCTGCTTTTTGGTGGAAGGCTCCCATTGGTTGCTCCACACCACGCTGAAGGCCTTGGAAGCGCGCTCCAGCCCGATCCGAAAGCCGCCCACGCCGGCAAAGAGTTCCACCACCCTGATCTTCTTCATGGCCGCCAGCGACGGAGCGCGAATGTAACCGCTCAGGAATGCACGGCCCGGGAACCTGCTTTCCATCCCGTAATGGCCCGCCTTCGTAGCTTTGGCTTCCAACAACAAGCCACGGGTTTCCCGAACCTGCGGCATGGAATGCACGAATGGCAAAGACGTTGACGAAGACCGTGATGCCCAAACCGTCCCTGAACGGCAACGGCCATGTGGACGGACCTTCCACCAAGGCAGGCCGCCTGCCCGTGATGAAGACCTACAAGATCTACATCGGCGGCAAATTCCCCCGCACCGAAAGCGGGCGCTACTACCAACCGGCCGGAGCGGATGGAAAGCCCTTGGCCAACGTGTGCCGCAGCAGCCGCAAGGATGTGCGCGAGGCCGTGGTGGCTGCGCGCAAGGCCTTCGGGGATTGGGGCAGCCGCAGTGCCTTCAACCGGGGGCAGATCCTCTACCGCATCGGGGAAATGCTGGAAGGACGCAAGGAACAGTTCGTGCATGAACTGCAACTGCACGGCGCATCCGTCAAAGCGGCCGAAGCGGAGGTGGCCATGGCCATCGACCGCTGGATCTACTACGCCGGTTGGTGCGACAAGTACCAAGCAGTCTTCAGCAGCGTGAACCCGGTGAACACCTCGCACTTCAACTTCAGCGTGCTGGAGCCCACTGGCGTGGTGGGCCTGTTGGC
>JAFDZG010000139.1 GCA_018267065.1 Bacteroidota bacterium
CCCGTGAGGGCCGGGAACATGGCCGTGATGCCGTCCGTGGAACAGAGCGGCAAGGGGCCGTCACCGCCGGCCCACGGGGCCGAGGTCACCGTGATGGTCAAGATCGATTGGACAGGCCCGCACGGCGAATTGCCCGTGGGTTGCACCGTATACCGGTAGCTGTAGGTGCCTGCCGCACCTGGCGTGAACACGCCATTGCTTACGGGGCCCGATGGCAGCCTGTACCACGTTCCGTTCGGGTCCGGGGTTCCGCCCAGGCTGTCCGTCATGCCGAACGGAGCCGCAGTGGAGCAGATGTTGATGGGCCGGCTTTGGCCGGCATTGGGCGGGTTCACCACCGAAACGGTGACCGTGCTGCTGTCGTTGGCACAAGGCGGCGTGCCGTTCACATGGTAGATGTACGTGCCCGGCGTGTCGGTGCCCGGCTGGAAGATGCCGCCGAAGTAGGCCTGTGAGGGTGCCGGGCCGGTCCAAGTGCCGGTCATCTCATGTGGCCCGCCCAGCACGTTCACTAAGTGCGTTGAAGCTGTGCCCAAGCAAAAGGCCACACTGGTATCGCGGCCCGCATTGGCGTGCGCCACCTCAAACACGGTCACGCTTCCCACGGCCACACCGCATTGGGCACTGCCCGTAACCACATAGCGGTACCTGCCGGCCAGGCTCTCGCCGGGCGTGTAAAATCCGGTCAGGAACAACACGCTGTCCGGATCGTACCAAGTGCCGCCCGTTTGGGCACCGGTAAGCAAGGGGAACAGCGGAAAGCCCGTGGAATTGTCGCACACGGTGATGGTGGCATCGCCGCCGGCCAGCGGGACGGGATTGACGTTCACCGTAAGCGAGGTGGACTTGTCGCCGCAGGGGAAGGTGCCTGAAACGGTGTAGATGTATACGCCGCTGGAATCCTGGCCGGGAACAAAGGTGCTCGTGTGCAGCTGGTTGTAAGGGTCCCTCCACGTGCCGTTGGTTGCTGGCGTTCCACCCAGCGCTGCGGTCATGTTGAAGGAGGAATCGTTCGCACACTTGGTGACCACGGCTGAATTCCCCGCGTTCGGTCCTTGGGTTTCGCTAATGTGCAACACGGCCACACCGGCACTGCAAGGTGCCACGCCGCTTACGGTGTAGGTGTAATCCCCCGGCGTAAACGTGCTCGGCACATACGTCCCGCTGAACACTTGGTTGCCCGGTGCCGGTTTGCGCCACGTGCCGTTGGCTTGGGCCGGGCTGATGTAAGGCAACAGGCTCACGGGGGGGCCATCGGAACAGAAGGTGGCCCAGCCTTCATGGCCGGGGTTCGGCGCCGTTGTCACGGTCACGGTCACCATGGCGGAATCGGAGTTGCAGCCCAACGCACCGGTAAGCCGGTAGCGGAATTGGAAGGTTCCGGCACCGGTGCCGTTTGCATTGAAATACTGCCCGGTCACTTGGCCCGTTCCGTCCAGGTCGATCCACTCGCCGCCCGGCTGAGGGGTGCCGCCCAATCCGGTAAAGAGGTTCACCTGGGTCTGCGAACTGCACACGGATTTTGTGCCGTTGTTGCCCGCATCCAAGATCGGCACGATGGTGACGCGCACCGTGGACGTATCCCCGGCACAAGATCCGTTCGCCGCAACCACGTAGCGGAAGTCATAGTCGCCGGGCGGCAACTGCGTGGGCGTACCGGGATTGAAGAAATGGGAACTGAGGCGGCCAGTGGCGCCCAGATCAGTCCAGGTACCGTTCAGGTCCGGCGTTCCGCCGAGCCCGTCAAAAAGGTCCACCGTGGCCTGGCCGCTGCAGATCGTGATCGTATCGCTGGTGCCCGCATCCGGTGCTTGTGACACGTTCACGGTAACCGTTGCACTGTCCGGCGCGCAGGGAGCGGTGCCCGTCACTTTGTACTTGTACACGAAAGTTCCGGCCACGGAAGGTATGAACACGCCGTTGCTGGGTGAACCACCCGGCCCGGTCCACGTGCCGCCCGCATCCGGCGTGCCGCCCAAACTGTTGAACAGGTTCACGGGCGCATCGGTGCTGCACAAGGCAATGGTGTTGCTGGAGCCAGGCTCCGGCCTGCGGTGCTGGGTCACCGTGACCACCGCACTCGCATTTGCGCATGGGCTGAGGCCCGCCACGGTGTACGTGTATGCACCGGGCACGGCACCGGGGCCGGGCACGTATGAACCGTTATTGGCAGCATTGTTCGGGTCCTTCCAAGTGCCGCCAACGTCCGGGGTGCCGCCGAGCTCCAGGAACAGGTCCACGGGCGCATCATCGCTGCACACGGTGATCGCTCCATTGGTGCCTGCCACGGGGGCCGTGTTCACCTGAATGGTCACCTTGGCCGTGTCGTTGGCGCACGGTGCAAGCCCGTTCACCACATACCGGTACACCCCTGCCGGGGTGGTGCCCGGTGTGAACGTGGCCGGTACGGTGGCATTGGCCGCATTGATCCAGATGCCTCCCACGTCCACCGGCGCACCCAGGATGGTGCCCATGTTGAACGGCGGATTGGTGCTGCACTGCACGGTGTTGCCATCAATGCCGGCGCGCGGGGCCTGGTTCTCCACCACCTGCACAAGGGCGGACACATTGGGGCAGGGCGTGCTGCCCGTCACCATGTAGGTGTAGTTCCCCGGGGGATGCGCGGGATTGGCGGGCTGGTAAATGCCGCCGGCCAAAGTGCCCCCGCCGGGTTTCGTCCAGGTGCCGCCTGCATCCGGCGTGCCGCCAAGGTGCGTGAACAGGTCGTCGTCCGGGCTGGTGCTGCACAAGGTGACGGAGCCGTTGCTGCCTGCATCGGCAGCGGTTACCACGTTCACCGTTACCGTGGCAGTGGCATTTGCACATGGGCTGGTGCCCACCACCGTGTACGTGTACACCCCTGCCGGGCTGGTTCCCGGCGTGAAAATGCCTGAAGGGACGGGGCCGCCCGGCCCGGTCCAAGTTCCGCCCACGTCCGGCGTTCCGCCCAACAGCGGGAAAAGAGGAAAGGCGGCATCGCTGCTGCACACCGCATGTGTAACACTGGTACCCGCATTGGGCGCGGTAACCACGGAAACCGTTACCGTGGATACCGCAGGGGCACACGGCGATTGGCCATTGACCGTGTACGTGTAGGTGCCGGGCACGGACGTACCCGGCACGAATGTTCCTGATGGGAAAGGCAGGTTGCTGGGGCTGCGCCAGGAGCCGCCCGGGGCGGGGTTGCCGCCCAGTTGGGAGATCAGGGAGAAGGGTGCGGCATTGGAACATACCGTCGTGCTGGCGCTGGTGCCGGCGTTGGGCGCGGTGCGCACTGTAACCGTTACCGTGGCTGTTGCTGGATCACACGGTGCCTGCCCTGCCACATGGTACACATAAGCGCCACCGGGATCCGTGCCCGGCTGGAACTGCCCGCTGTGCGCGCCGCCTGGGCCGGTCCACGTGCCGCCCGCATCCGGGGTGCCGCCCAAGGAATCCGCCAGATTGAACACCGCGCCATCGCTGCAAACGTCAACTGAGCGGCTCGTGCCCGCGTCCGGTGCCTCGCGCACCGTGATGGTGAGCACGGCGGAAGCATTGGAGCAAGGCGACGTTCCCAAAACGGTGTAGGTGTACGGCCCAGGTGTGGAGGTGCCCGGCGTGAACGTGCCGTTGCTTGCCGGGGACCAGGTGCCGCCCGCGTCCGGCGTTCCGCCCAACTGGGCCACCATGTTGAAGGGCGCGTCGTCGCTGCACACGGTGATGCTGCGGCTGCTGCCGGCATCCGGCGCCGCCACCACCGTGACCACCACATTGGCCGTGGCATTCGGGCAGGGGGGTGTACCGTTCACGGTGTACACGTACGTTCCGGGCACGGAGGAGCCCGGGGTGAACATGTTGCTGACCGGGAGGCCGCCCAAGGTCCACGCGCCACCGGCGTCGGGCGTGCCGTTGAGCAGGGTGTAAAGGTCCACCACAGGGCCGTTGTCGCACGTGTTGAGCGTTCCATTGCCACCGGCTGACGGCATCGTGTTCACCACCACGGTAAGGGTGGCCGTGGCATTGGCGCAGGGCGGTGTTCCCGGCACCGTGTAGGTGTACACACCGGGACTATTGGTGCCGGGAGTAAATGTGTCACTTCCGCCTGGAGACCAGGTGCCGCCCGGCTGCGGCGTACCGCCCAGCTTGGCGCGCATGCTGAAGGGGGCATCGTTGCTGCAGGCCGTATAACTGCCGCTGGTGCCCGCATTGGGCGCGGCCACCACGGCAACCATAACGGTGGCGCTGGCCACCGGTGGGCCCGGCACCGTGTAGGTGTACACGCCCGGAGCGTCGGTTGCCGGATCGAACGTGCCCGGGTGCGCGACGGGGCCGCTCCACGTGCCCCCGGGGTCCGGCGTACCACCGAGGTAATTGATCAATTGCACTGCCGCGCCGTTGCTGCACAAGGTGGCTGTTCCGTTGGTACCTGGGCCGGCAAAGGCAGGCAGACAGGCGCCAAGCAGCACAAAGACCGTGGAAAACAGCACCGGGAGGCACTTCATCGGTGGGTAATTGCAATTGCGCCGGAACCGGGGCTTGATCCGGAGCAGGGGGAATTTTGGGAGCCGCAAGATAGAATGGCCATTGGTTTCCAACAGCAAAGCTCGATGGGCATGCGCAAACCCGGCCCGAACGGCCTTTTTCAACCGATGGGCTTCGCAAAGCCCCGACACGCCTACTGTGGCGGTGCGGCAGGCTGTGCCGCGGCCGGTGGTGGCGGGTTCTTCCCAAAGGTGATGGCCAACATCACTTCATGGGTTCCGGAGGAATAATTCCGCAAATTGGTCATCGTCAGGTCGTAGCTGTAGCCGAACTGGAAGGTTTTCTTCATCCAGTAGCCCACCATCAGGCTGATGGCATCCTCCGTTCGGTAGGTGGCTCCGATCCATACCATGTCCTTGTAGCGCAGGGTGGCCGTAAGATCGATCTTGGGCGGCACGGGATCCACGTATTTTACCAGGAAGGACGGCTCCAACTTCAGGTCGCTGCCGATCGGCAACCGGTATCCGCCCATGGCATAATAGTGGGCGGCCAGTGTGCTCAGGCTTTTGTCATTCTCATCATAAAACCAAACGCGGTTGCGCAATAATTGCGGTGCGGTGGCCCCGAACCACCACTTATCATGGTACAGGTATGCACCAAAGGTGGCATCGGGCATCAACGAACCGCGCAACTGGTCGTCCATGAGCGGCTCGTCCGGATCGTGGAACTGGATCTTGGACCCGTCGATCAGGAACTGGAGCATGCCGAAGGACAATCCCAGGCCGAGCTTGATGTCGCTCGTGATCTTCAAGTGGTAGGCATAGCTGAGCTGCATGCCGGTGCGGCGTGAAGGCCCCACGTTGTCGGTGAAGATGTAGCCGCCCACGCCCATGTTGCCGCCCAGCGGCGTGGTGGCGCTGAGGACGAAGGTGCGCGGTGCATCCTGGATGCCCACCCACTGGTTGCGGTGCGCACTGCGGATCTCGAACCACGGCCTGCTGCCGGCCACGGCGGGGTCAAAGAGGTAGTCCTGGCTGTTGTACTGGCTAAGCTGCGGCAACTGCTGCGCCTGTGCAATTTCCGCGAACAGCGCGAGGAGGAGAATGGACAAGAGGTTTTTCATGGCGTCCATGGTTTACCGGATCACGGTCAATGGCCCCGTTAGCGCATCCGGGAAGCGCGGATCGTGCAGTTCGATCACATAGTAATAGGTGCCCATCGGCACGAGCTTGCCATCGTACTTGCCGTCCCATGGCACGTGGTAGCCCACACTGCGGAACAAGGGCTCACCCCAGCGGCTGAAGACCTGCACGTCGATGTCCGGGAACAGGACGGCGAAATCCAGTACCCATGTGTCGTTGTGGCCATCGCCGTTGGGTGTGAAGCCGCTGGGCACTTTCACTTCGGGCACTACGGTTACCAGCACGGAATCAATGCCGACGCACCCTTCGGTGGAGGTCACCGTGAGTTGGAACCAAGTGGTGGCGTTCACCGTGGCATCGGGGTTGGGGACCCCGCCATTGTTCAACAAGCTGTCCGGCTGCCATACAAAACTGCTGCCCGGTGGGCCTGAGGGCGATCCGCCCAGTCCGGTTGTGCCCTCCACATACACCACTTTGTCCGGTCCCGCATCAGCGATGGGCATCGGCCATACAGTGAAGACCACCGTGTCCGCATCGGTGCAAGGGCCATCAGTAACCGTAAGCACGTACGTGTACACCCCATCGGGCATTGCACCAAGGTTCACAATGGTATCCGTGCCCACTGGGCCACCTTGGGCGTCCGTCCATTGATAGGTGGATCCACCTTGGCTGCCGGAACCGTCCAGCACCACATCCCCGCCGGAGCACATGAACACGTCCGGGCCTGCGTTGGCCGTTAAGTTGTTCAAGGTACCCACGTTCACTTGCACGGTTGTTTGGCATCCGACAGAATCCGTGACAATGGCTTGGTAACTGCCGTTGAAGAGCCCATTAATGTCCTCTGCCCCGGAAACAAATCCGTTGGGGCCGGCCCAAGCAACAGTATATCCACCCGCTCCTCCGGAAATGGATATGTCCACGGCACCGTCCGGCGCGGAATTGCAGCTCGTTGAAACCACGGTATCCACCACCGCCAGCAGGGCAGTTGGTTCGGTAATGGTGTAGCTCACCACGGTGTCGCAACCTGCAGCATCAGTGATGGTCACGCTGTACTGGCCTGCGCACAAACCGCCGGCGGTTGCCGTGCCCTGGCCGGTGCCCGGATCCGGTGTCCAGGCATAGGAAAGGCTGCCCACTCCACCGGTGGTGTTCAGGCTGATGCTGCCGTTGCATGCGCCGTTGCATGGCACCTGTTGCACGTTGGCCACCGGCGTAATGGGCGTGAAGGGTGCGATGGTGAATGCGTAGGTGGTGTCGCACCCGGCGCCATCCGTGATGGTCACCGTCCAGTTTCCGGGACACAGCCCCGAAACCTGATCCGTGCCTTGGCCAACGGGATTGCCCGGCTGCCAGTTGTACGTGTATCCGCTGCCCGACCCGCCCGTTGGTGCCACCGATGCCGTGCCGTCGCACGGGCCATTGCAGGTTTCCCCTTGGAACACCAGGTTGGCTTCAATGGGCAATCCGCTTGCCACCGTGAAGGGCGTGGCGTTGGTGCATCCGCGGGCATCGGTCACGGTGAGGATGTATTCACCCCCGCAGAGCCCGGAAACATCCGTTGTATCCAGTGCAACGGTGGTGCCGCCCGGACCGGCCCAGTTGATGGTGTATGGCGGCACGCCACCGGTGATGTCCGCGTGCGCCGTGGCATTGCAGTCGGTGTAACACACGTTGTCCGTGTGCGTCATGGCCACGTTGAGCACCGGTGGACTGCTGAGGGTGAGCGTGAACGTGGTGTCGCAGCCGTTGGTGTCCGCGATGGTCACGGTCCATGCACCCGCGCACAGCCCCGTGGCCGTATTGGTGCCCTGGCCGGTGCCGGGTTCGGGCGACCACTGGTATTGCAAGGCACCGGTGCCGCCTTGCGCCATCACGGTGATGCTTCCGTCACAAGCGGCATTGCAGGTGACCGGGACCACAACGGCAGTGGCGGTGATGGGTTGCGGCGCGGTGATCAGCACGCCCTGCGTGATGGAACAACCGGCCTGGTCCGTGATCGTTACCGAATACGACCCTGGGCACAGGTTCACAACGGAGGGCGTGCCGGAAGCAGACCCTGAGCCAAGCACCCAATTGTACTGGTAGCCGCCCGCCCCGCCGGTGGGGCCCACCGTGGCGGTGCCGTCGCAATCATTCGCGCAGGTAACCGGCGTGGTGCTAAGGTTGGCCACGATCGGAGGCGGTGCGATCACACTGGCCGTATCGATGGTTGTGCAACCCGCGCCATTGGTGACCTGCACGAAGTAGTTGCCCGCACAGAGGTTGCTGAGCGTGTTGCCCGATTCATTGAGGTTTGTTCCCGCCGCATCAAACCAATTGATGCTGCATGTTGGCACGCTGCAATTGAACACCACGTCCAACACGCCGTTGCAGTCGGACGGGCAGGAAAGCATGAAGTCCGCGGTGGCCAGGGCCTCACCGCCCGCATCACTCACTGGAACTGCAACATCCACCGTGCAGCCATGGGCATCCACTACATGCACGTTGTACAAGCCGGCACAAAGGCCGGTGAGGGTACTGCCACTTCCAACCGGACTTCCACCTTGGGTCCATGAGATCGTGTATGGCGCTGTTCCCCCTGCCGGCACCACGGTTACCGTGCCGTTGCACACGCTGCAGTTGCTCTGGGTGGAAGAGGCGCTGGCAGTAAGCGGGGCCGGTTCAGTGATGGTGAAGCTCAGCGTGGTGTCGCATCCATTGATGTCTGAAACCGTGACCGTCCAAGTGCCCGCGCAGAGGTTGAAGGCTCCGTTGCTCCCAGGCCCCCCCGGCGGCTGTGGCGTCCATGCATAGCTGTAGAAGCCGTTTCCGCCGGACGGTGCGAGCACGATGCTGCCATCGCAAGCACCATTGCATGTAACCTGCGACACGGTAGCCTGCACCGCCATGGGCGGCGGCGCGGTGATCAGCACGTCCACCACGGTATCGCAGCCTGAAGCATCGGCGATGGCAACCTGGTATGTTCCTGCACAGAGGCCCGTGGCTTGTGGCGAGTTCTGGCCGCCGCCCGGGGCGGGGCTCCAGGTGTAGCTGTATGGCGCAACGCCGCCTACAGGGCCCACCGTCGCGGTGCCGTTGCACAGGTTGTTGCAGTCCACCGGCGTGGTGCTGAGGTTCGGTATGATGACTTGCGACGGCAACACCTGTGCCGTATCCACTGTGGTGCATCCGGAGGCGTTCAGCACTTGCACCAAGTACGTGCCGGAGCACAGCCCGGTAAGTGAATCGGCTCCCTGTGCAAGTTGGTTCCCGGCATTGTCAAACCAGGCAACCGTGCAGGGAGCGTCAGTGCAGGCATATGCCACAGAAACCACGCCGTCACAAGCATTGGAACAGAGCGTTTGGCCATCCACGGCATTGATCTGCTCCCCGCTTGCGTCGGGCACCGCCACACTGGCTTGCTGCGTGCAACCGTTTGCATCCGTTACCGTGGCCATGTAGATGCCTGCACAAAGACCATTGATCGTTTCTCCCGTGCCAATGGGGCCTCCCGCATTCGCCCATTGGATCGTGAACGGGGCCGAGCCGCCCGCCACGTTGATACTGGCCGTTCCGTCGCACACCCCGCAATGGCTCATGGTGGCGCTGCCCGTGATCGCCAAGGGCAATGGCTCCACCATGGTGAAGCTCATCGTTGTATCGCATCCGTTGACGTCCGCCACCAACACCGTCCATGTGCCAGCGCATAAGCCGCTGACCGACGATGTGCCTTGGCCAACGGGTGGCATCGGGGACCACGCAAACGTGAACGGACCTGTGCCGCCCTGCACCGTGAGGCCAATGCTTGCGTTGCACTGGCCTGCACAGGAGGCATTCGTGGTAACTGCATCCACCGTAACCGGTGCCGGGGCGGTGATCAGCACATTGAACGTGGCATCGCAACCGCCCTGTTCATGGACCAGTACGCTGTAACTGCCAGGACATAGCCCGGTGGCCTGCGAAGTGCCCTGCCCACCGCCTGGCGTGGGCGACCATGTGTAAGTGAACGGGCCATTGCCACCTGAAATTCCAATGGTGGCGGTTCCATCGCAGGCACCCGCGCAACTGGCCGGGGTGCTGCTGATGTTGGCGGTGAACGGCAGCGGGGCCGCCACCACTGCGGTATCAATGGATACGCAACCGTTGCCGTTGGTAACGGCGGCCAGATAGCTGCCCGCGCACAGCGCGGAAAGCGTGTCCGTTGCTTGCGCGATCACGGTGCCCTGCATGTCGGTCCACACCACGGAACAGGGAGCTGCACTGCAGTTGTATGCCACTGAAACAAGGCCGTCGCACGTGTTGGGGCAACTGGTTGCACCGTCGGTCATGGTGAGCGATTCGCCGTCATCATCCGCAACCGGCACCGCTACCTGCGCGGAACAGCCCGTGGCGTCGGTTACCAGAACCGTGTACAATCCCGCGCAGAGGCCTGTTTGCGTACTGTCCGTGGTGGTGGTGTTCAAGGGTGCGCCCCAATTGAAGGAGAATGGCCCGTTTCCACCGGTGACATGCAGTACCACCGATCCGTTGCACACGCTGCAGTGGCTCATTGCCACATCCGCTGCAACAGTGATCGGCAAGGGTTCGGCAAGCACAAAGTTCAGCGTGGTATCGCAGCCGCCCCCATCGGCGACCACCACGGACCAGGTACCGGCGCAAAGTTGGCTTGCGTGTGCCGTCCCTTGGCCTTGGGCCGGCTGGGGCGACCATGTGTAGGTATACGAACCAGTACCGCCCTGCACGTCCAGATCAATGGCACCCGTACAGGCACCACCGCAGGAAATGGGCGTGACCGTGGCCTGGGGCGTGATCGGGGTCGGCGCCGTGATGGAGAACTGCACGGTGGTATCACAACCGTTGAAGTCGCCGACGATCACTGTGTAGGTCCCGGGGCAAAGTCCCGTTGCGGCATTGGTTCCTTGGCCGCCTGCCGGTTCCGGGTTCCAGAAATAGGTGTATGGCGCAACTCCGCCTGTAACCGCGTCAACGGTTGCGGTGGCATCGCAACTGTTTGCACAGGATGCCGCCGTGGTGGTGATCACCGGTGAAATGGGCCCAAAGGGTGGCACCGTAAACGCCACCGTGGTATCACAACCGTTGGAGTCGGTGATCGTCAAGGTGTAGTTCACCCCTGCGCAAAGCCCCGATACGGTGGAGGTTCCCTGCCCTGTACCTGGCGCGGGCGACCACTGGTACTGGTACATGCCGCTTCCGCCGAGCGGTGCCGCACCCGCCTCACCGCTGCACGGCCCGGCACAGTATTCCGCGTACACGGTGAGGTTGGGTTGAATGGGCTGGCTCTTGAAAATGTCAAAGAACAGTGTGGTGTCGCAACCGTTGCCATCGGAAACAACAACGCTTCCGGGGCCTTGGCAAAGGCCCGTTGCCGTGGCAGTGCCTTGCCCCCCGCCCGGTTCCGGCGACCAGGTGTACACCAACGTGCCCGTGCCACCGGTTGCCGTTACCGTGGCGGAACCTTCACACTGGTTCCAGCAATCACCGTTCACCGTGGCCACGCTCGCCAATATGGGCGTCCCCTGCAGGACATTGAAGGTGAGCGTGGTGTCACAACCGCCGCTGGTCACCGTAACCTGATAAGTTCCTGCACACAGGTTGACCGCCGTGGCGCCACTCCCGGCCGACGATGGCAGCCAGGCATAGGAATAGGTTCCGGTGCCTCCGGAAGCGGACAAAGCAATGGAGCCGTTGCAATCGCCGTTGCAGCCTGCGTTGTTCACGGTTGCCACCACATCCAGCGGTGCCGGCGCATCAATGGTGAACGTTACCGTCGTGTCGCAGCCGCCGGCATCCGATACGGTTAGCGTGCCCGGGCCCGCACACAGGCCGCCTGCGCCGGAAGTACCTTGCCCACTGCCCGGTTCCGGTGCCCATACATACGTGTACAGGGGCGTACCACCGCTTATCACCGCTTGGGCACTTCCATCGCACAAGGCGGCACAGCTAACCGGAGAAGGCGTAAGGAACACCTCCAACGGATCGGCGGCTTGGATGGTGAAGCTTCGCACTTGTTGGCAGCCGTTGGCATCGGTTACCGTTACGCTCCAAGTTCCCGCACAGAGCTGTGAAGCAGTGGCGGTGCCTTGGCCTTGGGGCGGTGCCGGCGTCCAGGCAAAAGTGAAACCGGGCGTTCCGCCGGAAGCCGTTACCGTTGCTGTTCCATCGCAATTGCTTCCGCAGGAAAGGTTTGTTTGGCTGCCGCCCAATGTCAGTGCGGGCGGAGCAGCAATGGTGAAGTTGACCACCGTATCACAGCCCGCAGCATTGGTGGCGGTCACTGAATAATTACCGGCACACAAGCCACCGGCATTGGCCGTGCCTTGCCCGGAGCCGGGTTCGGGTTGCCAGTTGAAATTGAGGCCTGAAAGATCGCCGGAGAGCGCGGCGGTGCCGTCACAGGCATCAGAGCAGCTCGCCGGTGTGCTGCTTAGGCTAATGTCCAATGGTGGCGGTTGGCCCACGTTGAAGTTGAACGTGCTGTCGCAACTGCCGCTGGCAACAGTCACCTGATAGCTGCCGGGGCAAAGGTTCACTGCCGTGGCGCCAGTCCCTGCCGATGCCGGCACCCAGGTGAAGGTGTAGGTACCCGTTCCGCCGGATGGCACCAGAGAGATTGAGCCGTCGCAGCTGCCACTGCAACTGGCATCATTCACCGTGGAGGCAACAGCGACCGGCACGGGTGCATCAATGTTGAAGGAGACGGTGGTATCACAACCTGCCGCATCGGTAATGGTAAGCGTGCCTGGACCGGGGCATAATCCGCTTGCGCCGGGCGTGCCTTGGCCGCTGGATGGTTGCGGCGCCCATGTATAATTATATAACGGAGTTCCTCCGCTGACCACGGCCTGACCGCTTCCGTCGCATGTGCCGGGGCAGCTTGCTGGGGTGATGGTAACGAACGCTTCCAGGACCGGAGGCGCCTGAATGTTGAAGTTGCGCACCTTTTGGCAACCGTTGGCATCGGTTACAGTAACGGACCAGGTGCCGGCACAGAGTTGCGAAGCCGTGGCCGTGCCCTGCCCTTGCGGCGGCACCGGTGACCAGACATACGTATAAGCGGGAGAGCCCCCTGTAGCAGTTACCGTGGCAGTACCATTACACGTTCCGCCGCAGGTTACATTGGTCTTGGTGCCCGTAAGCGTAATGGGCAGCGGCTCCGTAACGTTGAACTGCAGCGTGGTATCACAGCCGTTGGCATCAGAAACGGTGACGCTCCATGCCCCGGCACACAGCCCGGTCACCGCTGGGGTTCCGTCACCCGCGGGGTTGCCCGGCTGCCAATTGTAGCCCAAGGGTGCCACGCCCCCGGTGGCAACCAGCGTCGCAGAGCCATTGCACTGACCGGCGCAATTGGCATTGACCACAGTAATGGATGGGGCGATCGGTGGCGGTGCCGTGATCGTGAACTGCACGGTGGTGTCACAGGCCCCGTCGGAAATAAGAACGCTATACGCTCCCGGGCAAAGTTGAGAGGCGTTCGGCGTGCCTTGGCCATTCACGCTTGGTGACCATGTGTAGGTGAGCGCACCGGCACCCCCCGTAGCCGGTGCACTGGCAGTACCATCGCAGCTATTGGCACAAGTTGCACCGGTGCTTGCGGGCGATGGAATGATGGATGGGGGTGCATCAATGGTTATCGCCAACACCGTATCGCAACCCGTGACCGCATCGGTGATCGTTACCATGTACACCCCTTGGCAGAGGCCCGTGGCGGTGGCGCTGTTAGCTCCTCCGCCTGGCGCAGGGGACCAACTGTACCCGTAGGTCCCTGATCCGCCCGTTGGGGCCACGGTTGCAGTACCATCGCAGCTCGTGCCGCAGGTGGCATCCACGTGCGTTTCATTGGGCAGGATGGGCGGTGGCTGGGTGATCTGGAACTGCAGCGTGGTGTCGCATCCGTTCGCATCCTGTATGTTCACGGTATAGTTGCCAGCACACAGGCCGGTCACCGCGGCAGTGCCATCGCCGGACGGATTGCCCGGACCCCAGTTGTAGGTGAAACTTCCGGTGCCGCCCACCGGTGCCACCTGTGCAGTGCCGTCACAGGCATTGGCACATTGCACATCCGTAGTGGTCAAATTGGGCTGTATGGGTTGAATGGGATAGTTGAAGGTGCTGTCGAAGGCGCAGTTGTTCGCATCGGTAACGTGCAGGTTGTTTGTTCCCGGGCAGAGTTGGTTGAAGCTGGCGCCGGTACCCGCGCCGTTGTTCCATGAATAGGCATAGCCGGGCACGCCGCCCACGGCAAACACCGTGGACGAACCGTTGCAAACGCCGGCACATGAGGGCGGAACCGTACCCGTGAAGATCACGCTGAGCAATGCCGGATCGGTAACCTGCACCGTGGTGGCACAGCTCACGCCTTGCCCTTGGTCGGTAACGATCACGATCTGGTTGCCCGGGCACACATTGTTCCAGAGGGCCGTATTAGGGCCGCCCACCCATTGGTAGGTAAAGGGGCCGATGCCTCCGGTTACAACCACGCGCACTTGGCCATTGCACACGCCGTGGCAGCTAACGCCAAAGCCGTTGTAGTTGCTCATCAACTGGGCATCGATCACGAACGGCGTTTGCCCAACGCCGGTGGCGCATACGTTTTGCGCCCGCAGCTCTTCGGCCGGGGCAATGGCCGCAGGGCCCCACTCCACCGGGCTTCCGCCCACCAACAGCTTGGAACTTCCTGCATCCACGGTGTTGCGCGCCGTGCCCGGTTGGAAGCTTTGGGCCAGCAGCACCACGGAGCTGCCAGCCATCAATTTCGCCCCTTGGCTCCCCAGGCGCAGACTTCCTGCGCGCAGCATGTTCCCGTTGGTGACCAACGTTCCATTGTCGATCATCAGCGCAGCTTCATCCCCGATCACCAGGTCGCTTCGCATGGACCAGGTTCCTCCACCCGCAAAGCGTACATCACCATGCAATGGGATACCATGGAGGTCCAGCTCGGACACACCGCTGTGAGCTGACATTTCCAACGTGCCGGGCCAGGCCCAGGCCACATTACCCTTCAATTCCAAGGTACCGGCCACTTGCAACCGGCCCCTTCCGCCTTCCAGCCTCACCTGGCCACCGTTCCCCTCCACCGTTAATTTGCCTGCTTCCGCAGCTGCGCCCATCGTGATCACAACATTCCCTGTGGAAGCCGCAATGAAAACGGCGTCCCCGGAGTGCGGCACGCCCGCCCCCCCGATCCCGTTCGGCACGGCCGACCAATGCGCTGCATCGTTCCATTGGCCATTGCCGCCCACCCAGTGGCGGGTTTGGGCTTCCACTTGGCCGGTGGGTACCAGCAGGACCAACAGGCATGCGGCAAACGGTGCGGACAGATGCCGCCAGATCAAAGTGCTCATTCGAAAATGGGGCATCGTACAATGGCTTTTTCGGGGTCCAATGGGAGGCAGGGATAAATCCCGAGGATGATCTCATGGGTATTGGCGCTGCCCACGCGCAACTTGCTGGTAGTGATGTCGTAACTGTAACCGAGGGAGAAGTACTTCAGGAAAGGCACCTTCAGCATGAAGGCAACCGCATCCTGGTTGCGGTAGCTCATGCCCAAGCCAAGCTTGCGCTGGTATTCCAGCATTACGTTGATGTCCAAAGCCATGGGTGCGCCTGGTGCGACCTTCACCAGGGTGCTGGGCACCACGCTGAATTTGCGATCGATCCGGTAACGGTGGCCCAAGCTGAAGATGTAGTTGCGGGCCAGGCGGGTGTCCATCCCTATGCCTTTTACTTTGTTGGCCAGTACCTGCTGCATGGAAAGGCCGGCCCAAGTGGACTTGCCGTAGAGCCAGATGCCCGGCGTGATGTCCGGATACACCATCACATTGCCATTGTTGGTCAAGGCCGGGTCGCTGTTGTCCGCGGCATATACGTCCCCAAGTGAAAGTTTCTCTTGGCGCACCCCTGCGAAGAAGCCCAGGGACATGAAGAAATCCCGCTTCATCTGGATATGGTAGGCATAAGCCGCCTGGAACGATGTGTACCCCAGTGGCCCGGTGTTGTCCGCTTCCACAAAGGCCCCCACGCCATGGCGGTTCGCCTTGAACGGGCGGCCCTTGGGTTTGATGGTACCGGCCACCGTGGCCCAGCCGGTGACAGGGGCACCGGGGAAGCCCACCCATTGCTGGCGGTAGCCCAAGCGCACGTCAATGCAGTCCTTGCTTCCCGCCACCGCCGGATTGATGGCGAACATGTTGAACACGTACTGCGTGTATTGCGCAGTTTGCTGTGCCGCCGCAGATGTGCAGGCCAACAGGGCGATCCATGCAGCTTTGCGCATCATCTCACAATGGTGACGTAGCCGGTATAAGGGTCCGAACTGCCCTTGAGGTCATTCACGCGGATGTACCAGTAGTAGGTGGCGGTGGGTAGCCCTGCGCCATCAAAGGGTTCCTTGTAGCCGATGCTGTGGAACACGCGCTGCCCCCACCGGTCGTAGATCTCCACTTCGGCTTGCGGATAGTCGCGCAGACCGGGCAGGTCCCACACATCATTGATGCCGTCGCCGTTCGGCGTGAAGGTGTTCACGGGATTGATCAAGCGGACCACCTCCACCGTGACCGTGTCCGTGTAGGTGCAGCCGTTGATCTGCGTGGTAACCGTATACACCGTGGTGCCGCTGGGCCGTGCTATGGGATCGGGCACATGATCCCCGCTGAGCCCGCTGTTGGGGGTCCACACATAACCGGTGCCGCCCGTGGCGTTCAGTTGGGCACTTCCTCCTTCGGGTATCCGCTGGTCAGGCCCGGCATCAAAATCCACGTTCACCACATCCACGCCGGGGCCGCTTACGGAAATGGTGAAGGGGCACTCCGCCGTGGACAGCGAACCATAGGTTGCCCCCGACACCATGATCCAATACTCCGTGGACGGCGTAAGCACACCGGTGGTGGTTGCGGTGAAAGCCACCGAATCCGTTTCGCACGGGCTCACCGTGGAAAAGCTGGCGGGCGTGCAACTGCCATCACCGCTGAGGATCACGGCGCTGAGGCCGTTGCTCATGGTGGGCACGTTGGGGCACTGGATGCCGGAAATGGCCACGGTAACGGCACCGCCCAAGGTGTTGGTGGTGAAATGGTACCAAACGGAATTTCCGCCCGGTTGGCAGAATGCCGGTATGCTGTTGGCGGCACCACCGTTGTTTCCCGCCACGGGCTGCTGGGCGCACAAATTCGTTGCATTGGCACAATCATCGTTTGCAGGCTGCGCCAATAACGGCGCCGCGAGCAACGGCAGCAAAACAAACAGGACAATGCGGGGCGCGTGCATGGGCGCTTTGCGGGTTGCGCCGAAGGTAGGCCGCTGCCTTGCCCGCATTCCGCGCATGGTGCGCAGTTTCACACACGCAAATGTTGGTGCCCGCAGGCTGCGGCGAGGGAGGTGGTAGCCCCACCAGGAATCGAACCTGGATCTAGAGTTTAGGAAACTCCTATTCTATCCGTTGAACTATGGGGCCGGGAACGGGGCCGCGAAAATAGGCTCCAACAAAGGTTATTGCAGTTGATGCCTTCCAAGGAATCCCGAACCGGTCCACAGATCATGCACAACACAGCGCGTCCTTGGGGGTCCGATCACGCGGGTATCGGGGAGGCGACGGTTGTGTTTGGGCACTTGCAGCGATTCAAAGCTTCGCACCATGATGAACAACGGCCTGATGATCCGTTCCGGAAAACATGGGTACGGATGTTCCCATCAGGAACTTACATTTACCACCCGTTCCTCCAGCCTGCCATCAACATCGCCAAGTGTACGCCATGAAAAAGCACGTTACCCAACACCTCCATTCCAGGCCGCTCATGCTATTGCTTTCCGGGCTCCTTCTTGCCTTGGTGCCAATACAGGGTCACGCACAACAGATACTAAACTTTGATTTTGGCGGGGCCGTGGGGGATGAGGCCACTTGGCCTTCCAACTATAATGATCCAGGCCTTTTTACCTCAACGATCAGTCGCAGCGCGTTACTGATACCCTTGGCCAATGCCGATCGGTTCAATTCGAAAATGTGGACAACCAACAGCGCACCTGACCTGGGCCGTTACTTGGAATTCACGATCACGCCCCAGGTTGGAAAGCAGTTCACCATCACCAAAGTGGCAATGCATGTACAGCGCAATAACCGCGGCCCGGTGCGTTGGGTGTTGCGCACCAGCGCCGACGGCTTTTCAAGCAACATGGGAGGCGTGGCTGTTGTCCCGGACAATCTCCAAACACAAACCAAAACCTTCAGCTTTACTGTGGCCAATCAGGACGGTCCATTGGTCCTTCGGCTATACGGGTATCAAGCAGAATATTTCACGACAGGCAATGCGGGCCCTGGTGACGATCCAGGAGTGGACTTAGCAGTGTTCGGGCAGGTCATGGACCTGAAGTATTACAGCCAGTCATCAGGCAACGTAACGGACCCCATTTGGTCCCTGAAGCCGGTTGGCACACCCGGCCCGGTTACATTCAGTGCAATCACGCACATGGTGGTGCAGAACGGCCACACCGTAACCAACACCGCCGATGCGGACATGAAGGACCTCACGGTGAATGCGGGCGGATCTCTGGTGCTCACGGCTGCCACCACCCTCACCGTACACGGTGATGAGGCCATTTTTGACGGCACGCTCACCGCAGCCAACACCAGCACGCTCGCGCTGGCGGGCACGGACGCCACCATCCTGGAAAGCACCGGCGGCCCCTTGAACCTGTTCAACCTCACGGTAAACACGCCCTTGGGCACCCTCACCGATGCCACCCTCAGCATCCGCGGCACCCTGCAGCTGGATGGTGGCGACTTTGATGCCTCCCTGGGCACCGTGACCCTCGCCAGCGCCGCCAGCGGCACCGGTCGCTTGGGCCCTGTGGCCAGCGGCGCCAGCTACACCGGCAGCATCACCATGCAACGCTACATCCCTGCTGGGCACACCAACTGGCGCATGCTGGGCAGCGCCGTGGCCGGGCAAACCGTGAACAACTGGCAGGACGACTTCATCACAGCGGGCTATCCCGGGTCGCAATACCCCAACTTCGACATGCCTGTGGGCAGCGGCATCCTCTGGCCCAGCATCCGCCACTACAATGAGGCCAACACATATGCCTCGGCGGATTCGGGCGTGGTGGGCGTGAGCGCCAACACGCAGGCACTTGCGGCAGGTAAAGGTTTCCTGGCTTGGAGCGGCGACAATTTCAACACCACACAAGCTTTTACGGTAGATGTGACCGGTGCGCCCACCATTGCACAAAATCCGCTGACGTTGCCGATGAGCTTCACCTCCTCGGGAACCTTGGCGGCCGACGGCTGGAACCTGGTGGCCAACCCACTGCCCAGCCCCATTGACTTCACCTTGCTGGGCCGCGGCAGCGACGTGGAAAACGCCTATTGGATCTTCGACCCCGTTTCCGGGAACAGCGTGGCTTGGACCAATGGCGTGGGCCAGGGCGGCCTCAACGGGAAGATCCAGAGCAGCCAAGGCTTCTGGGTGAAGGCCGACGGCAGCAACCTCACCACCACCGTGGATGAAAGCGCCAAGGTGAACCAGGCCGGCGGCGGCACCTTCGGCGGCGACCAGGACCCGCTGCTGCCCATCCTCAACCTCTCCATCGCGGGCAGCGCAACCACTTACAGCGACCAGGCCACAGTGGTCTTTGCGCAAGGCACGCCGGCCTACGACGGCATCGACGCGCTGAAGATGACCTTCAAGACCAACGGCGCCCCGCAGATCGGCGTGATGAGCAACGACGGCCAGCAGCTCGCCATTGATTTCTTCGGCAACTACGCCACTGCCGTTCAGATCCCCCTGAAGGTGGACGTGGACATCTCCGGCACCTACACCATCACCGCAGCCATGGCGGGCATCAACACCCTCTCCTGCCTCAGCCTCACCGACCTTCAGACCGGCACGGTGACCCCGCTGACCGATGGCGCTACCTACAGCTTCAGCATCAATGCCAATGATGATGCCAACACGGCCCGTTTTGTGCTCAATGGCACCGCCCCGATCCCCTTCTACAATGAACCCGCCACCTGCTTCGGCCAGGAAGGACGGGCCACCGTGGTGGTGAACGATGCACCTTTGAACATCACTTGGACCGATGTCTTCGGCAATGTGCTCTTGCAACAGAGCGGGGAGCCAAACAGCACAGCCGAATTTGATGGCGTGGCCGGGGACTACCAAGTGCACATCACCCCCGGAGGTGCCTGTGGCGAACTGGCCACGGACTTTACCATCACCGCTCCCGATGCCATCAGCAGCGACGTGCTGCAAACGGCCACCAGCTGCCCGGCCAGCACGGACGGCAGCGTGGAGATCGCCACCGTGACGGGCGGTACCGCACCTTACACCTACCTGTGGAACACCGGAGCCACGGCCAACAGCATCACTGGCACCGCAGGCAGCTACTCGGCCACCATCACGGACGGCAATGGCTGCACCAGCACCTTCCAGGCGGAGATCCCCGCCGGTGAAGGTGCCATTGCGCAGTTCAGCACACCGGGCGGAACGCTGCTGGTGAACAACCCCGTGCAATTCACCAACACCTCTGTCCTGGCCGACACTTACACGTGGGACTTCGGCGACGGCACCACCAGCGAGGAAAGCGACCCCGCCCACACGTACGCCTTGCCGGGCACCTACACGGTTACCCTCACGGCTTCCGGCGGCGCGTGCACCTCTGTCACCACCATGGAGATCACCGTGGAATTGAACACCGCCATCGCCTCGCCGGACATCGATGCCACACTTGCCGTGTGGGCCACGCCCGACCACATCGTGGTGCAACATCCCTTCGGCAGTGCACCGGTGGACGTGGACGTGTATGATGCCACGGGCCGCCTCACGCTGGGCAATAGCGCCATTTCACACCCCGGGCGCATCACCCTGAACGACCGCAGCCTGAACTCCGGCGTGTGGTTCGTGCGCATCACCAGCGGAAAGGTGCAGCGCACCTTCCGCGTGCCGTTGGTGCGGTAAACGAATCCTTCAATCCATGAACAAGGGCTGCCCGAACGGGTGGCCCTTGTTCTTTCAAAGTCGTCCCAACACAGGGTCCGCTTTTGGCCGCAGGTACTGCTCGACATGACCCTGTTGGGACGGAGCGGATACCGCAAAGTCCCCGTAGTGTCACCGTCTTAGGGACCCTGCGACGGGACTTTGCACACCGATGATCGGACTCACCGCACCTCCCCGCCAACGGGCACCGCAAAGTCCCCGTAGGGTCACCGTCTTCGGGACCCTGCGATGGGACTTTGACCATGCGATGGGACTTTGACGGAACCGTCCCAGTGCAGGGGTCCGTCATTGGCCGCAGGTACTTCTTGGAGTGGCCCTGCTATGCCAAGGAGGCCCGTGTAAGCGGCTATTGCACGGTGAATCGCTTCACGCCGCTCCCGCCACGTTCATCCGTGATCCGAATGGTATAAAGGCCGGACGCCAATCCTGCCAGATCGAAGGATTCCTCATACAACCCCGGAGCGCGGCTGCCCAAATCCCGGACCCAAACAATGCGGCCCGCGCCGTCGGTCAGCGTGGACATCAATTTTCCCGATGCTCCGAATCGGACATGGATCACATCCGTGGCCGGAACCGGGTACACCTCCATGCCGATGTCATTGGCCAAGGCCTCTTCAACCCCCACCATGGAGGGGTCCAGCATGATGGTCTGGTCACTTGCGCTCCCGTTGGTCACATCATCCACGATTACCAAAAGCGGGTAGTTCAGCCCCGGCTTGAAATAGTAGTACTCGTGCGTAAGCCACGTGACATTGATGCCCTGGCCAAGGTCCTGCCCGCTGTGTGTGCGCTTGATGCGCAGTACGTTGGTGAACGTGCCGAAAGGCATGACCAAGGTGCCATAGCCGTCGCCATCCAGCACTACTTGTGCCGTGCGGTTGAACGGGGTTCCGAAATTATCCCCGGTACAATTGGCGCTGGTTGTTTCCGACTGGCCATAGGTGAAGGGATACTTTAGGTAACGATAGCCAGGGTTGCAGTTCATGCTGCCGAAAAATGAGGTATACCCCACGATGTCCAAGCCACCGGGTCCGTCGAGGAAATAGTTGTAGATCCCTTGGCTCGAATAGGCCAAGTTGGCGGTGGGGAATGAAGCTCCATTAGGTGTTGCTGCCGCTGTGGAATAGACCCAGCTTCCCGTAGTACTGGGCGATAGGTTGGAATGGTCCTCCGTTCCACCGGACCAGCTCGGATGTGGGCTGCTCACCAGGTCGTACTTGAAGGCCACGGTGGTTCCCGGGGCTACGCTCGCTCCACCAACTGGCAGTACAGGCTGTGCCGAAAGGCCGCCAACCGTGGCGGCAAGAATTCCAAGTGTAACAGTTGTTCTCATGATGCTGGGGATGTTCAATTGTTTGGATAAATATAAGGTCCAAAGTCCCCGTAGGGTCGCCGTCTTCGGGACCCTGCGACGGGACTTTGCACACCGATGATCGGACTCCCCGCACCTCTTCACCGCACCTCCCCGCCCGGCGGCACTACCGCGCCCGGCTGCACGAAGACCAGCTTCCCTGCGGCATCCTCGGCCATCAGCACCATGCCTTGGCTTTCCACGCCGCGCATCTTGCGCGGTTCCAAGTTGCAGAGCACCAGCACCTGCCTGCCGGGCAATTCTTCCGGCGCGAAGTGCTGCGCGATGCCGCTGACGATGGTGCGCGGAACGGCCTCGCCCACGTCGATGGAGAGCTTCAGCAGCTTGTCCGCCTTGGGCACCTTTTCCGCCTCCTTGATAGTGCCGATGCGGATGTCCATCCGCGAAAAATCATCGAAACTGATGTGCGGCTTCATGGCCGGTTCAGTTGTTTTTGCAGGCGCTGGCGTGGTTCCGGCAGGCTGCTGCGCCACGGGCACATTGGCTTTCAGGCGTTCCACCTCGGCGGCGATCTCTTCGTCGCTGATGGGCTTGAACAAATGCTCCGCCTCCGCGATCGGTGCTCCGGGCACAATCAGTCCTTCACGCAAGGCATCCGCCCAGGTCAGTTCACCCAGGCCCAGCATGATGCGCAGCTTCTGCGCGGTGAAGGGCAGGAAGGGCTCCAGCACCACGCTGAGGGCTGCCGTGATGCGCAGGCTGTTGAAGAGCACCGTGCGCACCCGGTCCGGATCGGTCTTGTACAGCTTCCACGGCTCGGTGTCCGTGAGGTACTTGTTCCCGAGGCGGGCGGCGTTCATGGCCGTGAGCAGCGCATCGCGGAAGCGGAACTTGTCGATCTCTTCAGCCACCTTGCCGGGAATGGCGGAGAGCTCGGCCCAGAGCAACGTGTCCTGTTCACCCTGTGCGGCATTGCTGGCCGCCGGCTCCGGTATCTTGCCGACGTAGTACTTGTTGCACAGCACGAACACGCGCTGCACGAAGTTGCCGATCACGGCCACCAGTTCGTTGTTGTTCTTGTCCTGGAAATCCTTCCAGGTGAACTCGCTGTCGCGGAACTCCGGCAGGATGGTGGCGAGCGCGTAGCGCAGCTCATCCTGCCGCCCGGGCCAGCGTTCGATGTACTCGTGCAACCACACGGCCCAGTTGCGGCTGGTGCTCAGCTTCTGCCCTTCCAAGTTGAGGAATTCGTTGGCGGGCACGTTCTGCGGCAGGATGAAGCCGCCGTGCTGCTTCAGCAGGATGGGGAAGATGATGGCGTGGAACACGATGTTGTCCTTGCCGATGAAATGCAGCAGGCGCGTGTCCTCGGCCTTCCACCACTTCTCCCATCCCGGGCTTGACCCTGGATCTTTGGCCGCCTGCTCCGCGGCCCACTGCTTGGTGGCGCTGATGTAGCCGATGGGCGCATCCAACCACACATAGAGTGCCTTTCCCACCGCGCCGGGCAGCGGCACGGGCACGCCCCAGGTGAGGTCACGCGTCATGGCGCGCGGGCGCAAGCCTTCCTTCAGCCAGCTGTTGCACTGGCCCAGCACTTGGGGCTTCCACTCGGCCGGGTCGTGCTGCTGCGCGCCGTCGAGCATGCCGGTGTTGATCCACTCCGTCATCCATTCCTGGCTGCGCTCCATGGGCAGGTACCAGTGCTTGGTGGGCTTCAGCACGGGCGTGCTGCCGCTGAGGGTGCTGCGCGGGTCGATGAGGTCCTTGGGGCTGAGCGCGCTGCCGCATTTTTCGCACTGGTCCCCGTACGCATCGGGATTTCCGCAGTGCGGGCAGGTGCCCATGATGTAGCGGTCCGCGAGGAATTGCTTGGCTTCGGTGTCGTAGTACTGCTCTTCGGTGTTCTCCGTGAAGGCGCCGTTGGCGTTGAGCTGCAGGAAGAA
>JAFDZG010000013.1 GCA_018267065.1 Bacteroidota bacterium
CCTTCGAACTCCGCCCTTAGCTCCGTTTCAGCCAACTTCAAGTACAGCTCCCTGTCCCTTTGGCTGCTGATGCCGGCCAGGTCATGATCATACTCATCCAGCAATTTGGACGTGATCACCGCATAGGGGTAAACCTTCTGCACGTAGCGCGTAAGCCGATCTGATCGTTTGGCATGGCGGCGTGCTTCGGCGGTCATCACCGCGCTCACCTCCACCGGGTGCAAGGTGTAAACAGGCATGGTATCCGTGCCGTCCACCACCACGGGAACCATGGACGAACCATTCTGCGCCCATGCGGGCAACGCAAGCAGGCAGGCGATTGCCAAGTGGCCAAATACTTGCTTCATTCCTCTGGAACCACGAAGGTACCCATGGAACGCGGATCCACGCAAGTGGTTTTACAGTTCGGCCAAGCGCAGAAACCGGACTACCGGCGTCTCATCCACCACGCCGAAGGCTGATGGTCCCCGGCGGTTTCGGCCTGCGGAACATGGTTGAGCTCCGCTTCAAAATGGGCGGCCACCAATGCTGCGGCAGCCTGTTCGGCAGGGTCTCCTCCTTCCAGCACTTCAGGCCTGAAGTGGTCCCGCACAAAGAGCGTGTCGTATTTGCCGGAACGGAACGCTTGGTGGCCCATCACGAAGCGGCAGAACGGCAAGGTGGTTTCCACCCCGCTGATGGCGTAGTCATCGATGGCGCGTTCCATCCGCGCAATGGCCTCGGCACGATCGGCACCATGCACGATCAGCTTGGCGATCATGGGATCGTAGTGGATGGGAATGGCCATGCCTTCCTCAAAGCCATCATCCACCCGCACGCCGGGGCCTTGCGGCGGGCGGTAGGTGGTGAGCGTGCCGATGTCCGGCAGGAAGTTGTTGGACGGGTCCTCGGCATACACGCGCACCTCGATGGCATGGCCGTTGATCTTCAGGTCTTCCTGCGTGAAGGAAAGTTTCTCCCCTTGCGCCACCTTGATCTGCTCCTTCACCAGGTCCAGCCCGCTGATCATCTCCGTTACGGGATGCTCCACCTGCAGGCGCGTGTTCATCTCCATGAAGTAGAACTCGCCGCTGGCGTCCAGCAGGAACTCCACGGTGCCCGCGCCCACGTAATCCACGCTCTTGGCCACGTTCACCGCAGCCTTGCCCATGCGCTCCCGCAATTCCGGCGTAAGCACTGCGCTGGGCGCTTCCTCCACCACTTTCTGGTAGCGGCGCTGGATGCTGCACTCCCGCTCAAACACGTACACCGTGTTGCCATGTGTGTCAGCAAGCACCTGCACCTCGATGTGGCGCGGGCCGGTAACGAACTTCTCAATGAACACACTGCCGTCCCCGAAGGCATTCTCCGCCTCGCTCATGGCGCGTTCCAACCCCTCGCGCAGGTCCGCTTCGCGCTCCACGATGCGCATGCCTTTGCCCCCGCCGCCCGCCGCAGCCTTGATCAGGATGGGGAAGGTGATGGTCTTGGCCACGCGCAACGCTTCGTCCAGCCCGCCAACGGCTCCATCGGTGCCCGGTACCAGCGGCACTCCGTGCTTATTCACAGCCTCCTTGGCGGCGAGCTTGTCGCCCATGATGTGCATGGCCTCCGGTGAAGGGCCGATGAAAGTGATCCCCTCCTTTTCGAGCGCCTTGGCAAAATCGCCGTTCTCGCTCAGGAACCCATAACCCGGATGAACGGCGTCCACCTTCAGGTCCCTGCATGCCTGCACGATCTTGCCGGCAACAAGGTAGCTCTCCTTGCTGGCAGCCGGTCCGATGCACACGGCCTCGTCCGCCGCACGCACGAACGGGGCGTTGCGGTCGGCTTCGGAAAACACGGCCACCGTGGCAATGCCCATTTCCTTGGCGGACCGCATGATGCGCACGGCGATCTCGCCCCTGTTGGCAATAAGGATCTTCTTGAAGGAACGCTTCTTCATGGGCTGCAGCGCGTGGTTCGGGGTGCGAAGATGCAATGCAAGGCGGAGAATGGGGTTGTGTCCTGTATTTTGGCGAAGTGATGCACGCCTTGTGATGGAGCACCTCCCCGACCTCATCGCCGACCTCGGCCTCATTCTTTCGGTGGCCGCCGCCACCACGCTGATCAGCAAAAAACTGAAGCAGCCGCTGGTGCTGGGCTACATCGTGGCGGGCATGCTGGTGGGGCCGCATGTCACCTTGCTGCCCACGGTGCTGGACGAGGAGAGCATCAACATCTGGTCGCAGCTCGGGGTGGTGTTCCTGCTGTTCGCCCTGGGCCTGGAATTCAGCTTCAAAAAAGTGGTGAAGGTGGGCGGCACCTCGGGGATCACCGCGCTCACCACCGTGGCCTTCATGCTGCTGGTGGGTTTCTTCACCGGGCAGGCCTTGGGCTGGACCACCATGGACAGCCTCTTCCTGGGCGGATTGATCTCCATGTCCAGCACCACCATCATTGCCCGTGCATTGGACGAGTTGGGCCTGAAGACGCAGACATTCGCCTCGGTGGTGGTGGGCGTGCTGGTGATCGAGGACATTGTGGCGGTGCTGCTGCTGGTATTGTTGAGCAGCTTGGCCGTGAGCAACCACTTCTCCGGCGGGGCCATGCTTTGGGAGCTTGGCAAGTTGGGCTTCTTCCTCATCCTGTGGTTCGCCGCCGGCGTGTTCCTGATCCCCTCCCTGCTGGCACGCACGCGCAAGCTGATGAACGATGAAACGCTGCTGATCGTGGCGGTGGCCCTCTGCCTCACCATGGTGGTGCTGGCGGTAAACGCGGGCTTCAGCGCCGCCTTGGGCGCCTTCATCATGGGGGCGTTGCTGGCGGAAACCGTGCAGGCGGAACGCATTGAACACCTGGTGACCCCGGTGAAGGACCTCTTCGGGGCGATCTTCTTCATATCCGTTGGCATGCTGCTGGACCCCGCCATGCTGGTGCAACATTGGGCCGCTGTGCTGCTATTGTCAGCCGTGGTGGTCATTGGCCAGCCGTTAAGCTCCCTGGCCGGGGCCTTGATGGCCGGTTTGCCCTTGAAACGTGCCGTACGCGTGGCCATGAGCCTGTCGCAGATCGGCGAATTTTCCTTCATCATTGCCACGCTGGGCCTCACCCTCGAGGTCACCAGCGGCTTCCTCTACCCCATCGCCGTGGCGGTTTCAGCCGTTACCACCTTTACCACACCGTACATGATCAAGGCCGCCGCCCCCTTTGCCGACTGGTTGGAGCGGCGGTTGCCTCCGCGCTGGAAAGCAGCCTTGGAACGTTACGGGCAACAAGCCGACCAAGTGAAGGAGACCAGCGCCTGGCACCAGCTTTTGCGGTCATACATCATCAACCTGGCCGTTTTCATGGTGCTCTGCCTGTCCATCGTGTTCGGCGTTGGCCCGGCCCTTACCGCGCTGTTCACCCCGGGGTTCATGGGCATTTCCGGCCATTCGCTGGCCGGCATGGCCACCTTCCTGCTGGTGCTTCCCTTCATTTGGGCCATGTCGTTGCGCCGCATCGGCCGCAACGCCTACCGGCAGCTTTGGGTGAGCAAGCGCCAATTGCGCGGCCCCTTGGTGGTCATGGAGCTGGTTCGCGTGGCCGCTGCCGTGGTGGTGCTGGCCCTGTTGGTCAGTGTGTTTTTCAGCACCGGGTGGGCTTTTGCGGCATTGCTTGTGCTGATGATCGTGGCCGTGGTGGTTTTCCGGCAACGCTTGCACCGCTTCTACCTGCGCATGGAAGACCGCTTCTTCCGCAACCTGAACCAACGGGAACTGAGCATGCGCCGCAACGATTTGGCCCCGTGGGACATGCATCTTTCCCAGCTGCGCGTAAAAATGGACTCCGGGGTCATTGGCCATAGCCTCCAGGAACTGGCCCTCCGGGAGCAGTACGGCGTGAACATCGCCATGATCGAACGGGCCAGTGGCCATACCCTCACCGCACCCGGCCGCGACGACCGGCTTTTCCCCGGCGATAACCTGCTGGTGATCGGCACCGACAGCCAAATGGCGCAGCTGCAAAAAGCGTTGGACGTTCCCCGCGCCATAGCGCCCACCCTTGCCAAGGAGGACATCCGCATGAAGCGCTTCCGGATCACCCCGCAATCACCCTTGGTGGGCCTGCGCATCCACAACAGCGGCTTGCGCGACCAAGCCCATGCCATGGTGGCCGGCATCGAACGGGGCGGCGTGCGCATCATGAACCCCGAAGGCCGCATGGAACTGCAGGCCAACGATGTGGTGTGGCTGGTGGGCAACGGTGAAACGATACGCACCTTCATGGAAGAGCGAAGCGCCATCCGGGAATGAATCCCTGCATCTGGCCCGGTCTTTGGCAGCATGCGGCCATGCGCTACCCTTCCACCCTGCTCGCATGGGCCTTGACGGTGTTCACATTTGCCCAAGGCACGGAAAAAACCATGCACACCGACAGCGGCACCGTGCAGCTGCATTGGTTCACCACCGGCGAACTGAGCACCAAGGCCTGGACCGATGCCGACAACCGCTGGGGACACAGTTGGGCATACGACCGCAAGGGACAGGTGATCTTCGACCGCCAGACACGCCGCATAGGTGGCCACGCCAGCGTGGATTACCGCTACCACCCCAACGGTGGCATCAGCAGGGCCGACTACAGCACCATGCCCGACGGCGGCATCCAATGGTATGAGAGCACCACCACCTTTGATGAGGATGGCAAACAAACCGGCTTCAGCGAGCGCGGCTTGGACAACGACGGCCCGATGCGGCCGCACGTTACCGTGCCCGCCGATCCCCCATCCCCAGTACCTGCATACAAGCAGGAGGAAGTACACGAACAACGGTTGTTCACGAACGAATACTTCGTGGTGGCCCGGAAAAACTGCCGCGTACAGCTGCGGCCCAAGCAGCCCGGCCCGGCAGCCGAGAACATCGATGCCACGCTGTTGAAGGGCGACACGCTGCGTGGCGGCACCTACAGCATGGGTGAGCGCTTCGACCCGCCCTTGGGGCAAGTGGCCGTTATCGCCACCAACCGGCGGGGCAAGCCGAAATACAAGGTGTTGCGCACGGACAGTGTGCAGGTAAGCGCCGAACACCGGCGTTGGTACATGATCGTGGGGCGCTAGTGCCCAAGGCGGCAAGCGCTTGTCAAGGCACTACCAAGAACCACGGCATGATCGGGCAAACCCGGTGGCCGCAACGGCCCCCTGCGGATCATTGCATCCTGTAAAAGCGGGCTGCTGCCAAGCCTGTGCGTCCTTCAATCCTGCTGCTTCGGCTCCGCCGTTTGCAGCTTCTCCTTCCCTGGCTGCTCGGCGCCAAGCGGTTTGTCGGAGTCCACAGGCAGCAGCTTGAAGTAGGTGGCCTTGTAGCGGCCATCCACCACCGCGCCCTGCACTTCGGCCTTGCGCACGGCCACGCAGAAGCCGTTGGCATCGTGCGGGTGGCCAAACTCCTTGATGCCCACGCCGTCCACATAGTAGCTGCCTCCCGGGAGGCGCACCGCCACATCGCAGCTCATTCCGGGCAGGTTGAAATTGCATTCGCCGCAGCTGGTTTCCACCACGGTAAGGGGCTTGTTCGGGTCGGGCTGGGCAAGGAGCTTTTCAGCCACTTGGCCCATGGCAGCCCATGGCAGCAACAGCAAGGCCAATGCACAAATTTGTTTCGGGTTCATTGCTTCACAGGATGGCTGCAAGGTAGCAAGGCCCCTTTGCAGGAAAGGTGACTTCCGGCAACTTTGCGGCGGGCCGGCAACACCAAGCCATGGCCTTGCCCCTATTTTTAACCGGTGCATGCTCGACCAGCTTCTTCGTCATCTTGTTGCGTTCAACCATTGGCGCAGGGGGCATTTGTCGCAAAACACCTTCTTGATCATTGCGGCTGGCCTGGTGGGTGTCCTTGGGGGGCTGGCTGCCTCGCTGATGAAAAAGCTCACCCACTTGGTGGCGGGTTACCTGCAGAACGACCTGCAAGGGCAATACAAATTCGTGCTCTATTTCTGCTTCCCGCTCATCGGCCTTGCGCTCACGGTGGCCTACCTCAAGCTGTTCATCCGGCGCAAGCCGTTCCGCCAGGGCATCACCCCGATAATGACCAGCATCCGCCAAGGCCGCAGCCGCCTGGACCTGCACAACGTGTACAGCCAGATCATCAGCAGCGCGCTTACCGTGGGCATGGGCGGTTCAGCGGGTTTGGAGTCACCGGCGGTGGCCAGCGGCGCGGCGGCCGGCAGCAACGTGGGCAGGCTGTTCGGGCTGAACTACCGTGAAACCACGCTGCTGCTGGCCAGCGGTGGTGCGGCGGGCATTGCCGGAGCCTTCGGCAGCCCGGTTGCGGGGATGATCTTTGCCCTGGAAGTGCTGCTGCCAGCCATCACCGTTCCCGCGATAATCCCGCTCCTACTGGCCAGTGCCGTGGCCTCCGTGATCTCACGGCTGGTATACAACGAACCGTTGTTCGCCTATGTGCCGGGGAGTGCCCTGCTGGACAACTTCTGGATGTACGTGCTGTTCGGTATCGCCTCGGGGCTGTTCTCCGTGTATTTCGCCTATATGAACGAGGTGGTGTTGGGCCAATTGAAGCGGATGCACCACGCATGGACCAAGGTGGGCCTGGGCGGTATCCTGCTCGGAACCATGATCGCACTGTTCCCGGCTCTTTACGGCGAAGGCTACATCACCATCCAGAAGCTGCTGGACGGGAACTACAGTTCCTTGCTGGCCAACAGCCTGTTCTCCGATTACCAGGGAGTGGCTTCAGCCTTGGTGCTCTTTACCGCGCTCACCTTGGCGTTCAAGGCCATCGCCCCGGCGGTGACCATGGGCAGCGGCGGCAACGGCGGCATGTTCGGCCCGTGCGTGGCCATCGGCGGGCTGCTGGGCTTCTTCTTCGCGTACAGCCTGAATCTTACCGGGCTGTTCCACCTGAACATCACACACTTCATTGTGGTGGGCATGGCCGGCAGCGTGAGCGGGGTGATGCACGCACCGCTCACGGGGATCTTCCTGGCGGCGGAGATCACGGGCGGCTACACGCTGATGGTGCCGCTGATGGTGGTTTCGGCGATGTCCTACTTCATCAACAAGCGCATCCGGAAGTATTCCATTTACACCAAGGGGCTGGTGGAATCCGGGGCACTAAGCGGCAGGCACGAGGACGATTGGTGAGGGGCAGCTTTGCGTAAATGGACGAAGCTGGACCGGGCGCACAGCTCCCGGTCCGGAGGGGCTACCCACGGCGTGTAGCCAACACGATCAAATGGACGCGAGCCATGCTTGGAACGTTCCTCTTCCTCCCCATGATCCTGTTCATCTTGCCCATCCTGCCAAAAGAATCTTGTCCTCAAGGCTCCTGGGGGCCGCCGAGCGCGTCGTAGTTGAAACCTGCGCGGGCCATGGCGCGGCGAGCGGCGCCAATGGCCTTTGGCGAGGGATTGGGCGGATGCACCGGCGTTTCCGGTACTTGGGCCAGTCGCGCCAGCAGGTCTTCCGTCTGGTGCTTGGTGAGATGCTCGCAGGCATCGTACATACCCCCGGGCTTTTCTTCCAGTTCGTCGTGCAGGTCCAGCACGTGGCGGATCACCTGGGTGAGCGCTTCGCCGGGCGGTATCACCATCAACGAGGTGAGCGCGCCGTGGTCGAGGCGCAACTTGGCCTGGATGGGCAAGGGTTCTCCCCCATTGGCTTGTTGGGCGGCCACGAAAAGGATCTTCTCCTCCATGCCGATGTGGCGCAACAGGCCCGCGCGGAACTGGTCGTACAGCCGGTGGTCAATGGCCTTGGGATCTGCGAAGGCAGCATCCAGGATGGCCTCCAAGCGGCGGTGGTCAGCGGTGAAGAAGGCGTGGAGCGGCCGGTTCATGCGAAGTGCTGATAATAGTCGGTCAGTCTTATTACCGCAAAGGTCACCAAGGACAAGAAGGGAATACGCTTTGTGCCCTTGGTGACCTTTGCGGTACAAGCTCAAGCCACGGTCTTCGTAACCCGCACCTCCCACACTTCAGGCCCTGCCTGCAGGTATTCCCAAGTGAAAGCTTCCTTGCTCTCGGCCTCGATCTGGTAATACAGCGGCTTGGGGTCGTGGTCGTTGGTGAAGACGAACGCCTCACCGGGTCTCAGCGCATCAAAGGCATCGAAAACCATTTCGTGGCGCTTGGCCGGGTGGAAGGGCCGTACGTCGAACGTGTTCACCAAGGTGCCTGCTACGGGTGCGGCCTGCCGCTCCTGTTTCCGGATATGCACCACCCATTCGCCCGGTTCCTGCTTCTTGTAGGTCCACGTGTGCTTCCCCGCGAAACGTTGGCTGAAAAGTGCATGGACCTCCGCCGGTTCGGTCGCGGCGATCAGCTCCATCACATGGCCCTCCTCCATCATGCCGTAGCGGTGGAACACCACGTGCTTCCAGTCTTGTTCGGCCACCTTACGCAGGTCCATGAGCGTGGAAATGTCGGTGAATTCGCGGCCCACGGAGGCTTCCAAGCGTGTCACCATCACCTTCCAGTCCAGGCCTCCGCGCTGCAGGTATTCCCAGCCCACCACGTCGCCATGGATGGAGCGGAACTCATAAAACAACGGCAAGGGATCATGATCGTTGATGAAGATGAAGCTTTCGCCCACGGGCAGCTCCTTGAACATTTTCAGCAGGGTGCGGTGCCGCTCAATGGGCACCCACACGCGTACGTCGAGTTCTTTGGGAAGATGGATGTTGTTGGACATGCGGCCAGGATTGAATGCTGCGGCTTCTTCAGCCTGCACGGCGGCAAGGTACCCGGCATGCATCACCTCACGGTTGATGATGGTCAGTTGTGCCTGCCGAACATGAAGCAACTCCAGCAGGCCTGACCACCGTCATGTCCGCGATCCACCGCTCCTGCATTACTTGTCCGCAAATTCGCGCCATGCGTCCCCTTGCCTCCCTCTTCACCTCCTTCCTGCCCGCCTTGTTGTTCGGCCAAGCCATGCAGCCCTTGGCCATTCCACCACTGCTGGAGCAGGACACCATGCACCTGACAGTAGCCGCGCACACGCACCAGTTCTACCCCGGCATGAACACGCCCACGTACGGCGTGAACGGCGATTACCTCGGCCCCACGTTGGTGTTGCACAAGGGGGATACGGCGCGGATCGTAGTGGAGAACCAGCTGGACGAAATCACCACCATGCACTGGCACGGCATGCACGTACCGGGCGAGATGGACGGCGGGCCGCACAGCATCATCCAGCCGGGTGAAAGCTGGATGGCCGAGTACCCGGTGAAGAACCCCGCCGGAACGTATTGGTACCATCCGCATCCGCACATGCTCACGGCCAAGCAGGCCAATCTGGGCATTGCGGGCTTCATCATCGTGCGGGACAGCACCGAGGCCCAACTGGACCTGCCGCGCACCTACGGCGTGGATGACATCCCGCTGGCGATTCAGGACAAGAAGATTATCTCCACGGGCGAGCTGGTCACCTATCCGCTGGGCGATTCCCTCTGGGTGAACGGCACGCCGAACGCATACGTGGAATTGCCGGCCCAAGTGGTGCGCCTGCGGCTTTTGAACGGCGCCATCGCACGCATCTTCCGCTTGGGCTTCGAGGATGACCGCAACTTCGATGTGATCGGCGAAGGCGGAGGCCTCCTGCCCGCACCGGCCGTTACCAACCGCTTGACATTGAGCAATGGCGAACGTGCGGAAGTACTGCTGAACCTCACCGGCATGGCCGGGGATAGCCTGCTGCTGATGAGCTACGGCAACGAACTGACCCAGGCCATGCCCGGCTCCAGCAACTTGATCCTGGAAGGCAGCCTGCTCAACGGCATCGCGTTCCCCGTGCTGCGCATTCGCGTGGTCGCACCCACGGCGGACCCCGTGACCAGCATTCCTGCCGCGTTGGTGAACAATGTGCCGCCAGATGAATCGACGAGTGTGCGCACACGCACGAAGACCATCACTGGCACCGGCATGGTGGCCATGGGCCAGTTCCTGATCAACGGCGAAATGTTCGACATGGATGTGGTGAACGACACCATGGTGCTCGGCACCAACGAGGTGTGGCACTTCGTGAACAACAGCAACCTGGCGCATCCCATGCACCTGCACGGCGTGTCGTTCTTCGTGCTGGAGCGCAACGGCGAGCCACCACCACTGTGGGAGCGCGGCCCCAAGGACGTGGTGCTGGTGGACGCAGGGGAGGACGTGAAGTTCATTGTGCATTTCGGCGAGCTGGCCGGCGCCGATTACCCGTTCATGTACCATTGCCACAACCTGATGCACGAGGACCACATGATGATGCTGCAGTTCATGGTGGTGGACCCCAATGCGGGCGTGGCCGACCATGACAGGTCAAGCGTGCTGCTGGCCCCTTCGCCCACCATGGGGATGGTGCGGTTCGCGGCGCAGTTTGCAGTGGAGCACATCACGGTGCGTGATGTTTTGGGCCGTACGGTGATCAACCGGACTGGTCCTTTCGCGAAGGAGGGCTCGATTGATCTTTCAGCGGCTCCGGCAGGTGTGCTGACGGTGGAGTTGGGAGGGCAGGGAAAACGGGACGTGGCTCGGGTGGTGAAGGAATGAGCATCACCCTGCATCCGCAGGGCCCAACCCACTACCCATTCCCCGCCGTACGGGTCCGATTCAGTTTATCCGACCTTTGGGGGCACAACACAATGTTGGAGAAAATGGGCAACGAGGAGCGTGTTCCTAAAACCAAGGGTGTCACGGTAGAGCTATTGTCCACATTGGACCTGAGTGCGGAGATTCCGGGCATTACCGGTTACCAGTTCCGCATGCGCAAGGTCACCATTGAACCCGGTGGTGTATTCGGCCCG
>JAFDZG010000140.1 GCA_018267065.1 Bacteroidota bacterium
CTGGCCGGCATGAACCGCAAGCGGGGCCTGTTCCCCACTGCCTTGTTCGAGGCCGAATTGGACCGCCGGTTCTTCCGCTTGTTCCACCGCTTCGCGGACGAAAACCTCGGTGCGGCCATGGCACACCTGCACCTTAGCGGCCGCTGGCCGGCAGATCGCCTTTCCTACCTCGCCAAAACCACCATCAACCGCTGGACCGGGCGCAAAAGATGAAGGTCAGTGTGGTGATGCCCGTGTAGAACAAGGCGCCCTTCCTGCGGGAAGCGGTGGACGGCATCTTGGGGCAAACGTTCAAAGACTTTGAGCTGATCTGCGTGGATGACATGAGCACGGACAACAGCCTGGACGTGCTGCGTTCGTTCCAAGACCCGCGCTTGTGCATCATCGAACTGCCGGTGAACGGCGAACCCGGCATCGCCGCCAATGCGGGCCTCGATGCAGCGCACGGCGAGTACGTCGTGCGCATGGACGCGGACGACATCGCCGTGCCGGAACGCATCGCCTTGCAAGTGGCCTTCATGGACGCGCACCCGGAAATCGGCGCAAGCGGCGGGCAGTTGCAATTATTCGGCACGGAGCAGGAGCCCTGGAAATTTGTCCTGGCCCCGGAAACCTGTGCTGCGCAACTGGTCTTTGGCGTGCCTGTGGCCCAGCCTGCTTCCATCATGCGCCGCAGCGTGTTGGAAGCGCACGGCTTGCGTTATGGCAAAGACTGGCCGCGCATCGGGGAAGATTGGTTGCTGTGGCTGCAAATAGCCCCGCATACAAGGTTCGCCAACCTGCCTGAGGTGCTGATCTACTACCGGCGTGGAGAGCAGAACATTGCCCACGGCAGCGACAAGGCGGCCAACTTCGCTTAGCTCCAAAGCCAAGCATTCATCTTGCTGGCCATTCCTTTCATGCAAGAGAAACTTGACCTCACCTTGACGGGCTCCAGCATCTTCAAGCTCACGCCCACCGCTGCACGCATCAAGCCCATGCGCAACTGGTATGATAAGCTCACGGCCATGAACGCCGGGCTGCGTTTCGCCCCGGAAGCCGCGTTTAAGGCCCGCATGGAGCAGCAATGGGGCAAGCGGGTAAACTGTTCCGCTACCTGCCGCAATACGGACTCTCCACGGCCTTCACCCACCTGCGTCTCAGCGGGAAATGGACAATGGCACAAGCGGACTATGCGCTCAAACACCACATCAATGCACGCTTGGGCCGCCTGTCCAAAAGCTGAGCCTTTCACAAAGAGCTTTGTCTTTGCACGCAGAGCTTCCCCTGGGGCGGGGCGATGTAGACTTGGAAAATGAACTGCCGGTATCGGCCGCACACTTCAAGAAAGTGAGGTTCTTCCCCATGTACGGGGTACAAGGCGTCCGCCCGTTTCCGCCCAATGTGGTGATGGAACGACTGATCATACAACCGGGCGCGCCGGCCAAGCCCGCACAGCTGCTGCGCCATGCCGGTGCAGTGCGCCGCCTACTCCGATCGTTGTTGCATGATTTGGGCTTGAAAATGTTCAGCAACCGCTGGCTGGGCCGCTGAACATGCCAAGGGGTCCGGGGAGCTACCTTCGCGCGCCATGCAAAAGGCACCCCGCGTCACTGTGCTGATGACCCTGTACAACAAGGGCGCATTCGTGGAAGAATCTGTGCGGAGCGTACTGTCCCAAACCTTCACGGATTTTGAATTACTGGTGGTGGACGATGCCAGCACGGACGGGGGCATGGAGAAGGTGAAAGCCATCGGCGACCCGCGCATCCGCATCTTGGAAAGCGCGGTGAACACGGGGCGTGCAGCCGCAGCCAACCGGGGCTATGATGCCGCAACGGGGGAATACATCGCAGTACTTGATGCAGACGACCTGATGCACCCGGACCGGTTGGCCAAGCAGGTGGGCTTCATGGATGCTCATCCGCAAGTTGGGGCCGCAGGCTCATGGGCCAGCGTGGTGAACAACCCGGACCAATGGGTAGAAATGCCTGCGGACGACAGGCATTGCCGCAGCACCATGCTTTTCGGAATGCCCGTGCTTTACCCGGCCTCCATGCTGCGGCGCGACATTTTGGAGGCCCATTCCCTGCGGTGCAACACGGAGTGGCGAACGCCTGGGATGGACTACCTCTTCATGCTGCAGATCGGACTGCACGCCCAATACGCCAACCTCCAGGAGCCGCTGTGCAGTTACCGCATGGGCGAAAACAACATGCGGCACGGCCGCAATGAGCTGCAAGACTGGCGGCTGCTGGTGCGGAAGACGTTCCATTTCTTCGGTCTGCCGATCACGGAAGATGAACTGGAACTGCACTTGGCTTTCCACGGCCATTGGCTCGTGCCTTTCCATGCCGAACGCACGAACCAGTTATGGGCATGGAAACAAAAACTTGCTGCCATGGCCCGTGAACGCGAACTGTTCAGCGGCGAACTCTTCGAGGCCGAGCTGGACGGCCGCTGGGACCGCCTATTCCACAGCTTCGCCGACCAGGACCTCGGTGCGGCCGTGGCCCACCTGCGCCTTAGCGGCCGCTGGCCGGCAGATCGCCTTTCCTACCTCGCCAAAGTCTCCATTCGCCGCTGGGCGGGCCGCAAGCCATGAAGGTTTCCGTGGTGATGCCCGTGTACAACAAGGCGCCCTTCCTGCGGGAAGCGGTGGACAGCATCTTGGGGCAAACGTTCAAAGACTTTGATCTGATCTGCGTGGACGACAAGAGCACGGACAACAGCTTGGACGTGCTGCGTTCGTTCCAAGACCCGCGCTTGCGCATCATCGAACTGCCGGTGAACGGCGGACCCGGCATCGCCGCCAATGCGGGCCTCGATGCAGCGCACGGCGAATACGTCGTGCGCATGGACGCGGACGACATCGCCGTGCCGGAACGCATCGCCTTGCAAGTGGCCTTCATGGATGCGCACCCGGAAATCGGCGCAAGCGGCGGGCAATTGCAACTATTCGGCACGGAGCAGGAGCCCTGGAAATTTGCCCTGGCCCCGGAAACCTGTGCTGCGCAACTGGTCTTTGGCGTGCCTGTGGCCCAGCCTGCTTCCATCATGCGCCGCAGCGTGTTGGAAGC
>JAFDZG010000141.1 GCA_018267065.1 Bacteroidota bacterium
AAAGCCAGTGGAAGAAAAGGCTGCGGCGGACATATTATTTTTTTCCGCTTGGGCGGGAGCACTGGTGCGGAACGATCCCGGTACGCTCAAGAAGCTGTATGCGCTGCATTTCCCCACGGTGAAGCAGTATGTGCAACGCAACAGCGGCACCTTGGACGACGCACGCGACGTGTTCCAGGATGCCATTACCGTGCTGTGGCTGAAGGCCAAGGACGGCACCTTGCAGCAGAACACCGAACCGGGCGCCTTTCTGTTCCGGGTCTCCAAAAACAAATGGCTGGACCGCGTACGGTCGGCCGCGCAGCGCACCATGACCGTGGTACCCGTTGAACATACCGGCGCAACCGATGACGTGGAAGCGGTGGACCTGGAAGAACGGATCCAACGGCTGAAACAGGTGTACGAACGAATGGATGAAAACTGCCGAAACGTGCTGGGCCGTTTCTACTTCCAGCGGGAGGACATGGCCACCATCGCTGAAGCCATGGGGGTAACAGAAGAGAGCATCCGCACGATCAAGTACCGCTGCATGATGAAGCTGCGCGCCTTCCGAAAACAGATCGCAGGCGCAGGGGACGGATTGAACGATGAGTGAAGGAACCTTGCCAATAAGCCGCTTTGAGGCCATTGAGGCCTATTTGTTGAACAAGCTGTCCGACACGGATCGCCTGCGCTTTGAGGAAGACCTCCGCAAAGATCCCGCGCTCCAGGCCGAAGTGGCCATGCAGCGCGAGAACATGCTGGCCGTGGAACTGGGCGGCATGCAACGATCGTTGCGCAGGATCATGGCGCAAGGTGAAGAACGCGGATCCATGGGATGGGGCCATTTCCTGAAGTACGCCGCTGCCGTGGCCGTGCTGCTCACCGGTGCGCTTTGGTGGTTCAGCCGCCCGCCGTTGAATGAGCGCCTCTATGCGGAATACCACCAAGTGGACCCGGGGCTGCCCGTACCCATGAGCGCCACGCGCAACCCGGCCTTCCAGGATGCCATGGTGGCGTACAAGTTGGGGAATTTCGGGGAGGCCATAGCCAAGTGGACCAGCCTGTTGTCAATCTCACCGGCCAACGACACCCTGAACTATTACATCGCCAGCGCACAGCTGGCGAAAGGCAATGCCGCTGAAGCCATTCCCCTGTTCAAGGCTGTCGCCAACGATCGGGCATCGGTCTTCCATGCGAAGGCCAGGTGGTTCCTGTTCCTTTCCTTGCTGCACGAAGGCCGGAATGAAGAGATGCGGACGCTGGGCATGGAGCAGGACAGTACGTATGGGGAGCGGGTGCGGCAGATCGAGGAAAAGATGAATCGATGATCCATGCGGAACGCCTGGACACTGGTGCTGCTCACAGCGTCGCTCCATGCCGGGGCGCAGGGCCTTGCAGAAAGGCACGCGCAGATCGGCAAGGCCTATCAGGCGGAGCGCTATGCTGACGTGGCGCGCTTGATCGAAGCCCAATTGGATCAGGTTCAAGGTACCACGTGGCGGGATTCCCTGCATCTGTACCTGTACAAGTATGGCCGCGCCGTGGGCAAGACCAAGGGCGTGGAAGCCGGCATTGCCGCTGCGGAAAGCGTGTTGGCGCGCATGGGAAGCGGCTACAAGCCGGCAGATCGCATGGATGCCTTGTTCGACCTGAGCTGGATCTACTATGAGGCGGGCCGGGTAAAAAGCTGCATCCGCTCCGATTCCACGGCCGTGGCGATCGCGGAAGGGCACGCGGAAGTGCCGGCCATCAAGCGCGGCCAAGCACAGCAATACCTGGCCTTTGACTACAGCATCCTCGGCGATCACCGGCGTTCCCTGGAGCACGCGCAAGCCGCACTGGATGCATACGGCCGCGCGGATACCGTGCCGGCCAAGCAATGGGCCGAATCCTGGACCGCGGTGGGAACGGCATACTGGCATCTGGGCCGCATCCGCGATGCGGAACAGGCCTACCGCAAGTCGCTGGAAGTGCTTGGTGATGGGGAGTCCGAGGCATTGCTGGTCCGCAAAGTGAGCGTGCATGGCAACCTGGGCGTGCTGTGGCAGAATGCCGGCGACCTGGTGCGCAGCAAAGCGGAGTACCATGAAAGCCTGCGGCTCTGCGACCGCATCCTGGCCACCACCACCGATCCCTCCACGCGGGATGAGATCACCGTGAACCGCTCACGCACCTACCTCAACCTCGCCACGGTATATTTCGATGCGGGGGATGATGGCCGTGCCCAGAAATTGCTGGACCTGGCCTGGGCGGACCGCAGCAAGGTGCTCCAGCCGGACGACCCGCAGTTGCTGTCCGTGCGCGAAAGGATGGCGGACATTGAACTTGCCGCTGGCGCACTGGACAGGGCCGAGGCTTTTGAACGGGCATTCCTGACCGCCTGCGAGCGGCAGTTCGGCAGAAAGAGCGAGGAATACATCAGGGCCTGTTCCAAGTTGGGGCAGATCGCCGCACGGAAAGGTGACCACCGGCAGGCGGATTCGTTGTTCACGCTGAGCATGGCCTACGGGCGGCTCAATGCGGATCCCGCCACGGACGCGGTGCTTGCCACCACCCTGAAGCAACGCGCCCGCATGAGGGCCGATGCAGGCAGGACCCGGGAGGCCATGGCTGACCTGGTTCAGGCCAAGCGGATTCTGTTGAACATGTACGGGGCGGACAATTACCGGGTGGTGCAGTGCGATGTCATGTTGGCGGAAGAGGCGTTCGCCGCAGGGCGGTTCGCTGAAAGTGCACGGCAGGCCGATAGCGCCTTGGTCAGCCTGCGGGAACGGTCGGATGCGCTTCGTGCCAATGGACAACCGGTGTTCTTTCCCGATCCGGGCCTGCTCTCCGATGCGGTGTATTGGAAGGTGAAGGCCGAACGTGCCATGGAGCCAGGCACGATAAAACCGGCGTGGCAGGCAGACCTTGACCTGGCGATCGCCTCGTTGGGGCGGAACAGGGCGCGCATCAACGATGCGGCCTCCAAGCTGCAACTGATGGCAGCCCAGCAAAAGCTCTTCGGGCTGGCGCTGGACCTCGCCTATGACGCCTACGCCCGGTCGCATGCGGAAGCGGATGTGGAGCGCTTCCTCCAACTGTCCGAGGCCAACCGTTCCTTGCTGCTGAAGGGCCGGCTGAATGAGTTTACCGGCATGCAGTTCGGTGGCGTACCGGACTCGGTGAGCGCGCGGGAACAGGAACTGATCGCCGCGTTGGACATGGATGATGCACAACGGACCTCGATCACGGAGCATACCGAGCACGAAAGGGCCTACAACCAATTCCTGGGCACCTTGGAACGCCGGTACCCGCGCTACTTCGCGCTTCGCTACGGGGACCAGGTCCCGTCCATCGCGCAGATCCGCAAGCAACTGCTGGCACCGGGCCGGCAGCTATTGGCCTACGCCCAGTGTGCGGACCACCTGTATGCCGTGGTGATCGGCCAGAATAGCGCGGACCTGGTGCGCATGGAGCCCGGCAATTTGGACCAAGCGGCGAAGGACCTGCGTGCAGCGGTGGCTTCGCGCGAACGCGACGCTTTCGCGGAGCGGGCCCATCACCTGTATCAACTCGTGTTCGCACCGGTGGCCCCGCTGCTTCCAGGCAATGAACTGCTCATCATCCCGGACGGCCCTTTGCACACGGTGAATTTCGAGATGCTGCTTTCCGCTCCCGGGCCAAAGGACATCAAGGACCACTTCCTCCTACAGCGCTATGCGATCAGCTACCTGCTCAGTGCCACCACGGCGCTGCAGTTTGCCGGGCTTTCCGATCAGCGGGCCCAAGGGGCGCTGGCCATGGCACCGGGCTTTACGGAGCAGGCCAAGCAGGAATACCGGGCACAGGTAAAGGACAGCGGTACAGTGGATGATCATTACTTGCATTTTGTACGGCAGCCATTCGCGGTGCTCACGGCCCAGGCTTTGGGGAGGTCCGCTTCTGCCACGGTAATGACGGGCGGTGCGGCAAGTGAGGAAGCGTTCCGGGAAAGTGCCTCGCGCTATGGCATCCTGTATCTCGGCACGCACGCTGAAATGGACCCCGCCGACCCCATGTACAGCAGGCTTGTGCTGAGCAAGGATGGCGATGGCACGGCCCACAACGGCGACGGATACCTCTACGCATACGAACTGTATGCGCTGGACCTCAAGGCCCAACTGGCAGTGATCGCTGCGTGCGAGACCGGCAATGGCAAGGTGGATCCCGGTGAAGGCGTGCGGTCGCTGGGGGCGGGATTCGCATACGCTGGCTGTCCCAGCCTGGTGGCCTCCTTATGGAGCATTGATGAGAAGACCAGCGCACAGATCCTGGAGGATTTCTTCGCGCACTTGTCCGATGGCATGCCCAAGCACTTGGCACTGCGGCAGGCAAAGCTGGACTATTTGAAGGGCGCGCAGGATGAGCTGGCACTTCCCTACTACTGGGCGGGACTGGTGCTCACCGGCGATGTGGGCCCCGTGGCGCAGTCCGGACCGAAATGGTGGTGGGGCGTTGGAGGTGCCGCATTGCTTCTCCTCGTGGTGATCCTCGTTCGGGCACGCTCCCGTCGGCAACCAACCGATGGGGCGGGGAACATGCGTGCTGCCTGATGACGGAGCACGATCGGAAACACGAAGGGCCGCCCAATTCGGACGGCCCTTCACGCTTTCTGGGTTGTTGGCTTACATCATGCCGCCCATGCCGCCCATGTCGGGCATGCCGGCAGGTGCCTTCTCTTCCTTCTCCTCGCTGATCACGCACTCGGTGGTGAGCAGCATGCTGGCGATGGAAGCGGCGTTCTCCAAGGCCACGCGGGTCACTTTGGTGGGGTCGATCACACCGGCGGCAAGCAGGTTCTCGTACTCCTCGGTGCGGGCGTTGAAGCCGAAGTCGGCCTTGCCGTCGCGCACCTTCTGCACGATGATGCTGCCTTCCAGGCCGGCGTTGGCCACGATCTGGCGCAGGGGCTCCTCGATGGCGCGGCGCACGATGGCGATGCCGGTGGTCTCATCGGCATGGCTGCCTTCCAGCTTGTCCAGCGCCTTTTGCGCGCGGATGTAGGCCACGCCGCCGCCCGGCACGATGCCTTCCTCCACGGCGGCGCGGGTGGCGTGCAGCGCATCGTCCACGCGGTCCTTCTTCTCTTTCATCTCCACCTCGGTGGCGGCGCCGATGTACAGCACGGCCACGCCGCCGGCCAGCTTGGCCAGGCGCTCCTGCAACTTCTCCTTGTCGTAGTCGCTGGTGGTGGTCTCGATCTGGGCCTTGATCTGGTTCACGCGCCCGGTGATGTCGGCCTTCTTGCCGGCACCGTTCACGATGGTGGTGTTGTCCTTGTCGATGCTGATTTTCTCAGCCTTGCCCAGCATGTTCAGGTCGGCGTTCTCCAGCTTGAAGCCGCGCTCCTCGCTGATCACGGTGCCGCCGGTGAGGATGGCGATGTCCTCCAGCATGGCCTTGCGGCGGTCGCCGAAGCCCGGGGCCTTCACGGCGGCCACTTTCAGGGAGCCGCGGATCTTGTTCACCACCAGGGTGGCCAGGGCCTCACCGTCCACGTCCTCGGCGATGATCAACAGGGGCTTGCCCGTTTGCGCGCTCTTCTCCAGCACGGGGAGCAGCTCCTTCATGGTGCTCACCTTCTTGTCGTAGATCAGGATGTAGGCGTTCTCCAGCTCGGCCTCCATCTTCTCCGCGTTGGTCACGAAGTAGGGGCTGATGTAGCCGCGGTCAAACTGCATGCCTTCCACCACCTCCACGGTGGTGTCGGTGCCCTTGGCCTCCTCCACGGTGATCACGCCTTCCTTCTTCACCTTGGCCATGGCCTCGGCGATCAGCGTGCCGATGGCATCGTCGTTGTTGGCGCTGATGCTGGCCACCTGCTTGATCTTGGCGTTGTCGTCGCCCACGGCCTTGCTCATCTTCTTGAGCTCCTCCACCACGGCCACCACGGCCTTGTCGATGCCGCGCTTGAGGTCCATGGGGTTGGCGCCGGCGGCCACGTTCTTCAGGCCGCTGGTCACGATGCTCTGGGCGAGCACGGTGGCGGTGGTGGTGCCGTCACCGGCGATGTCGGCGGTCTTGCTGGCCACTTCCTTCAGCATCTGGGCGCCCATGTTCTCCACGGCGTCCTTCAGCTCGATCTCCTTGGCCACGGTCACCCCGTCCTTGGTTACTTGGGGGGCGCCGAATTTCTTGTCGATGATCACATTGCGGCCCTTGGGTCCCAAGGTCACCTTCACGGCGTTGGCGAGGTGGTCCACGCCGCGCTTCAGGCGGTCGCGGGCGTCCACTTCAAATTGAATGTTCTTTGCTGCCATTTGGTTCTGTTGTCTGTTTCGTTCTTGTTGGGCCGGTCCCGTGGATCGGCCGGTGCAATTAGTTCAGCACGGCATAGATGTCGCTTTCGCGCATGATCATGTAATCCTTGCCGTCCAGGTTCAGCTCCGTGCCGCTGTACTTGCCGTACAGGATCTCGTCGCCCACCTTCACGCTCAAGGGGGTCACCTTGCCATCATCGGCCACGCGGCCCGTGCCGGTGGCGATGACCTTGCCGCGCTGGGGTTTCTCCTTCGCGGTGTCAGGAATGATGATGCCACCCTTGGTGGTTTCTTCCGCAGCAGCGGCTTCAACAAGCACGCGGTCTGCAAGGGGCTTCACTTTGGTCGCCATGTCTGGGTTGAATTGGTTGAATGTTGTCGGTTGCGCGTTCAGCGATCCGCGTGCCATTGCATGGGAACTGCCAAAAGCGACAGGTTCAATAAGTAAGTGGGGGGAGCCTGTCATGCCATGGCTGACAAGCTGGCGCGGCAGCACCTATTTCGGGGCCTGCGGTGTTGCCGGGGCGCTCACTTGGGCGCTGTCGCCAACGGTAGTGGCCGCGTTGGCGTTGGGGTTTTCGTCCAGCACGATGGGCGCGTCCAAATTGTCGCTCGCCACGGTGGTGCCTTGGAGGGAAGCGGAAACCAGGCAAAGGACCATCAGGGCCCCGGCCAATGTCCAAGTGGACTTCTCCATGAAATCGGCCGTGCGCTGCACGCCACCGATCTGGGAGGCTCCGGTGAAGCCCGTTGCAAGTCCGCCACCCTTGGGGTTTTGGGCTAATACGACCAAGCCCAGCAACACGGCCAGGATGATGATGATGATGGAAATTGCGACCATTGCTACTTGTTCGATCGGCCCTCAAGGGCTTTGGAAAGGGCTGCGAAGTAAACGCTTTTCTCCGGATGCTTCAACGCCAAGCGGTCATAGACGTCCTTCGCCCTGGCAAAATTGCCCTGTTTTTCCAGTATCCGCGCCAGTGTTTCGCTGACCATGCCATGGTCCTCCAGGCTCTTTTTTGCAGCTTGTTGCGGATTGAAGAACGCGGCCTTGGGCTTGATCTCCGCTTCGCCCCTCCGGATGAACTTCTCCATGAGCTCCGCTGCGGTGGGCACGGGTCCGGCAGTGGTTGCCATGGTGGGCGCCACGGCAGGCTGTTGCGGTTCCGGGGCGGATTCCGGGGGTGCCGCAATTTCCCGGACTTCCGGCACGGCTGGTACTTGGCTCAGCCAATCGGTGAATTTTAACCGCGTTGCTTGCGGCACAACCGTGTTTTCTGCTGTGGGGGCCAACTGCATGGGAGCAACGGGCCGGGCTGCCACGGCCGTTGGCTCCATGTACGGCCCGGGAGCAGCAGCTTCCACCGGTAGCAGCCCCCGGACCTGGAGATCACCGATCTGGTAGCCACTTGCACGGATGGCCTCCTGTATCTGCTGCTCCAAGATGTCGCTGCCCGGGTCACTGGCGGGTTCCGGGGCTGCGGGAGCCGGTTCCGGGTGTTCAAGCCCAGCGGACGCCGGGATGCGGTCTTCTTGAACGGGTGCCGCAACCGTGGCGGGGGCCTCGGTGGCCAAGGTCAAAGGCTGGTCTTCCCCGGCATCCGGAACGGGAAGGTGAACGCTGTGTGCCGGGTTCTCCGAAATGTCCGATTTCACGGTTGCCGGCACAGCGCTGGCGGGCATGGCCTGCACGGATTGCGGTTGAATTTCGGGAACGGTTGCCGGAGGCTCAGGCCGGAGTACGCTGTCAACGTGCTCTGGTGCCTGCAGCAGATCATAAAGCACGGCGCGGGATGGCAGGAATGCCGCCGGATTGGCATGGATGCCGTTGGTGGGCACATCGCCGGAGGCATGCTTGCCCGCGGCCAGAAGCAGTTGGGCGCCGCTGAACCAGGGGAAACGTTCCGCCATTTCCCGCAATGCGGCCACGTCCTGCTTGGAGGCAAGCGCCGGGTGCTGCAGCAGTTCGGTGAGGCGTTCACGTTCCATGCCCATTCGCCGGTCAGAGGCTCATTGCACAAGGCCGAGGAACGCTTCGTTGAAGCTGCTGCCCCAGGGTCACCATGTCCAATTGGTTTTCATCCATATTGCTTGGCCTTCCGATCGTCTAATTTTCTGATTGTCTGATCCCGGATCTCTCTACCAGTTTCCCAACGTCCGGTCGAATATATCCTGTGCCAGTTGTTTCCCAATATCCTGCACCAAACCGGGTTCCACGGTGCTGAGGTCTTGGCTGCTTGGGAAGTCGGCAAAACGGGAAATGGTGATGTCCGCATCTGATTTGCTGTCGGACTTGTTGGTAAAGTGCACGCTTATGGTGATGGTGAGCCGGTTCATGGCCGCGGTTTCATTGGCCTGGATGGCCACCGGCTGCACGTCATAGCCGGTTATGGCGCCGTCGTAGGCGATGTCACCGTTTGACTGGGTAAGGGTAAGCGGTGTTTGTGCCTGCATCAGGTCGCGCACGGCTTCGGTGATGCCCTGTGCCGTTTGCGGGGAGCAAAGCGGGGCGCGGGCCTCCAAGCTGGCCACGCTGAGCGTTTTGGCGTTGGGCGGCACGGTTCCGCCGCTCAGTGAATAATTCACCGTGCAGCCGCCAAGCAGCAGCGCCAAGGCTGCGGCAATGATGTTTACGCGATGTTCCACTCCTTGATCTTTCGGTAGAGCGTGCGCTCGCTGATGCCCAGTTCCTGCGCGGCCTTCTTGCGCCTGCCCCGGTGCTTGGCCAGGGCCTTCCGGATCAATTCACGCTCCTTGTCCTCCAGGCTCAGCGATTCCTCCACTTCGGTATGTTCAATGTCCTCGTCCATCGGGGCGGGCATGCGGATGCTCATGCCCGGCTCAGGGGAGATCAGTACATTTTCCGGGTAGGAGGGTGGTGCAGGTTGGGCCACGCGGGCGTGGCCACCGGAAATGGCATTCACCTGCTCCTTCAGCGCGTTCAGGTCCTTCTTCATGTCGAAGAGGAACTTGAAGATCAGTTCACGTTCATTGATGCCTTCGCCGTGCCCGTTGACATCCCCGCCGCCATGCCCCGCGGGAACCAGTGCCGTGGTTTCGGCGGGCAGGTAGTGCCGCAGCGTTTCACCGGTGATGGTGCGCTCCTTTTCGATCACGCTCATCTGCTCGGTGAGGTTGCGCAACTGGCGCACGTTGCCGGGCCAGCGGTAGGCCGCGAGCAGTTGGCGCGCCTCGTCGGTGAGGGTGATGGGCGGTGCTTTGTAGCGGGAGGCGGCCTCCTGCGCAAACCAGCGGAACAGCAGGTGGATGTCTTCCTTGCGCTCACGCAGGGCCGGCACGTGGATGGGCACGGTGTTGAGGCGATAGTACAGGTCCTCGCGGAACTTGCCGCGCTGCACGGCCTGCATCATGTCCACGTTGGTGGCGGCGGTGACGCGCACGTTGGTCTTCTGGGCCTTGCTGCTCCCTACCCGGATGAATTCGCCGGTCTCCAGTACACGCAGCAGGCGCACCTGGGTGCTCAGGGGCAGTTCGCCGACCTCGTCCAGGAAGATGGTGCCGTTGTTGGCCACCTCGAAGTAGCCCTTGCGCGCCTCGTGCGCCCCGGTGAAGGAGCCTTTTTCATGGCCGAAGAGTTCACTGTCGATGGTGCCTTCCGGAATGGCGCCGCAGTTCACCGCGATGTAGGGCCCGTGTTTGCGTGCGCTGAAGGCATGCACGATCTGCGGCATCACCTCCTTGCCGCTGCCGCTCTCGCCGCTGATCAGCACGCTGAGGTCCGTAGGCGCCACCTGCGCCGCGATCTCGATGGCGCGGTCCAGCAGGGGCGAGGCACCGATGATGCCGAAGCGCTGTTTGATGGGCTGCACGTTCATGCTTGCATGGCGGGTTCGTTCACCTTCGCGACCGGTTCCCCTTGCAGGGAGCCTGCGGTGGCACTGGTGATGCGGACTTGGATGAGGTCGCCGGGACGTAACTCTGTGGTTGTCAGTTGTTGGTTGTCGGTTGTCGGGTCGAAACGGGAACCTTCATCGCGGCCATCACCCCCCATTGCAGCCTGACAACTACCAACTGACAACTTGGAACTGTACCTCGGCACGATCACCACCGAGTTCTGCGTATTCCTCCCGTACATGAATTCCGCGCTGCGCTTGCTCACGCCCTCGATCAGCACTTCGTGCACCTGGCCCACATAGCCCGCCATGCGCTTGGCTGAGTTGATCTTCTGCGCATCGATGATCTCCGTGAGGCGCCTGCTTTTCACTTCCTCCGGAACATCGTCCGGCAGCTTGCGCGCGGCCAAGGTCTTCGGCCGCTCGCTGTACTTGAACATGAAGGCCATGTCGTAGCCCACCTCCGCCATCAGGCCCAGGGTTTCCTGGTGGTCCTGCTCGGTCTCCCCGCAGAAGCCCGCGATGATGTCCGTGCTGATGGCGCAATCGGGCATGTGGCGGCGGATGGCGGCGATGCGGTCCATGTACCAGGCCCGGTCGTAGCCGCGGTTCATGTTCTTAAGAACCGTGCTGCTGCCGCTTTGCACGGGCAGGTGGATGTACTTGCAGATGTTGTCGTGCCGCGCCATTACCTCCAGCACCTTGTCGGTCATGTCCTTGGGGTGGCTGGTGCTGTAGCGGATCCGCAGTTCCGGGCAGGCCGTGGCCACCATCCCCAACAGGTCGGCGAAGTCGGTGGGCGGCTCCTGCCGATTTACATCTGCCGCATGCTCGCTACCGTGGGCGGTCTTGTTCGGGGACCAATGGTAGCTGTCCACGTTCTGGCCCAGCAGGGTCACTTCCTTGTAGCCGTCGGCCACGAGTTGCCGGCATTCCGCAACGATGGAATGGGCATCGCGGCTGCGTTCGCGGCCCCGGGTGAAGGGCACCACGCAAAAGGCGCACATGTTGTCGCAGCCCCGCATGATGGTGACAAAGGCGGTGACACCGTTGCTGTTCAGCCGCACGGGCACGATCTCGCCGTAGGTTTCCTCCCGGCTCAGCAGCACGTTCACGGCTTTCTGCCCGCTGCCCACTTCATCCAGCAGCTGCGGCAGGCTGCGGTAGGCATCGGGCCCCACCACCAGGTCCACCACCTTCTTTTCAACCAGCAGCTGCTCCTTCATCCGCTCGGCCATGCAACCCAGCACGCCCACCTTCAGCTCCTTGTTGCCCGCCTTCAGGCGGTTCATCTCGTTGATGCGCTGCAGCACCGTGTATTCGGCCTTCTCACGCACGCTGCACGTGTTCAGCAGCACCAGGTCGGCTTCTTCGGCACTGTTCACCGCCGTGTAGCCTTCCTTGGCCAGGATGCTCGCCACGACCTCGCTGTCGCTCACGTTCATCTGGCAGCCGTAGCTTTCTATGTATAACTTCTTGCTCATTCCAAAGGGGTGCGAAGGTACCGGTTTTGCGGGAAATGTGACGATTTGGCAGAGGGGTTGAAGTATGCTACTTTGGTGGCCACGATGCGGCGTGAAGCAATCCTGCTGCCTATCCTCTGCTCCGCATTTGCGCCTGCCATGGCTCAGTTTGACCTGGGCATTTCCACCGGCGCTGTACACAACAGCTTGTGGGTGCCGCCGATCGATGATCCCCATGCCAGTGCATGGGTGGGGAATGTAACGGGATTTACCTGGTCTTCCTCCATTTTCTACCGTGAGCGCTATTCTAGTTTCGTGGACCTTGGCGTGGACCTTACACTGGCCCACCGTTCCTTCAGCGCCGGGTTTCGTGGCGGTGGCCTCGGTTCCGGTTTTACCAGCAACGCCCATGTGGATATGGACCAGCTTTACATCGGTGTGAAGCCGGAGGTACATACGGATGCCAAGGGCTTTTGTGTAGTGCGTTTCGGGTTGATGGCAGGAATCTCCTCCTGGGGACACGCACCGGGTTCCACCAGCGGTTGGTCGGTGGCCGGGCCAGGTACGTACAAGCCCAGTGCCGACCTGATCCACAAGTTCGGGGGCGACTTGCGCTTCGCTTTTGGTTTGGGCCTCCGGTTTGCCGCGGGAACGCAATGGGCCATCACCATAGACCCGGAAAGCACCTTCGGGTTGAGTTCCATGCTGTTCGATGAAGCCCGGATCCGCGGGTCCGATATCGGCCTGCGGGTCGGTCTTTGCAGGAGGTTCAAGGGCAAGGCGCTCACGGAATTGTTCAAGGTTCCGCCAAGGGATCCGAAGGCCGGGGCGGAATGGTGAGGGGCTGGGCTATGCGGCTGACCGGAAAGAACTGGCCCGGACACCGGGCAAATTTTCTTCCCCTTTGGGGAAACCAACCTCCGGGCATCATCGTGCGTCCAAATTCCGGAAGATCCCCTTTGCTTTGCGCCCCCAAAGCAATCCGGCATGGCCAAGAAGGAAGATGACCTGGTGATCGTGGAGTCGCCCGCCAAGGCGAAAACCATTGAGAAATACCTCGGCCCGGGCTATACCGTGCTCAGCAGTTTCGGCCATGTGCGCGACCTGCCCGAGCGCGACCTCAGCGTGGACGTGGACAATGGCTTTGAGCCCAAGTACATCGTGCCCGACGAAAAGAAAGGCAAGCTGTCCGAATTGCGCAAACAGGCGAATAAGGCGGGAACGGTCTGGTTGGCCACTGATGAAGACCGCGAAGGAGAGGCCATCAGTTGGCACCTGAAGGAAGCATTGGACCTGCCGGACAGCAAGGTGAAACGCATCACCTTCAACGAGATCACCAAGAGTGCCGTCACCGCTGCCATGGCCGCCCCGCGCACCATCGACCTGCACTTGGTGGACGCCCAGCAGGCCCGCCGCGTGCTGGACCGCCTGGTGGGCTATGAGCTCAGCCCCGTGCTGTGGCGCAAGGTGAAGCCCAGCCTCAGTGCGGGCCGCGTGCAGAGCGTGGCCGTGCGCCTCATCGTGGAGCGCGAGCGCGAGATCACCGGCTTCGAGGCCAAGAGCGCATTCCGCGTCACGGCCCAGTTCCTCACCGGGGCCAAAGCTGCCGTAAAGGCGGATCTGCCGCAACGCTTCGCCACCGAAGCCGAGGCCATGCAATTCCTTCAAGGCTGCACCGGCGCCGGCTTCACGGTGAAGGCCGTGGAGAAGAAGCCCGCCAAGCGCACGCCTGCCGCGCCCTTCACCACCAGCACCCTGCAACAGGAGGCCAGCCGCAAGCTCGGCTTCGGGGTGGACCGCACCATGCGCATCGCCCAGCACCTTTACGAGCAAGGGCACATCACCTACATGCGTACCGACAGCGTGAACCTCAGCGAGCTGGCCATCAACGCCGCCGTGGAGGCCATCTCCGAACAGTACGGCGCGCGCTACAGCAAGCCCCGCCGCTTCGCCACCAAGAGCAAGGGTGCACAGGAGGCGCACGAAGCCATCCGCCCGGCCGACATGAAGGTGCGCAATGCCGGCGCGGACCGCGATGCCGAGCGGCTCTACGACCTGATCTGGAAACGCACGCTTGCCAGCCAAATGGCCGATGCCGAGCTGGAGAAGACCATCGTGGACATCGCCATCAGCACGCGGCCCAACGACCTGTTCAAGGCGCAAGGCGAAGTGATCACCTTCGATGGATTCTTGAAAGTGTACCTGGAGGGCAAGGATGATGAAGGTGATGAAGAACAGGAGGGCCTGCTGCCGGAAATGCACCAAGGTGAGCATCTCGCCCTGCAGGAAATGACCGCCACCCAGCGCTTCGACCGGCCTGCCCCGCGCTACACCGAGGCCAGCTTGGTGAAAAAGCTGGAAGAACTCGGAATCGGCCGTCCTTCCACCTATGCACCCACCATCAGCACCGTGCAGAAGCGCGGTTACGTGGTAAAGGAGAACCGCGAGGGCGTGCAGCGCCCTTACCGCATCCTCACCTTGGCCGGCGGGAACATCAACGCCACCACGGCCACGGAAAACACAGGCGCCGAAAAGCAAAAACTCTTCCCCACCGACATCGGCATGGTGGTGAACGACTTCCTGGTGGAGCATTTCCCCACCATCGTGGACCTGAACTTCACGGCTAAGGTGGAAGAGGAATTCGATGAGATCGCCGAAGGCCGCGAGAACTGGCGTGCCATGCTCAAGCGCTTCTATGAGCCGTTCCATGCCACCATTGGCACGGTGGTTGAAACCGCCGACCGGGCTTCCGGCAGCCGGGTTTTGGGCCAGGACCCCAGGAGCGGCAAGGACGTGGTGGCGCGCATTGGCCGTTTCGGGCCCATGGTGCAGATCGGTAGTGCCGACGACGAGGAGAAGCCCAAGTTTGCCAGCTTGCGCAAAGAGCAGAGCATTGCCACCATCTCCCTCCAGGAAGCATTGGACCTGTTCAAGTTGCCCCGCACCTTGGGCAAGAGCGGGGATGAAGAAGTGATCGTGAACGCGGGCCGTTTCGGGCCTTACGTGAAGCTGGGCAGCACATTTGCCAGCCTCACCCCGGACGACGACCCGCTCTCCATCGACCTGGCCCGCGCCATCGAGCTCATAGACCTGAAGAAAGCCGCCAGTGCCACGCGGGAATTGGGTGAGTACAAGGGTGAAACGATCGTGCAGGGCCGCGGCCGCTTCGGGCCGTTCGTGAAGTTCGGGAAGACTTACGCCAACATCCCCAAGGGCGAGGAACCCTCCACCGTCACCTTGGAACGGGCGGTGGAACTGATAGAGGCGAAGTTGGCCGGGGTGCGGCAGAACATCCTGAAGGCATTTGAGGGAACCACCGTGGAGATCATCGATGGCCGCTATGGCCCGTACCTCACCGACGGCAACAAGATCGCCAAGATGCCCGAAGGCAAGCAGCCTGCCGAGGTGACCTTGGAGGAGGCGCAGAAGCTGCTGGCCGAAGCTCCGGAGCGGAAGGGCCGCGGTCGCAGAAGTACAGCACCGAAGAAGGCTGCTGCAAAAAAGGCTGCACCCAAGAAAAAGGCGGCCAAGAAGAAGGCCGCCGGGAAAAAGAAATGACCAGCATTCCTTGGCCTTGCCCAAGGAATGGACAATGCCCGAATGGACGGGATGGACACCGGTGGGTCCCACCGGTGTCCATCCCGTCCATTGATGTCCATGACCTCCCCAACTAACACTCCGCTGTGCGCATCTGTGTCCGGTGGTACAGCGGCAGCACCTTGGCCAAAGCGACCTTCGCTCCGTTCGCCCGCCCATGGAATCCAGCCTTTACTTTACCCCGTCCGCAGCATTTGGTGAGCGCCGCCCCGAATGGGCCGCCAACACCTTGGGCGATAGCGTTATTTTCCACACCAGCCAAGGCTTTCCTGCATTGGAAGGGGTGAAGGTGGCCATCTTCGGCGTGCTCGATGACCCTGGCCATGCCAAGCCGCGCGGCTGCGTGGATGCCCCCGATGCCGTGCGGGCCCAGCTCTACAAACTGTTCATGCCCGCCAATGGGTTCGGCATCGCGGACCTGGGCGACATCCATCCGGGCAACACTGCCGAAGACACACGGCATGCACTGGCTGCGGCGATCGCCGAATTGATCCGGATGAACATCGTGCCGGTGATTCTGGGCGGTGGACAGGCACACACCTTCACCCAGTACCTGGCCTACGAAAAGCTGGAGCGCACCGCCAACCTGGCCTGCATCGATGCGCGCTTCGACTTGGGCGAGCCGGGCCAGGGACTGGCGGAAAGCAGCTACCTCAGCCACATCGTGCTGCGCCAGCCCAACTACCTGTTCAACTACAGCAACCTCGGCTTCCAAACCTACCTGGTGGACCAGCCCGGCATCGAGCTTATCGACAAGCTCTTCTTCGATGCACGCCGCTTGGGCGAGCTCAGGGCCAACCTCACCGAGGCGGAACCCGTGCTCCGCAATTCCGACACGGTGAGCGTGGACATGACGGCCATCCGCAGGGCGGATGCCCCCGGCACCACAAGGCCCGGACCCAACGGGTTCCACGGGGAGGAGGTGTGCCAGATCATGCGCTATGCAGGCACCAGCGAGAAGATCACCTCCATTGGTCTGTATGAACTGGACCCCTGGCGCGATCAGGACCAAGTGACCGCCCAATTGGCGGCACAAATGGTATGGTGCTTCCTGGACGGCTTCGGCAGCCGCACCAACGACCTGCCTTGGTTGGACCGCAAACGCTTCACCCGCTTCCGGGTGCCTATCCAAGGACACGAGCAGGAGCTGGTGTTCTTCAAGAGTTCAGTAAGCGACCGCTGGTGGATGGACGTGCCCTACCGGGCCGGGCGCGAAGCCCGCTTTGAGCGGCACCACCTGGTTCCATGTGCCTATAGTGACTACATGGCCGCTTGTCGTGAAGAGGTGCCGGACAGGTGGTGGAGGACCTTCCAAAAGCTGGCGTGATCCCAAGCCAACGGAAAGTTCCGCAGAAGGAGATTTTGTTGAAAAGTTCGGTCGGTGTGCTTTTTTGCTATTTTGGCGGCGACTTATCCGCTCTTCCGGAGTGGGTAGGGATGCTCGAAAGCCGCGTCAAATAACAAGAAATTGCATGAGGTGGATAGTTACCGCAGGTTTCTGCGCAATGGTGGGGAGCTTGGCTTATGCCCAACAGGACCCGCAATTCACGCAGTACATGTTTGACCGCCTATCGGTCAACCCGGCCGTGGCCGGCAACGGTGGCAATATCTGTGCCACGGCCCTGCTTCGCCAGCAATGGACCGGTTTTGACGGGGCGCCGAAAACGGGCCTCATCAACCTCCAAGGGCCGCTTGCCAAGCTTAATAGCGGCGTGGGTCTCACGTTCTATTACGATAAGCTGGGCCAGGAAAAGAGCACCATTGCGCGCCTGCACTACGCTTACCATTTCAAGGTGGGCGCCCAAAGCACCTTCAGCGCCGGGGTTTACTTGGGCATGTCCGGCCGCGCATTGGACGGCAATTGGGTGGCAACGGATGGCGTGGCCAACGACAATGCCATCCCCACTGCGGGCAAGAGCGCCAGTGGATTTGACCTGGGCGCAGGGCTTTACTACAAGTCACCAAAGCTGTGGTTGGGCATCTCCAGCACGCAGTTGCCGGAAACTGAATTGAAAAGTGTCAGCATCCAGAACAAGCGCCACTACTACGTGCAGGCTGGTTACGACTGGGCCATTGGAGGCGACAAGAAATACACCTTGGAACCCAGCGTCCTGCTAAAGAGCGACGCCTCCTCCACCCAGATCGACCTAAGCGCACTGTTCCTGTATGACGAAATGCTGTGGATCGGGGCCAGTTACCGCACTGAGGATGCCATCGCGCCCATGATCGGTTACCAAATGAAGATGCCCAAAGGCGACAGCATGCTGCGCATCGGGTACAGCTATGACGTAACCACCTCCGAACTGAAAAACTACAGCAGCGGCAGCCACGAAGTGATGCTGAGCTACTGCTTCAAGATCGTAAAACCGGTGGTCAATGAGATGTACCACCACCCTCGTTTCCTATAGGCAAGCGTAACAAAAGGACCAGATCACCGTTGGATGTCTGTCCACATCAACCCCGATACCGGGGAAGACCATCAAGGAACCCTGCAAGGATCCCCAGTGGGCAGGAGCGGTAAAACAAGGAAGACCATGGAACGAAGTCCCATCCTTTATGTCTGCGGTGCAGCGGCCCTGCTGGCCAGTTGCGGAAAGGGCGGCCAAGGGCAGCTGATCGGTGCCCAGAACCGGCCGAGCTGGTACCAGGTGGACCCCTACGGGATGAACTACATCCCCTTGGGCAGCTATACCATGGGGCCCAGCGATCAAGATGCGCCTTATGCGCAGGTGGCCAAATCCAAAACGGTTTCCGTCCAGGCGTTCTATATGGACCAAACCGAGATCAGCAACAACGAGTACCGCCAGTTCGTGGAGTATGTGATAGACTCCACGGCCAAGCGGATCTTGGGTGATGAGGACATTGGGGAGCATGTCATCACCGAAGATGAGTTCGGCGAGGAGATCGATCCCCCGGTGATCAATTGGAAGGAGCGCATCCAGTGGGACGGGGAGGAAGAGCGTGAGGCGCTGGCCGACATGTACTATCCGGAGAGTGAGCGTTTCTACCGCCGCAAGGAGATCGACACGCGCAAACTGATGTTCGAGTACTATTGGATCGACCTGAAGGAGGCTGCCCGCCGTTCCGGCCAGGACCTTGATCTGAGCTACACGGACGTGAAGGGCGGCAACAACGCCATCCGCGGCCACAGCGACCGCAGCAAGTTCATCATCAAGGAAGTCATCAACGTGTTTCCCGACACCCTTGCTTGGGTGCGCGACTTCACCTACTCCTACAATGAGCCGATGACCGAGAACTACTTCTGGCATCCGGCCTACGACGACTATCCGCTGGTAGGCGTTACATGGAGCCAGGCCAAGGCGTTCAACGTGTGGCGCACGCAGAACATGATGAACGCATGGCTGCAAAGCGAAGGCGAGCCGTACATCAACCATTTCCGCCTGCCCACCGAGGCAGAGTGGGAGTATGCCGCCCGTGGTGGCCTGGACCTCTCTCCCTTCCCTTGGGGTGGGCCCTATGTGCGGAACAGGTCCGGCTGCTTTTTGGCCAACTTCAAGCCGCTCAATGGCAACTACACCGATGACGGCGGCTTCCATACCGTGCCGGTGGACAGCTATTCCGCGAATGACTACGGCCTTTACAACATGAGCGGCAACGTGGCCGAATGGACCAGCACGGCGTTCGATGAGAGCGTGTATGACTTTGACCACGACATGAACCCGGAATATTCCTACGATGCCGTGGCGAACGATCCCCCTTCGATGAAGCGGAAGGTGATCCGCGGAGGCTCGTGGAAGGATGTTGGGCTCTACATACAAACAGGCACGCGGTCCTTTGAGTACCAGGATACCGCCAAGTGCTACATTGGCTTCCGGAGTGCATTGACCTATCTGGGCCGCGGCAAGGCGGTGAGCCCTGAGGACCTGTAGGACGGAGCAAGAAGGAAAACAAGGAAGCATGGCTTAGGAACCGGCACGGCTTCCGCGTTCAGCAAGGAAAAACCAGATCAACCCTAAAGCAAGGACCCAAGATGAAACCAGGCAGTAAGCGGTGGAAGAATTTCATGGCCAAGTTGTACGGATTGGGCGCATCCGTTGTGCTCGTCGGTGCACTCTTCAAAATTGAGCACTGGCCCATGGCCGACGTTTTCCTGATCATCGGCCTCACCACAGAGGCGGTGATCTTTGCCTTCTCCGCCTTTGAACCCCCCCACGAAGAACCGGATTGGAGCTTGGTATACCCGGAGCTTGCCTCTGCGGACCATGCCATGGGCGAAGATTTCAAGAAGGATGACCAACGTTCGATCACCGAACAGTTGGACGACATGCTGGAAAGCGCCAAGATCGAGCCTGAGCTGATCGAAAGCCTCGGCCAGGGCATGCGCAGCCTCAGCGACCAGGCCCGGGCCATGGGCGAGATCACCGGGGCGGCATCGGCGACCAGCGAGTACGCCGACTCCCTCAAGGGTGCCTCGGCCAAGGTGAGCGCACTGAGCGACAGCTATGCGAAAGCCAGCGAAAGCCTCGTCGGCCTCACCGAAAACGTGGATGCCGGCCGCAATGCGGGCGAAAGCTTGGGCCGCATGAGCAAGAACCTCAGCGACCTCAACGAAATGTACGAGCTGCAGCTGCGCACCAGCCGCGAGAAACTGGAGGCAGCCAACCAGATGTTCGCCGGCATGAGCGACATGATCTCCAACCTGAACGAGAGCGTGAGCGACACCAAGCGCTACAAGGAGAACATCTCTGAGCTGAGCAACAACCTGGCCAAGCTGAACACCGTATATGGCAACATGTTGGCTGCCATGACCGTTCGTTGATAGTAACCCGGACAGTTAGGACACTAACGACCGACCAAAACCAGAGCCCAACGAAATGGCAGGCGGTAATCTGTCCCCGCGACAGAAAATGATCAACTTGATGTACTTGGTGCTTACGGCGCTGCTCGCGCTGAACGTATCCAAGGAGATCCTCGACAGCTTCGTCATCGTGAACGAAGGCTTGGAGAACACCAAGTCCACGTTCAAGGACAAGATGGACGCAACCTACAAGCAGTTTGCCGGCTTGGCCAAGGAGAACGAGGCGAAGTACGGCGCAGCGTGGAAGGACGCGCAGCAGGTGCAGGGCATGGCGTCACGCTTGGTTTCGCACATAGATACGCTCAAAGGCATGCTGATCTCCAAAACGGACGGCATCCCCTTGGAGAAAGTGATGGGGAAGGCCAATGGCGTGGATACGGTGCTCAATTTGGAGCACGTGCACATGAAGGACAACAACACGCACATCACGGAAATGATGGTGGGCTCCGAGCCGGCAAAGCCCAAGAAAGGCCCGTACACTGCGCTGGAGCTCCAAGGTATGTTGGAGAATTTCCGTGACATGGTGAAGAAAGCAGCCAAGAACGACCCCAAGCTGCAGGCCAGTGCGGATGAAATGTTCGACTTCAAGGACCGCAAGGATGCCAGCGGCACCAACAACAACTGGGCCTCGATGAACTTCTACCACGTGCCCTTGGCCGCAGGCATCACCATTCTTTCCAAGATGCAGACGGACATCCGCACCATGGAGAACGAACTGGTGGGCCGCATGATGGCCGGCGTGGAATCGAAGACCTTCAAGTTCAATACGCTGGAGGCCATCGTGAAACCCCAGAGCAGTTATGTTACGGTAGGCGGTACCTACCGGGCCAACATCTTCCTGGGCGCTTATGACAATCAGAACGCGCCGGAAGTCTTCATTGCAGGAGCAGGTGCATACGTGGACACCACGAAGACACCACCGGAGATCGTTGGTGCATCCAGCCAGTTGCCCATGAACGGAGCCATGGCGGTGCTGGAGCAGCCGGCTTCCAGTGCAGGTTTGAAGACCGTGACGGGCATCATCAAGTTCAAACCTGTTGGTGGTGAGCTGCAGGTGCAACCCTTCAAGACCGAGTATGAAGTGGCTGCGCCGAGCTTGGTTGTGAGCCCCACGAAGATGAACGTGTTTTACCGCGGGGTGGAAAACCCGGTGAGCATCAGTGTGGCAGGTTACAGTGCCACCAATATCTCCCCCAGCATGACGAACGGCAGCTTGTCACGCGACAAGGACGGCTACATCGTGAAGCCGGGTGCGGGAACCACTGCGGTGGTGAGCGTTTCGGTGACCAATCCGGACGGTAGCAAGAAGAGCTTGCCAGGCGTGGAGTTCCGTGTGAAGAACGTGCCCAACCCGACGCCTTACTTTGCGGGCCACGGAGCAGGTGATGCCACCGTTAAGCGAAATGAGGTGAGTGCTGCACAGGGGGTGATCGCCAAGATGGAAAACTTCGAGTTTGACCTGAAGTTTGACGTTGTAAGCTACACCGTGTCCACCACCATCGGCGGCAACCTGCTGGAGAAAGAGTGCCGTGGACCATTCCTCAGCGAGGATGCCAAAACGGTGCTGAGCAAGGTGAAGACCAACCAAAAGATCTTCATTGAGAACATCAAGGCAAAAGGTCCCGATGGCACCGTTCGGAGCCTCGGAACGCTGTCCTTCAAAGTGATCTGATCCGTAAACGTGCGAGCCATGAGCACCACCAGGAACATTCTCCACGGCACCTTGCTGGCCTTCTCCCTTGCCCCGTTGGGCTCGCTGCAGGCGCAAACCGTATTGGACGGTGCCTACATCAAGGAGCACACCAAAACGCAGCGCGTGGTGCCCTACCCGTTCATCCGCGAAGCGGACGTGATGTGGTACCGGCGCGTATGGCGCGAGATCGACCTGCGGGAGAAGATCAACCTGCCATTGTACTACCCCACGGAACCGATCCACGACCGCAAAAGCCTCTTTGACGTCATCAAGCAGGGTATTCTGGACGATGGATCGGTCACGGCGTATGATCCGGGGCCCACGGCGCAGGATGATGAGTTCACCAAGCCCCTTTTGCCAACGGAGGTGAAAGCACTGTTGACCAAAACGGACACCACCCAGACGGAGGACATCCTGACCGGTGAAATGAAGTCGGTGATCACCACCTCCGAAGTGACCAGTGACAAGATCAAGAAATACGTACTGAAGGAGGACTGGATCTTCGACAAGCAGCGTTCGGTGATGGATATCCGCATCATCGGTCTTTGCCCCAAGCAGGAGATCCTGGGCGACCAGGGTGAAGTGCGCGGATACAAACCGCTCTTTTGGCTCTACTTCCCGGAATTGCGCTATGTCCTGGTGAACTGGGACGTGTTTAACCGGGAGAACGATGCCGAACGGCGTTCATTTGATCATTTGTTCTGGACACGCCAGTTCAACAGCACCATCACCAAGGTGAGCAACGTTTACGACCGCAACATCGTGCAGTACCAAAGCGGCATTGATGCCCTGCTTGAATCAGAGCGCATCAAGGCCGACCTGTTCGATTTTGAACACGACCTTTGGAACTTCTGAGGAGGCGTACGCCTCCATCCGTTGGAAGGCCCCGCATTTGCGGGGCCTTCTGCGTTCAGTGCCCTCCGTTTCCCGCCTCCCCGCGAACAAGTACCTTTGCGGCCCGAAAAAATGATCAGCGTCAACGACCTTCTCCTGCACTTTGGCGAGCGGCCCATGTTCGACCATGTGTCCTTCTTCATCGGAAGCGATGACCGCATTGGCTTGGTGGGGCGCAATGGCGCAGGAAAAAGCACCCTGTTGAAGATCCTTGCGGGGCAACAGCCCTATGACAAGGGTTCCATCGGCAGGCCCAAGGAACTCACCTTCGGCTACCTGCCCCAGCAAATGGACCACGACCTGCACCTCAACCCTTGGCAGGTGGCGGAAAAGGCCTTTGCCGAAGCCCAGGAACTGAATGCCTCCATTGAGCGGATCGGTGCCCAACTGGAAACTGCAAAGACCGATGAAGAGGCCATGGAACTGGCCACCCTGCTGGCCCATGCGCACGAGCGGCTCAACACCATGGGCGTGGTGGACCATGAAATGAAGATCGAGCGGATGCTCAAGGGCATCGGCTTCGTGGAGCAGGACATGCACCGGGGCATGAAGGAACTGAGCGGCGGGTGGCGCATGCGGGCCGAATTGGCACGCATTCTCCTGATGCAGCCGGACCTGTTGCTGTTGGACGAGCCCACCAACCACCTGGACCTGCCGGCCATTCAATGGCTGGAAGACCTGCTGCGCAGCTA
>JAFDZG010000142.1 GCA_018267065.1 Bacteroidota bacterium
ATCGCGCGGATGCATCCCAGCGGCTATTTGGGCGTAGGCGATTGGCAGGCCATGGGCTTGCAGCCGGATGAACGGGTGGACCTGTTAAACCGGACAATACGACTCCGTGATTTTGTACACCCCACGTTGTACCGGAACGATACATACGACCGGGTACTTGTGGTCAACCCGGCGGATGGTCGTGTGTATTGGCGACCCGCGAGCACATTTGGTGGTGTGTGTTCCTCTGGTTGGAGTTTGCAGGGGAACAATGCGGTTACGGCCTATAATGGGAATGCTTGCCCGCCACAGTCAATTGACAAAGTGGGCATCGGCACTTCATTACCCAGCTCAAAGCTCACGGTCCAGGCAGATGTGTTGCCGACCGGAGGGTCATATACGGCCGTGCAAGTGAACAACCTAATCCCTTCGGTGGATAATAATGGCCTGAACTACGTTGGTGTGGAGGCCCAAACGATAGACTTTACCTGGCCCCCGAACCCCAACTCGGTGTTTTATTTTGGTGGCCGTTTTACGGCCACGAACGCCACCAAGGCAAACATTGGGGTAGAAGGCACGGGTCAGTCCACCGGCAGCTTCCAAAGCCCGCTTAACGTTGGTGTAAAAGGGGTGGCCTACCCCAGTGCAAGTGGCGGTGCGTATGGGGTCCAAGGCATTTCAACAGGTGTAGGGATTGCTGGTTATTTTTTGAACTCCGGAGGGGGTACAGCACTCGTTGTTGATGGGCACGCGAGTATCTCAGGCACTCTTTTCGTTAGCGGCCCGGGCTGGATAAATGGCGGTACACCCATAGTGTCCGATCAGAACCTCAAGCACAATATACAGGACTTGGACAGTGCGTTGGAGCTGGTTGAACAACTGCATCCCAAGCGTTACCAGTACAATACGGGCGAGTTTCCATTTCTAGGATTGCCGCAGGGCGAACGCATGGGTTTGCTGGCCCAGGAAGTGGAACAAATATTGCCTGGCCTAGTGCAAACTGCAACTTTCCCGGAGCTTAGGGGTTCATTGGGCGCAATGGTGCATGACTCAATGCTACTGAAGGGAATCGATTACATGGAATTGGTGCCTCTGCTGATCGGAGCCATCAAGGAACAGAATGTACGGTTGGATGTCTTGCAGGCCCAAGTGGCCCAATGCTGCGGCACCAATCCTGGCTTGGCGCAGCAAGGCAATGGAAACCAAAAGAATGCAGCCGTGCCCGAAGATGTGCAGGAACAACGCTTGACGATCCAGCCCAATCCGTTCACGGACCGCACCACGCTGGGCTACTACGTACCACAGGCGGGCAGGGTAAGCCTTCAATTCAGTACCAGTGACGGCAAGCCGTTGGGCACCCTGCGTGAAGAACAAGCCGAGGCTGGTGCATACACATACGAGTGGAACACCAGCAGGCTGGCTTCGGGCATGTATTTCTGCACGTACATGCTGGATGGTGCGGTGGTAGTGAAACGCGCGGTGAAAGTGGTGCGGTAAGGCTAGGCAGGTCATTGAACAACGCGGGCCGCATCCTCCAATGCGGCCCGTGCTTTTACGGTAAAGCAAGTCTCACCCCTTCACCACCAACCCCAACTCCTTCAACTGCTCCCCATCGATGGCGCTGGGCGCGTCGATCATCACATCACGTCCCGCGTTGTTCTTGGGGAAGGCGATGAACTCGCGGATGTCGCTGCGGCCGCCGAAGAGGCTTACCCAGCGGTCGAAGCCGAAGGCCGCGCCGCCGTGCGGGGGAGCGCCGTACTCGAAGGCCTCCATGAGGAAGCCGAACTTGGCGCGGGCATCGGCATCGCTGAAGCCGAGCACGCGGAACATGGCCTCCTGCATGGCGCGGTCGTGGATGCGGATGCTGCCGCCACCGATCTCCGTGCCGTTGATCACCAAGTCGTAGGCGTTGGCGCGTACGCTGCCGAGGTCCTTCTGGTCGAAGAGCTTCTGCGCATCCTCGGGCTTGGGCGCGGTGAAGGGATGGTGCATGGCGTGCCAGCGACCGCTCTCCTCATCCTTTTCCAGCAGCGGGAAGTCCACCACCCACAGCGGACTGAAACTCCATGGATCGCGCAGGTTGCACTGGTCGCCCAAGTGCAGGCGCAGTTCGTTGAGTTGCTTACGCGTCTTATCCGCCTTGCCGGCCATGATGCAGAGCAGGTCACCTGGCTTCATGTTGGCGCGTTCGGCCCACATCCGCAACTGTTCCGGGGTGAAGAATTTGTCCACGGTGCTCTTCAGGCCTTCTTCGGTCCACTTCAGGAACACGATGCCCGAAGCCCCGATCTGCGGGCGCTTCACGAAGTCGATCAACGCATCGGTCTGCTTGCGGCTCCAGCCCGCGCAACCTTCTGCGTTGATGCCCACCACCAATTCGGCCTCGTCGAAGACCTTGAAGCCTTTTCCCCTGGCGAGGTCCTCCCCCCTCTCCTTGGGAGAGGGGCCGGGGGTGAGGGTCTGAAATTTCATCCCAAACCGCAGGTCGGGCTTGTCGCAGCCATAGTTGCGCATGGCTTCGTCGTACGTCATGCGCGGGAAGGGCGCGCTGAACTCTTTGCCCAGCACGGCTTTGAAGAGGTGCTTGGCCAGGCCCTCGAACATCTGGAGGATGTCCTCCTGTTGCACAAAGGCCATCTCGCAGTCGATCTGGGTGAACTCCGGCTGGCGGTCGGCTCGCAGGTCCTCGTCGCGGAAGCACTTCACGATCTGGAAGTAGCGGTCCATGCCCGCCACCATCAGCAGTTGCTTGAAGGTCTGCGGGCTTTGGGGCAGCGCGTAGAACTCGCCTTGGTGCATGCGGCTGGGCACCACGAAGTCGCGGGCGCCTTCCGGTGTGCTCTTGATCAGCACCGGCGTTTCCACTTCCAGGAAGTGCTGTGCGCTGAGGTAGTTGCGCGTTTCGATGGCCATGCGGTGGCGCAGCTCGAAGTTCTTGCGCACGTTGGCCCGGCGCAGGTCCAGGTAGCGGTACTTCATGCGCAGGTCGTCGCCGCCGTCCGTCTCCTCTTCAATGGTGAAAGGCGGGGTTTTGGCCCCGTTGAGCACCTTCAGTTCCGTGACGATGAGCTCCACCTCGCCCGTGGGGATGTTCTTGTTCTTGCTCTCGCGCTCCTTCACGGTGCCGGTGGCCTGCACCACGTATTCGCGGCCCAGGGCGTTGGCCTGGTCGCAGAGGGCCTTGTCGCGTTCGGCGTTGAAGCTGAGCTGGGTGATGCCGTATCGGTCGCGCAGGTCCACGAAGGTGAGGCCGCCCATGGCGCGGCTGCGTTGGACCCATCCGGCGAGGGTCACGGTGTTTCCGGCATCGGTGAGGCGGAGCTCGCCGCAGGTGTGGGTACGGTACATCAACAGTTCAATATGGACCCGAAAGGCCGCCGCGAAAGTACCGCTCGCGGTGCTGCTATTGCACGGTGAAGGTGAGGCTGCGCCGGGTGGCGTCGCCGTTGTGCTCCACGGCCAGCACGCTCCAGTCCTCGGTGCGCGGCACGTCCCCCATGATGGCCTGGAAATCCACGGCCATGGGGTTCTGCGTGAAGGGGAAGGTGTCCTGCCTGGCCCAGTTGCCGCCGTTCACGCGCATTTCCACGTAGACGAAGTCCAGGCTTTCCGAACCTTTGGCCACCATGGCACCGATGCGCAGGGTATCGCCCAAGCCCACTGTGTCGTTCTGGTAAGTGTAGCCGGAATCGCTGCGGAAGGTGATGCCCGCTGCGCGGTAGCCGCCATCGTCCTGGTCTTCCTTGGTGCAGCCGGTGCCGATCAGCAGTAGGGACGTGATGCCCGCGAAAAGCGACAGGGTGCGCATGGCCGCGAAATTAGGCGAGCCGACCCGTTCCGCCTTACTTTGGTGCCTCATGTCCAAGAACATCACCTCCCTCTCCGGCCGCGACGGCAAGGAACTTGACGATTCCCTTTGGGACCGTCTGCAGCAGGCCGCCGACCATCAAGGTGGCTCGCCCAGCGATGCCACCTTGACCGCCATCTCCAAGGATTTCCTGATCGGCGAGGCCATGACCTACGGCGCCGCCTCGTTCTACGACTTCCTGAACAAGGAGAACCAGGGCAAGAAGGCCTACGTGTGCAACGGCAGCGCCTGCTTGGTGGCGGGCACGCAGCAGCATGTTCATGATGAGCTGCGCAAGCATTACAAGGAAGAGGAGATCGGCCACATGTGCTGCATGGGCCGCTGCCACGAGAACAGCACGTTCAACGTGGGCGGGCTGAACTACAGCGGCAATGCCATTGAAAAGGTGGGCGAGCTGGTGAAGGAGGTGGAGGCGAAGAAGAAGGTGAGCGTGGACAACGGAGGGCACCACCACGTGGGCACCACCATGGCGCAGCCCATCCTTACAGCGCCCATGCCTGCGCTGCCCGCGTTCTATGCCTTGTGGGAAAAGGTGCTGAAGAGCGATAGCGCGGACGTGCTGAACGAGATCAAGCTGGCCACCATCCGCGGCCGCGGCGGGGCGGGCTTCCCCATGGGCTTCAAGCTGGAGGCCTGCCGCAACGCGAAGGACACCACCGGCAATGGCACACCGCGCAAGTACATCGTGTGCAACGCCGACGAGGGCGACCCCGCTGCATTCAGCGACCGCTACTTGCTGGAGCAGCGGCCACACTTGGTGCTGTTGGGCATGATGATCGCCGGTTACTGCGTGGGCGCCGACACCGGCGTGCTGTACATCCGCGCCGAGTATCCAGAGGCGGTGGCCATCGTGAAACAGGCTGTGAAGGACATCGAAGCGAACGGTTGGATCGGCACGAACATCAAGGGCAGCGGCTTCAACTGGCGCTTCCGCGTGATCAAAGCCGCTGGGGCCTACGTCTGCGGCGAGGAAACCGCGCTGCTCAACAGCATTGAAGGCAAGCGCGGCGAGGTGCGCACGCGTCCGCCGTACCCCGCACAGCAAGGCCTCTTCAACCGGCCCACCGTGGTGAACAACGTGGAGACCTTGGCTTGCGTGCCTTGGGTGGTGCAACACGGCGGCGCCGCCTTCGCCCAGCTGGGCACCGAAAAAAGCAACGGCAGCAAACTGGTGTGCCTGGACAGCGGCTTCAAGCGACCCGGCCTGTACGAGGTGGAGTGCGGCACCCCGCTGGCCCGCGTGATCGATGAGCTGGGCCAAGGCTTTGCACGGCCCACGAAGGCCCTGCACATCGGCGGTCCGCTCGGTGGCATCGTACCCTTGCACAAGGTCAACGCGCTCTCCATCGACTTCGAGAGCTTCCAGCAGGAAGGTTTTCTCTTGGGCCACGCCAGCATCCTCTCCATCCCGGAGAACTTCCCCATGGTGGAGTACCTCAAGCACCTCTTCACCTTCGCCGCGGCGGAAAGCTGCGGCAAGTGCTTCCCCTGCCGCATCGGCTCGGTGCGCGGCAAGGAGCTGATCGAAGGCGCCACCGAAGGCCGCCTGATGGACCGGCAGCTGCTTGACGACCTGCTGGAGACCATGGAGATCGGCAGCCTCTGCGCCTTGGGCGGCGGACTGCCGCTGGGCGTGAAGAACGCCTTGGCGTATTTCGCCGATGAACTTCAACCCGCATTCAAGAAGTAGGCCCGCCGTGAGCCGCTAACCGAACACGCCATGAACACGCCGAACGCCAAGCACGGATCGCCCAGTACGCCCGCAGGGCGAACAGCCAGCGCGCCCTCCAGCGCCAACAAGGCCGCCACCGATGCGGGCACCGCCTTCATCGACGGCAAGGCCTTCCCGATCATCCAGGGCGAGACCATGCTCGCTTTCATGCGCCGCCACAAAGGTCCCGATCCCGTGCCCACGCTCTGCGACGCGCCCAACCTGGAGCCCTTCGGCAGCTGCCGCGTGTGTTCGGTGGAGGTGGCGTTGAAAGAAGATGGCCCCAAAAAGGTGATGGCCAGTTGCCACAGCCCCATCGGCAACGGCATGTACATCACCACCAACAGCCCGCGCATGGAGCGGCTGCGCAAGAACATCGTGGA
>JAFDZG010000143.1 GCA_018267065.1 Bacteroidota bacterium
GCTGGACGGACTGATCGCTGAACAGCGCGCGGGCCAACCGACCATCTCGTTGGAGCAGATGGAAAAGAAACTGCAGAAGCAAGGCAAGCTTTGAGTTACCAGGTACGCATCGCCCGTGATGCGGAGCGGGACATTGCCGGGCTTCACGCTGCGGTGGTTCCACGGATCTTCAAGGCGATCAAGGCACTCGGCACCGACCCGCGACCACCAGGCTGCAAGAAGCTGAAGGGCGCACATTCCGAGTCGTGGCGGATCAGGGTCGGTGCGTATCGGATCCTCTACATCATTGATGATGGCATCCGCATCGTGGAAGTGCGGGAAGTGGGGCACCGGAAGGATATTTACCGGTGATGCCACACTGAGGGCGCAAGGGATCTACCGGTAGCACTTCGTGTCGTCACGCCCTCACACCCCCTCAAACTCCTGCGGGTACCGCACGGTCCCGCTCACGCCTTGCAGTCCGCCGTAGAATATCTTCCGCACGTTTTGGACTATTTACAATGGAGCAGAATGCATGGTACCGCTATATGATCGCGGCTGTTTGGCTGGTCAACGGTTTGCTATGCAAGGTGCTTGGGCTGGTGCCGCGCCATGAACAGATCGTGGCCAGGATCCTAGGAAGCACACATGCGCATGGGTTCACGGTGGCCATTGGCATTGCGGAAGTGTTGATGGCCTTTTGGGTCCTGAGTGGTTGGCGGTACCGCTGGTGCGCAACCGCACAGATCGTCGTGATCCTGACCATGAACGTCATGGAATTCTTCGTTGTGCCAGACCTTTTGCTTTGGGGCCGCTTCAATGCCTTGTTCGCGGTCTTGTTCATGGCATTCATTTACTGGACGGCGTTTGGTCCACGGAAAAAGCGTGATCGACGGCCCCATGCTTGACGCGTTGAAGAACCACCCCTTCGGCGTGACGGCGCACCTCAAGCGCACGGTGGTCCTCGCCTTCGCGGTACCCCGATCGGAACTTCAAAAGCTACTCCCGCCTTACTTGGACCTGGATGTCTTTCAGGAGGAACACGGATTTCTGGCCGTGGCCATGGTGGAAACGCGACGTTTGCGCCCAATGGGCTTCCCTGAATGGGCGGGGCTGGATTTCTTTCTACTTGGCTATCGCGTATTCGTGCGCCATGTCAATGTCCAAGGAAAGCGGTTGCGCGGCCTGTACATCCTCGGTTCGGAAACGGATAAACGGCTCATGGCCCGCCTGGGCAATGTGTTCACACATTACGGATACGCGCACAAGCCAATTGACCGCACCTATGATACCCATCGGCTTTCCCTTCGTTCCAAGGACGGCAGTATGCATGTGAGCATCACGGATAACCCTGACATAGAAGAGGCATTGCCAGTCGGTTCACCCTTTGCCGATTGGAAGGAGGCACGTCGTTACGTGGGACCATTGCCCTTCACTTTCAGCTACGATGCCAAGCGCAGGCGCATGCTTACCGTTGAAGGATCGCGTGTGAACTGGACGCCACGTCCGGTGCAAGTGGAACGGTGGCACTTCTCCTTTCTTGATCGGTTTGGCTTCAGCGATCTACGGTTGGCCAATGCGTTCACCATGAATGATGTCCCTTACCAGTGGAAACGAGGGACATTGGAACCCATGCCGACATGAGAGGACCGTATGATGGCGTGTGGAACGTGGTCCGTTTCAATTGGCCGAAGTATCTCATGGGCTTCCTGGTCATCTTGGTTTGCTCCATTCTGGCGATGAACGCAACAAGCAGTTGGCGGATCACGTTGCTGGTCCTCGCCTTTGTAGGGCTGGTGGCAATGATCCTTCCCACCTTGGCATCACACTACATCTACGACCGGTCAGTACTTTATCGAATGCCTTGGCTGGATGGGTTGCCAATACCCGAAACGATCGTCGCCATCAACGCCGGATTCGATGAGATCTCTCCAGCGCTGCGGGAACGCTACAGCCATGCCACTTTGGATGTATTCGACTTCTACGACCCCGCGATGCACACGGAGCCATCCATCGAGCGGGCCCGGCGCGCCTATCCCCCCGCTACAGGAGTCAGAAAGACTGCAACCGACCTGCTTCCCATCCCGGACCACTCCGTAGAACTGGTCGTCGCCTTCCTTTCACTCCATGAAGTGCGCGATCATGGAGAACGTGTCCGCTTCCTCTCGGAAATTCGTCGGACGTTGAACCCCGCCGGCCACCTGGTGGTGACCGAACACCTCCGCGACTCCGTCAACTTCATCGCGTTCAACTTCGGATTCCTGCATTTCCATTCCCCGATTGTTTGGAAGAGTGCCTTTACCGCAAGCGGCCTGGCCGTGGAGCGACAAGTGCGCACCACGCCGTTCATCACCACCTATATCCTTGCTCCCCAATGATCACGCACCTGCACGTCATTGGCTTCCTGCTTGTGCTGCTGGCTTTGGTCCACATCGGCTTCCCACGTTACTTCCAATGGCGGACGGAACTGGCTTCGCTCAGTTTGATGAACAGGCAGATGATGCACATCCACATGTTCTTCATTGCCTTGATGGTCCTGATGATGGGGATCCTCTGCCTGACCTCCGCGCAGGAACTGACCAGCACGGTGTTCGGCAAGCGTATCGCGTTGTTCCTTGGTGTATTTTGGAGCATCCGCCTCATGGTCCAGCTCTTCGGCTACTCCATCAGATTGTGGAAAGGCAAACGCTTTGAAACAGTCGTCCATGTTGTCTTCACTTTATTCTGGAGCTACGCGAGCGTAGTGTTTTTCTGGACAGTATGGGGATGATCACAAGAAAGCGTGTTGGGATATCGTGCCATTCACTGGCGCAGGAGGGAATCAAACCGTGAAACCTTGGCAAGTTGCGCCCGATCCCTACACTTGAGCGGCTTGATAATGTAACCATTTTGGTTACATTCGTCGTATCTTCGCATGCGGATCATTGCCAAAGAGACCTTGGAGCGCTACGGCCGAAAGCACGCATCGGCCTTGCAACCCTTGCGAGCGTGGCACGACATGGTCCGCAGGGAAGAATGGACATCTCCCGAGGATATCAAAAGGTCGTTCCCAGCTGTGTCTTTCGTGGGCGGGGATCGCATCGTGTTCAACATCAAGGGCAATGCTTATCGCTTGGTGGCCCGTGTGCGGTACAAGAAGCCCTCTTCAAAACAGGGTGTGGTGTATGTGATCCGTGTAATGACACACGCCGAGTACGACAAGGTGGACGTAACAACACTGCGCTATGAAGGTTAAGCCCATCCGCACCAAGAAGGAACACAAGGCCTCGCTCCTGCGCATCCAGGAACTCTTCGACCTTGACCCCAAGGAAGGCAGTGCCGAGTTCGATGAACTGGAACTGCTGGCCATGGTGGTGGAAGAATACGAGGACATCCACTTTCCCGTTCCACCGCCCGACCCGATCGAGGCCATCAAGTTCCGGCTGGACCAGCTGGGCCTCACCGAAAAGGACCTGGACAAAATGCTCGGCTCCCGCCAGCGCCGCAGCGAGATCCTCAACGGCAAGCGCAAGTTGAGCCTCGGCATGATCCGCACCCTGCACAAACA
>JAFDZG010000144.1 GCA_018267065.1 Bacteroidota bacterium
AATGCAACCACCCGCGCCGTGCTCCGCGCCAACTGCCCCAAAACCATGCCCCTGGCCGATTGGCTCAAGCCGATGGCCAACCCGGTGAATGCCGTACTGTACCCCTTGCATATCACCCAGGAAATGTTGGATACCTTGGACGGGCGGGAATTGGATCTGCGGTACCGGTATGTGCTGGTGAAAACCATGGCCGATGAACGTTGAACCCAACAACAAAGAGCTGGGCACCTATTTGCCTCCTGCGCCAAGTGGTTTACCCGGTGTCCCGCCCAGTACCCCTCAGTGATCTATCGTAGGCAAGCGCAGGGTCGCGCCAGTTGGGTGCAGGCAAGGCCTTCCCGTGGATGCCTGATGATCGCGTTCGCTTTTCTCCCCGTGCTTGCCTTTCTTTGTGGCCAATAGCGCCTTTATCACGGTCGTTCATGCCGAAGGTCACCATAGACAACATCGAGATCGAGGTTCCCGAGGGCACCACGATCCTGGAGGCCGCCCGCCGCATCGGTGAGCGCAACAGCGCCGAGCGCTACGTGGCCCCGCCCACCATGTGCTACTACAGCAAGCTGAAGGGCAGCGGCGGCTACTGCCGCACCTGCTTGGTGAAGGTGACCAAGGGCAGCGAGCGCGACCCGCGGCCCATGCCCAAGCCCGTGGCCAGCTGCCGCACCGCCGTGATGGACGGCATGGTAGTGGAAAACACCCTGAGCCAGGAAGCGATGGACGTGCGCGCCGCCGTCACCGAGTTCCTGCTGATCAACCACCCCATGGACTGCCCCATCTGCGACCAGGCCGGGGAGTGCCACCTGCAGGACCTCAGCTACGAGCACGGCGTGAGCACCAGCCGCTACCAGTTCGAGAAGCGCACCTTCGACCCCATCGACATCGGGGAGCAGATCAAGATGCACATGACCCGCTGCATCATGTGCTACCGCTGCGTGAAGGTGGCCGAGCAGATCACCGACGGCCGCGTTCACGGCGTGATCAACCGCGGCGATGCCGCCGAGATCAGCACCTACATCCAGCAGGCCATCGACAACGACTTCAGCGGAAACATCATCGATGTGTGCCCCGTGGGCGCCCTCACCGACCGCACCTTCCGCTTCAGCAGCCGCGTGTGGTTCACCAAGCCCATGGACGCCCACCGCGACTGCAAAACATGCAGCGGCAAAACGGCCATCTGGCTGAAGGGCCAGGAAGTGCTGCGCGTCACGGGCCGTAAAAACCAATGGGGCGAGGTGGAGGAATTCATCTGCAATGAGTGCCGCTTTGAAAAGAAGCAGCTCAGCGACTGGGTGGTTGAAGGCCCGCGCAACATCGACCGCCACAGCGTGATCACGCAAGGCCACTACGTGCATGCGCCGAAACAGAAGATACTGGACAGCGGCACGCCCAACGTGCCCGAACTGGCCCGCCTGAAACCCGCCAAGAAGAACCCATGATCCCCACCGCGATCTTCCTGCTGGTGCTCTTCGTGATCACGCTTTCCGTGGCGGCCTATTCCACCTACGGCGAGCGCAAGGTGGCCGCCTTCATGCAGGACCGCCTCGGCCCCAACCGCGCAGGCCCGTTCGGGTTGTTGCAGCCCCTGGCCGATGGCGCCAAGATGTTCATGAAGGAGGATTTCGTGCCGGCCACGGCCAACCGCACGCTCTTCTTCCTCGGGCCCGCCGTGGCCATGACCGTGGCGCTGATCACCGGCGTAATCATCCCTTGGGGCGGCACGCTCACCTTCGGCGACGTACACGTGAGCCTGCAAGGCATGAACCCCGAAGTGGGCATCCTCTTCGTCTTCGCCATGACCGGCATCGGCGTGTACGGCATCATGCTGGGCGGCTGGGGCAGCAACAACAAATACTCGCTGCTGGGCGCCATCCGCGCCGCCAGCCAAATGGTGAGCTACGAACTGGCCATGGGCATGAGCATCGTGGCCTTGGTGATGATGACCGGCACCCTGAGCATGGGCGGCATCGTGGACTACCAGGTGGAGCACGGCTGGAACATTATCCGCCAGCCCTTGGGATTCCTGATCTTCATTGTGTGCGCCTTCGCGGAAACAAACCGTTCGCCCTTCGATATGCCCGAGTGTGAAACCGAGCTGGTGGGCGGCTACCACACCGAGTTCAGCAGCATGAAGCTGGGCTTCTACCTCTTTGCCGAGTACGTGAACATGTTCATCAGCGGCGCGGTGATGGCCACGCTATACTTCGGTGCCTACGACGTGCCGGGCCTGGCGAACAGCGGCTGGGACCCCAACTTGATCACCATCCTCGGCATGGTGGCCATGTTCGCCAAGACCTTCTTCTTCATCTTCTTCTTCATGTGGGTGCGCTGGACCTTGCCGCGCTTCCGCTTCGACCAGTTGATGAACTTGGGCTGGAAGGGCTTGATCCCCCTGGCCATCCTGAACATTCTGATCACTGGCGGCATCATGCTCGCCCAAGGCCAACTGGCACCATGAGCACCACGGGCAACCTTCCCGCCACGGGCAGCTTCGCCCCGCTCACCAACCGCAGCAAGCAGGTGAGCCAAAAGAAGATGTCGCTGATGGAGCGCATCTACATCCCCGCCGTGCTGGCAGGCCTGTGGATCACCATCAAGCACTTCTTCACCCTGAAGAAAGCCACCATTCAATACCCCGAGGAAGTGCGTCCGCGCCCCGGCATCTACCGCGGCCGCCACGTGCTGAAGCGCGACGACCAGGGCCGCGAACGCTGCACCGCCTGCGGCCTCTGCGCCGTGGCCTGCCCGGCCGAGGCCATCACCATGGACGCCGGTGAGCGCAAGAAGGGCGAGGAACACCTGTACCGCGAGGAGAAATACGCCGTGGTGTACGAGATCAACATGCTGCGCTGCATATACTGCGGACTGTGCGAGGATGCCTGCCCCAAGGAGGCCATCTTCCTCACCGACCGGCTGGTGGACAGCGGCTACCAGCGCAAGCCCTTCGTGTACACGAAAGAGGAACTGGTGGAGCCCCTCAACCAGCGCGTGGACGTCAGCAAGCGCCAAACCCCGGACGTGCTGAAGTTCAAGGAGAACAAGCGGATGCCGCATAACCGGTAGGAGTTCGTGGGGTGTAGGGCGTAGTTGTTAGTTGTTAGTTGTTAGTTGTTAGTTGTTAGTTGGCAGGTGGCAGGTGGCAGTTGCTGGGCTTGGCCGGTGCAACTCGTGGAGTTGGTTCATGGCAACTTGGCAATTTGGCATCTTGGTGAATTGACATCTTGGCAAATTGTGACTTCCTCCTAACATCCGCCAAAAAACAACTACCCGCCACCATGGGAACCAACCGCCTGGAAGCCTTCAGCGACGGCATGATGGCCATCTTCATCACCATCATGGTGCTGGAGTTCAAGGTGCCTGAGGGTTCATCCGCAAAAGACCTGCTGCCCTTGGTGCCAAAGGTGATGAGCTACGTGCTGAGCTTCATCTACGTGGGCATCTATTGGAACAACCACCACCATTTGTTCCACACGGTGAAGGAAGTGAGCGGAGCCATCCTTTGGACCAATCTGCACTTCCTCTTCTGGCTTTCGCTGATCCCCTTCACCACGGCATGGATGGGCGAAAACCATTTCACGCCGCTGCCCACGGCGTTGTACGGCCTGGTGCTGTTGATGTGCGCGGTGGCCTGGGGCGTGATGCAATGGGCCATCATCCGCAAGCAAGGCGCAAATTCACTGCTGAAAAAGGCCATCGGCCGCGACCTGAAGGGCAACATTTCCGCAGTGCTCTATGTGGTGGCCATCGCGAGCGCATTCAGGATGCCCGTGCTTTCGGCTGGCATCTATGCGGTGGTTGCGATGATCTGGTTGGTGCCCGACCGGCGCTTTGAGCGCGTGCTGAAGGAATCCGGCAAGGCCGAATAAGGCACACCTCAGTGCCGATCGTCCGCGCTGGGGCCGAACATGCCCGGCACCGGCACGTCCAACAGGCGCAGGTACACACTGAGCTGGCCGCGGTGGTGTACCATGTGGTCCAGCTGCGTGTTGATGGCGATGGCGCGCGGGTACTTGGTGAAGGCCGTGCCGTTGCGGCGCATCTGCCACTCCTCGTCCATGTTGATGCCCTCCGCGTTGGCCAGTGCGGCCTTGGCAGCAGCGTATTTGGTGCGGTACAAGTCCAGGATCTCCTGGAGCGACGCCGGCGGCGCGGGGACCTTGAAGCCGTCCAGCACGAAGTCGAAGTGGTCCTTGTCCAAGATCCGGTTCATCCAGTGCGGCAGCTCCGCCAAGTGCTGGGCCAGCCGGCCGAGCGTCATCGATTTCTCATGCGGCTTCCACAGGAGTTTGTCTTCCGGCACGCGTTCTATGATCTTCAAATTGCCTTGGGCGATGGTGTCCAATTGGCTTTGGAACAGGGATAGTGTATTCATGGCGGCGCAAAGGTACCGGGCGCTCAGCGCACAATGACGCCGGACCTTTCCATGGAACGGGCATCGTACAGCCCTTGCACCTCGCGGTCGCCCAGCACCACGAAGGTGTAGATGCCCAAGGCCAGGCCGAATGGAATGTTCAGGCAGTTCAACGCTGCCACCACCATGCTGAAGGTGCGGCCATTCCGCTTTTGGATCTTTGCAGCGCTGATGAAGTTCAGCAAGCCGTGCAGCTCCACCAGGGCAAAGAGGAACCAGCCCAAGAATTGCAGAAAATGGCCCGCGAACATCGGGGGGGCGTCACCCGCCTGTTGGCGGAGCCAGTCACTGTTCAGGAACACCCCTGCGAACACCAGGCCCAACAGACACATGCCCACCAAGCATACGAACGCGCCGTACACGTAGTGCAGCGTGGCAACGGTGGAAAGTTGGTTCTTCATGTACCGAAGATCGCACGCCAGGCCGCAACCCGCCTCTGTATTTGGAACAGCGGTGCGTTGGCATGACGGATGGCTGCCCGGAAACATTTCTTGTGATGAAGGACAACCAAGCCCCATCCCCTTCCGCGTTTACGAACTTTGCAACACCGAACGGCATGGCACGCTTCCATTCCATACTTCCGCTGGCGGCCCTGATCGTGGCTTGCACCAGTGCAACCTCTTCAACCCACATGGCCGAACAAACACCCGCCCCCACCACGCACGGCAACAATCCCTACTACTCCCGCACCGACACCGCGCCCCTGCATGTAAGCGATGCGGAATGGAAGCGCATCCTGCCCGACAGCGTTTTTGAAGTGGCCCGCCATGCCAACACCGAGCGGGCCTTCACGGGCAAATACTGGAACTTCGAGGGCTTGGGCACCTACTACTGCGCCGTGTGCGGCAATGCGCTCTTCCGCTCGGACGCCAAGTTTGCCAGCAGCTGCGGTTGGCCCAGCTTTTACCAGGCCCTGCGCCCCACCAGCGTGCGCTACAAGGAGGACCACAGCTACGGCATGGACCGCACGGAGGTGCTTTGCGGCCGCTGCGGCAGTCACTTGGGCCACATCTTCGATGACGGCCCGCCGCCTACCGGCAAGCGCTTCTGCATGAACTCCATTGTGCTGGATTTTGTGCCGGAGGGAGGGAAGTGACGGTGGGGCGTGGGGAGTGGTGGGCCCCTGTTAGTTGTTAGTTGCCAGTTGTTAGTTGGCAGGCTTTCTCCGACAGCTGCCGACTACTACGGCTGATTCCGCTCTCTGCTATTTGCCCGTTTTCCCGGCCCAGCATACCGTCCTGCACACACGCCAAGCCCGACGACTGACAACTGGCAACTGCACAACTGAGCAACGGGCTACTTCAAGTAATCGCTCACCGTCTTTGAGATGGTGCGCTTGACGCTCTCCCAGGTCTGGCCCTTGAGGCTTATGGGGTTTTCGCTATCCTCAGCGTCAACAAAATAGGTGATCGCGTATGGTATGCTAATCGCAATGGAGTTATCAGGATATCGCTCCCGATGACGGTCAAGAACCCATGGCAACCCGTATGCACTAAGCAATTCGGCAAGATCCCAAAAGTCCTTCCGCTTGCCCCTGTGCAGGATGGCCTCGATCTTCATCGGTGCAATGTCCTCATCGGCATACAGCCGGATGCCATCCACCTGTTCGAGTTCACGGATTCGCGGATGCGGGTCCTTCACAATATCCACTTTCAATCCTCCGATCGTGCAAAACGCCGCCCATTTGATCGGGTCCCTCCGGTAGTCAAACTCCGGACCGAATGCATTGCTCAACGCCTCCACAACCCCTTGCCTATCGAATTCCCCATGGCAGAAGAGATCCAAATCAACGGACTTTCGATGGCCGTACCGGAGAGACAATGCCGTGCCCCCGACCAGTGCGAAACCGTTCAACGCCGGAACGCCCATGAGGCGCTTCAATATGGCAAGTGTGCCCGGTTCGACTGTCTCAAGGTGTAGCATCGGAACGCTTCCAAAGGCTTGTCGAAGATGGCACTCACGAAATGCAACGTGGCCAGCGGCAGAAACTTCGCGTTCAGCAGCACCTCCGTGATCTTCTCATCGCCATAGTACCGCCGGCAGTTGCGGATGTCCGGCACATCGCCGCGCTCAAAGACCCGCTCAATGATGAACGATGCTTTTGCGTCGTAGTCCAGCTTGTCGAAATCCACGTCCCAAAAGATGCGGCGCGCGAACACGGGCTTTGGCTTGGGCATGGACCAAAGGTAGCGGCACCTTGTTGATGGGCGGATTTCTTCGGATCATGTTTCGCATCTTCGTTGGCCCAAGCCTACCCCATGGTCCGTTCATTCCTCTTGTTCCCGGTTCTGCTCACCACCG
>JAFDZG010000145.1 GCA_018267065.1 Bacteroidota bacterium
CAAGTGGCGCTGGCCGGGGCATTGGTGGAACAGCGGCAGGCCGAACTCGCCTTGGCCAAGATCAACCTGTCGCACACCGCCATCACCGCACCTTGCGATGGCACGGTGAGCAAGAAATCCGTGGAACCCGGCCAGTACATCAGCACCGGCACGCCCATCTGCGCCGCCGTGGACGGGCGTGACATCTGGGTCACCGCCAACTTCAAGGAAACGCAGCTGGAGCACATGCGGCCCGGACAGCCGGTGAAAGTGGAAGTGGACGCCTACCCCGGCCTGGACCTCACCGGCCACATCACCTCATTGAGCGGCGCCACCGGCGCGCGCTTCAGCCTGCTGCCGCCGGACAACGCCACGGGCAACTTCGTGAAGGTGACCCAGCGCCTCAGCGTGCGCATCGACCTGGACGCGGTGAAGGACAGCAGCGTGGTGCTTGCGCCGGGGCTGAGCGCCACCGTGGACGTGAACACCAAGGGCTGAACCAATGAGCGCGGCATTGCAGGAGCGGCAGGCGGAGTACCCGCCCGGCATGGCCCGTACCATGGTGGTCACGGCCGCCATCATCGCGGCCATGCTGCAGCTCATCGACGTGAGCATCGTCAACGTGTCCCTGCGCGAGATCGCCGGCAGCATCGGCGCCACCACGGTGGAGATCGCCTGGGTGGTGACGGCCTACGCGGTGAGCAACGTGATCATGATCCCGCTGGCCGGCATGTTCAGCGACCTCTTCGGAAGGCGCAATTACTTCACCGCAAGCATCATCATCTTCACGGCGGCCTCCGCGTTCTGCGGCATGTCGCACACGCTGAACGAGATCATCCTCTGGCGCTTCATCCAGGGCCTCGGCGGCGGTGGCCTGCTCACCTCCGCGCAAACCATCATCGTGGGGGCCTATCCACCGGAGAAGATCAGCATGGCCAACGCCATCTTCGGCATGGGCGTGATGATCGGCCCCACCATCGGGCCCACGCTCGGCGGCTGGCTCACCCAGAGCTACAGCTGGCACTGGATCTTTTTGGTGAACATCCCCGTGGGCATACTGGCCGCCTTTCTATCATGGAACTACGTCCACGACCGGCCCGGCGCGGTGAAACCGAAGAAGATCGACTACTGGGGCATCGCCTTTCTTGTCATCGGCGTGAGCACCCTGCAGTACGTATTGGAGGAAGGCGCCAAGGACGATTGGTTCAACAGCCCGCTGATCGTCACGCTCAGCATCATCTCCACCCTGGGCCTGGCGCTCTTTGTGTTGTGGGAATGGCACACGGAACATCCCGCCGTGAACGTGCGGTTGGTGATGGTGGGCAACATGCCCATCGGCGCAGTGCTCAACGTGGTGCTGGGCCTGGTGCTCATGGGCACCGTGTTCGTCTTCCCGCTCTTCGTGCAGATCGGCCTGGGCTGGACGCCGCTGATGACGGGCATGTTCATGATCCCCGGCGCCATCGCCACGGGCATCTCCATGGGACTGGTGGGCCGCTGGCTCACCAAGGGCGTGGACCCGCGCCTGATCATGGGCAGCGGCATCCTCATCGTGGTGGCCTTCGCCTGGATGATGGGCCTCAGCTCGCCCGGCAGCAGTGAAGGCAGCTTCTTCTGGACGTTCATCCTGCGCGGCGTGGGCATGGGCATGATGCTCGGCCCCATCCTCACCATCTGCCTGCAGGGCATGAAGGGCGCCGACATCGCCCAATCCTCCGGCATCACCAACATGGTGCGGCAGATCGGCGGCGCGGCAGGCATCGCGGCGCTGAACATCTACCTCACCGACCGCAACGCCGTACACAATACAGACCTGCTGTCCCACGTGAACATCTACGATCCCGCCACGCAGGACCGCCTCTCCGCTTTCACCGGCGGCTTCCTCAATTCCGGCTTCTCCGCGGACCAGGCGCAGGCCATGGCCCTGAAGGCGCTGGACCTCACCGTGTGGAAGCAGTACAGCATCCAGGCCTACAACGACGTCTTTCTCATCGTGGGCATCCTCACCCTCGCCTGCCTGCCGCTGGTGCTGATGGTGCGCTACAAAAAGCCCAAGGCGGGCGGCAAAGTGGAGATGGCACACGAATGAAGTGTGACCCACGCATCCAAAAAGCGGCCAAGATGATTGGCAGCCAACCTTGCTCAGAAGCCCAACGCGGGCACTCACTCGGCTATTGCCGGGTGCCACCCTTCCGGGGCCAACCTACCGTTCGATCAACAGCACATCGACTTCATCCTTCAACCGTGCGAACTTCTTGTCCGCAGTGATGAGCCGAATGTTCAGGAAAGCCGCTGTTGCAGCGATGACCGCATCAGGCAACTTCATCTTGAACTGACGGCGAAGCAGGACGGTCCGCTCTTGGATGGTACTGGTGAATTCCATCAGCTTCACGTGTTGCAACAGCTCCCTGATCACTTGTTCACCGGCCTCATCCAGGTCCGGGTGGCTGAGCAATTCAACTTTGGTGCTCACTGACTATCCCCACTCATCACGGAGCTTGCGGTGAATCTTCAAAGGATCTCCCTTCAGAGGCAACGCACCGTTGAAGCGCTTCGCGTCGAATCCTTGGGCCTTGCGTCGTTGAGATGCCTTCAGCAAACCCTTGAGCTTGGTGCGCGAAGTGTGTTTCTTCACTATCAGGACCATACTGTCAAAGGTAATACGTGAGGCAATCCAATTGCCCACGCCTCAAATCGGGTTCAGCCGGCGGGCCAGAGACGCTATACCGAAAGGCCTTCGGCAAATAGCTGTTCGCGAGCGTATGAAAACCCGGGCACAGCGCTGCTCAAACGCTCTTCGCCCCGGCCTCCGGCCTGTTGCCGCTGATGTTGTCGCCGTCGCTGCGGCGCAGGCCGTTGAAGGTGAGCGCCGAAAGGATGGTGGCCACGCCCAGGACCAGAAAGGTGTGGTGGAGGCCGGTGGCATAAGCCGCTGGCGCATGCTCCGCCGAGGCCAGGCCGCCCAAGAACAGCGCTGCCACCAAGGAGGCCACGGCCACGCCGAAGCCGCGCGCCATCTGCTGGAAGGTGGAGGCAATGCTGCTCGCGCTGCTGGCGCGGGCATCGCTCACATCGGCGTACACCAGCGTGTTCAGGCAGGTGAACTGCAACGAGGAGAACAGCCCCTGCAGCAGGCTGAGCACCAGGATCTGCCATACGGGCGTGCCGGGGCCGATGAAGAAGAACGCCATGATGTTGCCGCCCAGCAGCAGTGTATTGGCGCGCAGCACGGTGCGGAAGCCGAAGAGCGCGATGAGGCGCGTGCTGAGCACCTTCATGCCGATGGACCCGAACGCCTGCGGCATGGTGAAAAGCCCCGCCTGCAATGGCGTGTAGCCCATGCCGAGCTGGTAGAGCAAGGGCAGCAGAAAGGGCATGCCGCTCACCCCGAGCCGCGTGATGAAGCCGCCGACCACCGAGATGCGGAAGGTGCGCAAAGCGAACAGCCGTACCGCCAGCAGCGGTGAGGGAATGCGATGGGCATGCACGCCATAAGCCACCAGCAGTGCCACCGAGGCCAGCACCATCGCCACAATGGGCCCGATGGACCAGGTATGCTCACCAAAGACTTCCAGCACATACGAGAGCAGCCCCACCCCTGCCCCGAACAGCAGGAATCCCCAGCGGTCCATGGGCGGCACCAGCGGGTCGCGGTGGTTGGGCATGTAGCGGCCCACCATGTACCAGCCCACCATACCGATGGGCAGGTTGACGAAGAAGATGGTGCGCCACGGCAACCACTCCACGATAAGGCCGCCGAGGAAAGGCCCCACCAGCGGCGCGATCAGCGCGGGGATCACCACGAAGTTCATCACCCGCAGCAGCTCGCTGCGCGGGAAGGTGCGCACCAGGATCAAGCGACCCACCGGGGTCATCATGGCACCGCCCGCGCCTTGCAGCACGCGCGAGGCCACCATCATGCCCAAACTGTTGGAAAGGCCGCAGGCCACGGAGCCAATGGTGAACAAAGCCACCGCCGCGCGGAACACATGGCGCGTGCCGAAACGATCCGCCATCCAGCCGCTGATGGGGATGAAAACGGCGAGGCTCAGCGTGTAGGCCGTCACCACGGCTTTCATGCTCAGCGCTTTCACGCCCAGGTCGGCGGAGATCACCGGCACCACCGTGTTGAGGATGGTGCTGTCCATCTGCTCCATGAAGAAGCCCACCGCCACCAGCCAGGGTGCGATGCGCCGGATGCGCGCCAGATGGGCCTCGGTGACGGAACCTGCGGGCATGCGGTTGCAAAGGTGCCACTGCCGATGATGCACCGGCTACATTCGTCGGCTTACCGATCCGTTCCACCGTGCGATCATCTTCAAAGATCCCGGCCCTCCTGTCCACCGTGCTGCGCGGCCTTGGCCAGATCATGCTGCAAGGGAACGTGGCCACGGGCCTGCTGTTCCTGGCGGGCATCACCTGGGGTTCCCCTGCCATGGGGCTGGCGGCGCTGCTGGCCGTGTGCTGCGGTACCGGCACGGCACTGTTGCTCCGTTATAACAAGGCTGAAGTGGAGCAAGGCCTGTATGGCTTCAGCGCCGCGTTGGTGGGCGTGGCCTTGGTGCTGTTCCGCGGTACCGGGCCGGAAGTGTGGTGCGCCATAGGTGTGGGCAGCGCACTGGCCGCAGTGCTCCAGCACTTCTTCATCCGCCGGAAGATCCCCGCGTTCACCTTGCCTTTCGTGGTGATCACGTGGGTGGCCTTGACCCTGCTTCCCGCCCCGGCAACAGCCGCAGCCACTGGGGAACCCGCCCTGCTTGGCGGCGTGTGGCCCGCCGCCGTGGTGCGCGGTTTCGGACAGGTGATCTTTCAGGCCGGCCCTGTGCCGGGACTGCTCTTCATCCTTGGCGTGGCCGTGCATTCCCGAAGGGCCGCAGCGTTCGGCCTGGCCAGTGCCTTGCTCGCGGCCTTGCTGGCCATGGCCTTGGAACGCCCGGAGGCGAGCGTGGCCATGGGCCTGTGGAGCTTCAATGCAGTGCTCTGCGGCATCGCCCTTTCGGGCACCGGGCGCAGGAACATCCTGCTGGTATTGGTGGCTGTAACGCTGGCGGTGGGCATCGGCATGGGGATGGAACCAGGGCCCTTGCCGCAACTCACGTTCCCGTTCGTGGCGGCCACGTTCATGGTGTTGATGGGAGAACGACTCTTCGGCCGCCGTGGACCGCGTGCAGCATGATCCGCAGGGCCATGTCACCTTTGCCCCATGCAGGAGCAAGCGCATTACAACAAGCACTTCGAGCGGGTGCAATGGAGCGGCCAGCAAGCGGCAGGCCGCACGTTCGAGCAATGCACGTTCACGCAGTGCGACCTTTCACGCACCGACTTCGCCAACAGCCGCTTCGCGGATTGCAGCTTCACCGGTTGCAACCTGGCCATGATGCGGCTGACCAGTGTTTCCCTGCAAGGCGTCCAGTTCAAGGATTGCAAACTGCTCGGCGTGGACTTCAGCCCGTGCAAGGAAATGCTCTTCAGCGTTTCGTTCGACGGCTGCATGCTGGACCACGCCATCTTCCACAAGCGGAGGATGAATGGCACGAAATTCAAAGGCTGCTCACTAAAGGGCGTGGACTTCGAG
>JAFDZG010000146.1 GCA_018267065.1 Bacteroidota bacterium
CGCACCGAGTACCGCATTTCAGGAATGACGGACCGCATCAAGGTGCGGGCGCTGCTGGCGAAGATGGTGGTGGAGTAGGGGTGTCATCCGAGTGGTTCCCTCAGATGACCCTCCATATCCATCCGTTGGTGAAGTACCCGGATCACGTCCACATGGCCGTTCTGTTCGGAAACGCGATAAAACACCACGTGGGATTTCACGAAGGAACAGCGGTATCCTGGCCGGATATGCCCCCGGTCAAAACCGGAGGCAGGTGCCGCCGCCAAGTGGTTGAATTCATCAAACAGAAGCCCCAAGTACCGATCAGCCTGTTCCACCGACCAATGGGCTCGGGTGTATAACCAGATGTTCTCCAAGTCTTCCGCAGCCTTGGCCGTGATCCTATATTTCACGGGTGCCATGCTTTTTATGCAGGCTCTTCATGAATTTGCCGGGATTCCAGTTTTCCACCAAACCGGAACTTTCACCCTTCCGCAGTTCACCGGCCAAGGCGCGTTCCTTTCTCTCTTCCTGCTCAAACAAGCGGAGGGCTGCGCGGATCACTTCACTGGTGGAAGAGAAGCGCCCGGATTCCACCTGTTTGCCGATGAATTTGTCGAAGTGGTCACCCAGGAGAATGGAAGTGTTCTTCGCCATAATGGTTGGATCTGAAGACAAAGATACCAAGTATCCATATTGATGCTCACCCCTCCATCGCCTTCTCCACCATCTTGCAGCTGCCAATGAACAGCGGCGTGCGCTGGTGCAGCTTCCCGGGCTTGATGTCCAGGATGCGCTGCGTGCCGTCGGTGGCCTTGCCGCCCGCCTGCTCCATGATCATGGCCAGGGGATTGGCCTCATACACCAAGCGCAGCTTGCCTTCCGGCTTGGCCGTGGTGCCGGGATACAGGTAGATGCCGCCCTTCAGCAGGTTGCGGTGAAAGTCCGCCACCAAGCTGCCGATGTAGCGCGCGCTCATCTTCTTCTGCTTGCAGGAATCAATGTACTTGCGCGATTGCTCCGGGAAGTCGAAGTAGTTGCCCTCGTTCACCGAATAGATGTTGCCGTCTTGCGGGATCCGCATGTTGGGGTGGCTCAGGCAGAACACGCCGATGCTGGGGTCCAGCGTGAAGCCGTTCACCCCGTTGCCGGTGGTGTACACCAGCATGGTGCTGCTGCCGTACACCACATAGCCCGCCGCCACTTGTGCGCTGCCGGGCTGCAGGAAATCCTCCACGGTGACCTCCGCGTCGTTCAATCGGCGATAGATGCTGAAGATGGTGCCGATGCTCACGTTCACGTCGATGTTGCTGCTGCCGTCCAGCGGGTCCATCGCCACCACGTACTTGCCGCCTGCGGAAACGGGATGGTCGAAGACGATGTGCTCATCGTTCTCCTCGCTGGCCACGCCGCACACCGCGCCCTGGTTGCGCATGGCGTTGATGAAGCGCTCGTTGGCGTACACGTCCAGCTTCTGCTGTTTTTCGCCCTGCACGTTCACGCTGTGCTGCTCGGTCTCGCCCAGGATCTCGTTCACCAGCCCGGCTTTGTTCACCTCGCGGTTCACCAGCTTGGCGGCAAGCCGAATGGAGGTGAGCAGCTGTGAAAGATCACCGGTGGCGAACGGGAAATCCTTCTCGCGCTCAATGATGAATTCTGAAAGGGTGGTGATGGGTTGGGCCATGGGTGAGGGATCAGACGATCAGAAAATCAGGCGATCAGGGGGGATGTGCGTTCGGGTGGAGTTACGTTGCAAATATCGGACTTGCCCGACCTTCGCACCATGGAAGCTGCTATCCGCCCCGCTGAACCCCGCGACGTGCCCCGCATGCTGGAGCTGGTGCGTGAGCTGGCCCTCTTCGAGCGCGCACCCGATGAAGTGACGGTGACCGAGGAACACATGCGCGATGCCGGGTTCGGAAAGGATCCCGTGTGGCTGGGATGGGTAGCCGAGGCGGATGGCGTGATCCAAGGCATGGCCGTGTGCTACGAACGCTACTCCACCTGGAAAGGGCGTCGCCTCTACCTGGAGGACATCATCGTGACCGAGGCGGCACGAGGGCAGCGTATCGGGGAGAAGCTCTTTCTCCAATGCGCGCGCCACGCCGTGGAGCAGAACTACAGCGGCATGCTCTGGCAGGTGCTGGATTGGAACACCGGCGCCATCCGGTTCTATGGGCGGTTCGGGGCTTCCTTCGACAACGGCTGGTTGAATGGGGCGCTGGAGCGCGAGCAGGTGCAGGCATTGCTGCACCAGCCTTAACGGACCAGCAGCTTGGCCGAAGCCTGGAAGCTGCCTTGGCGGAGGCTGATCACATACACGCCGAGGCCCAATTGCGGCGCTAAGCGCAACTCCCGCTGATCGGCCACGGATACGGAGGCCCGGAAGGCGAGGCGCCCCGCACCGTCGTGGACCAGCACCTCCGCCGTGCCATTGGTGCTCGGAAGGCCGCGCAACACGAGTTCGCGGGTGGACGGGTCCTGGAATACGTGCAGCATATCCCTGCCGATGTGGTCGTCCACACCGGTCTGTGCATCGGGATACAGGCGGATGAGCTGCTGGTACTGCGTCTCGCTATCGAACGCGCCGAAGCGGCCGCCCACCAGGATGCGCCCGTCCGGCTGCAGGGCGATGCTGCGGATGTACGCGGTGCTTCCCGCTGCGGGCAGTGCGCCCGCGCCCGCCGCAAAGGTCGTGTCCATGCTGCCATCGGCCAGCAGCCGCGTGATCCGGTTGGGCCCTGTGATGCCGATGTCGTACATGGCATCGGTGTACTCGCCGCCCACCAGGATGCGGCCATCCTCCTGCACCGCGATGGCATTCACCGTGGCGTAAGGGTAGAACGGTGCATTGAAGCTGTTGTCGCGCGTGCCGTCGGGGTTCAGCCGCACCACCCCGTGTACCACCACCCCGTTGTGATAGCCGAACTGCCCCGCCACCAGCAGCTTCCCGTCGGGTTGCCGCGCCAGGGCCTCGCCCGTGCTGGATGCCCCGGTAAGCCCGGGGTTGTTCTGCACGCTGCTGTCGTAGGGGCCATCCTCGGTGAGCACCGCGATGTGCCCGCAGTTGTTCCCGTCGTATTGCGTGAAGGCACCAGTCACTGCAATGCGCAGGTCGGGAAGGACCAGCACATCGTGCGCATTGTCGTTGAAACCGGTGCCCATGTCGAAATCCAGGTCGATGGAACCGTCCGGGTTGAAGCGCGCGATGTGCGGGCAGCTGTGGCCGTAGCACTCGAAGAAATCGCCCACGGCGATTACCTTGTTGTCCTTCTGCAGCGCAATGGCCCGCACGGCGCCGTTGATCGTGTTCGCCGGTATGTTGAAGCCGGTGTCGCGCGTGCCATCGGGCAGCAAGCGTGCCACGAACTGTACCACTTGCCCGTTGTACGCGGTGAAGGACCCGCCAATGAGGATGCGGCCGTCCGGCATCAGTGCAACGTCCTGTACCAAGTGGCCAGGTCCGCTGCCTGCGGGGTTCCACGTGGGGTCCACCGTACCATCGTTGTTCAGGCGCACCAGGTTGTTCTTCCCGCTTCCGGCATAGTTGGTGAAGGCCCCGCCCACGAGGATCTTGCCGTCAGGCTGCACAGCGATGCTGTTGACCTCCACGCTGGGCGGCTCGGCGAGGAAGCTGTAGTCGATGATGGGCACCTGTGCAGGGACGAAGAGGGCCAATGCCAGCCCGGCCAACAGCGATAAAAAGCGTGCTTCCATGCTTAAAGGGAAGACGATGACGGTCCAAGGATGGTTGCTTGGAACATACGGGCCAACATGTAGCAACGGAGCCAAGATCGGTGGCCGTTGCGCATCTTCGCGCCTTGAATTCAAATCGGGGGGATGAAGGTGTTCAAGTTCGGGGGGGCCAGCGTGAAAGATGCGGCTGGCGTGCGCAACGTGGCCAAGGTGCTTTCGCATTTCGCGCAGGACGATTTATTGATCGTGGTGAGCGCCATGGGCAAGACCACCAATGCGCTGGAAGAGGTGGTGAAGGCCTATCGGGAAGGCCGCAACGCGAAGCCGATGATCCTGGCGTTGCAAGGCATGCACGCCATGGCGCTTGGCGAAGTGGCACCCTCGGACCAGGCAGCGGGCTTGGCATTGGCCGCTTCATTCGATGAACTCAAGCAGTACGTCACGCAGCCTGTGCAACATGCGGAAGACCGCGACTACGACCACATCGTGGCCTTCGGGGAAATGTGGAGCACACTGATCGTGAGCGCCTACCTCAACGCCGCAGGTTTTGCGAACCAGTGGGTGGACGCCCGCAAGATCATCACCACCGACGGACGGCACCGCGCGGCCAACGTGAAGTGGGACCGGCTGGAAGAGAACTGCGCCACGCACCTGCCCTCGTTTGCCGCACAGCCGCACCGCATC
>JAFDZG010000147.1 GCA_018267065.1 Bacteroidota bacterium
CGCATCACCAGTTGGCGGGCCTGGTGGCACCAGGGCAGCGGCACTCCCTATTTGGAGCGCAACGGCCAGTTCATCTTTCCTATAGGTACACCACCAAGCATTCAAGCAAGCATCAAGCATGACCATTGACCTTTCCATGAATGCCCTGGTGGCCGTGCTGGCCGTATGCTTCACCCTGTGCTGGGTGGCGGTTGCTGGACGAAAGAACAGCCAACATGAACAGCACGACAACCACCCCGGCAAACCGGGTAAAACGTAGCGTTTCCGCCCGGTAAAGGCCGGTGCATGCTTGGTTGCTTTGCACTCAACCAATCAAGCAAGCATGAAGCGCATGACCTTTTTCCCCGGTGCAAGCGAAGCACTGGTGAAGCAATTGGCAAGCAAGTTCAATGCGGCCAAAGAGCCGGGCAAGGAGTTCACCGCCCAGGTTGGGCCATTGGTCTATTCCGGCCCCGTAAAGCTGGAACACGGAATGCAACGCTGGTACATCACCGGCAGCAAGCTTGCACCCAAGCAAGTACCTGCACCGGCCAAGGCAGCGCTCAAGAAGAAGGCGGCGCCCAAGAAGAAGGCAGCGCCCAAGAAGAAATAAGGCAACACCCTGGTGGTGGAACGTGCAGAGCGAAAGCCTGTGCCGCCAGCCCGGAGCGCATCCGGGCACATTGTGGGGTGGAGCAGTTGGTAGCTCGCCTGGCTCATAACCAGGAGGCCGTTGGTTCAAGTCCAACCCCCGCAACAATGATTTTGCACCCTTATCCTTTGCTTGGGCGCATGGACTGGCTGCCAGCCCATCCAAGGCCGGAGCATGCGGCGCACGTGAAAGGCCGCAAGCACCGCAGCCAAAAGGTGCGGAGCAACCGCCGGAAGGCAGCGAGGAAAGCAAAGCATTGAAGCATAATGGAAGCGTGGCAATACCGCTTGATTGAAGAGCACGAACAGCTTGCCTACCGGATGGGCAAGCTCAACGAGTACATGGGAAAAGCCAATGGGATCGGGCAACTGCCCATGCAGCATCAACAGCTTCTGAAGATGCAACTAAGCATCATGCAAGCTTATGAAGCGGTGCTATCGGAACGAATACGCTTGCACATGCTGCCACAACCAACCAAGCAAGCATGAAGCGCACCAAGCTCCTGCCACCCTACGACCAGGAAGGCCGCACCAATTTCCCGGCTCGCAACCTGCCTGGTGTGTACCTGATCTATAAGGAAGGCAAGCCCATACCCTTCGGCAAAGCCCCGAACGTGCTGCGTTACGTGGGTTTCGGGAGCCGAGACGTGTACAAAGCACTCTATCGGCATTTCCAAGTATGGAACGACCGCCAAGCCGAGGCCGGTGATCGCGGCCCCCGCACCGTGTACCGGGTGCGGGCAGGGGTCAAGGTCCGCGTGATCTATTGCAACACACCCGCCCAGGCAAGTGAGCTTGAAAAAGCATTGATCCTGAAGCACCGACCACCCGACAATCCCGACAAGCTCGAACTCTATGAGCTGACCGATGCCGGGGAGGAAATGGCCAAGGAGGCCATGGATGCGGATTTTGTGGAAAACATGGAAGCACCGTTCTGAAGCATGCGCCAGCGTTTCCGTGACTTCGCCCGCCCCATTGAAGATGAACCATTGCCCCGCGTGGACGTGCTGTTGGTGCAAACACGCGAAGAACACGCTTGGGTGGATGCAGCTATTGCCAGCGTGGAGCAACAGAGCTATCCGAATACCGGCCTGTGGGTCATCGACAACAAGGACCGGAGCTTGCAGCTTGGCGAAGCATGGAACATCGGGGTGCAAGCAAGCACCGCCGAGCTGGTCCTATTGCTTCGGGAAGAAGACATGCTTACCGCCGACCTCGTGGATACCCTGGTAACCTTTTGGCATGCTAGCAAGCGGTCCACGCCCTCACTGGTCCACGTCACCAACTTCATCACTGTATTGGACGAGCGCACCGGTCGCATGGGTACGGCACCGCTTGCCCATGCTGGCATGTTCCTGCGCAGCATGCTTGTGGAGCAACCTTTCAGCCCCGAACTGGACCACACGGCCCCGAATGAAGTGCTTGAAAGGTTGAAGCAAGCAAGCACCGGCCCCATCACCTTCGGCGTGGCGCATCACCACGGCTATGTGTGGCGCAATCATGATTTCCGCATTGACCGAATCAACGTGCAAGCATGAACGCCGAGCAGCACAACCAGTTGCACGGGCAACCCTTGGCGGTGCTGGTGATGGACATAGTGCGCACCTGGCCGGAAAAGGATGCGGAATGCACCCTCTGGACCGTGGTGAAGCTCCTGGCCGCGCGTTACCAGCTCAATGCCAGCGCACGGGGCAAGCTGTATCACCGCGTAAATACGCAGGTGCGCACCCTCGAAGCCGCCGGAATGCTTGTCACGGAAAAGAAGTGGATAGCCAGCAAGCAAGTGTTCACCAAATTGATACGGGCATGCTGAAAGATGCCGCATTGAAGATGCTCCTGCCCATGGCCATGAAGGAGCTGCCTGGCCTGTTGCCGCAGATCCTGAAATCCGCCGTGGATGCGATCATTGCCAGCGGTGGCGGCGACCCCGCCAACTGTGCTTGCATGCTTTGGCATGGCAAACGGGCTGATGGAACGGAAACCATCATGGCCACGGTGTACCGCCTCACGGCCACCAAGGAGCCAGGTGAGGAAGTGGCCATCCTGGACGTGAACGAGCTGGCCGCGAAAATTGACCTGAACAAGTTCGTGGACAAATGAGCGAGCAAGCCCTATTGATGCCGGCCAAGGAAGAAGGGGAAGCCTTCAACCTGGATGCGCACTTGGCCAGCCTGAAGCAGCAGCCCAAAGAAGTCTACGAGGAGGCCATCACACCGCCAAGCACGGAGCCGGAACCGAAGGCTGAACCAAAGCCGGAACCGGAACCTGAACCCAAGGCCAAGGCCGACAGCACCGCCGATGATGGGGCCAGTGCCCGCTTCATCGTACACATGTACGACATCGGCACCAGCAAGCTGTGCGAAGCGCTGGTGGACGAACCGGAACGCTACCCGGCCAAGCATTTCCAGTTGGAACCGATGCTTCGGGAAGAAGCGGAACGCCAACTGGCCAAGGGCATGGCCGAAAGCGGCGGCAAATGGCGCATTCCTTGGTATTGGGCCTTGTTTGCCGTATTCGCGTTCGGTGGCCTGATGCAATGGCTGGCCGTGAAGGCTGCCCGGAAGGAAAAGAAGGAGCGGCGCGAGCGCGAGGCCGAGCAGGCCGATGCCCAAGCGCGGCACCAGGCGGAACAGGCCCGGCGCAACCCCGGCCAGGCCGTGGCCCCCAGCAGCATCACCAAGGCCAACGGCGAGCAGGTCCATGCCGCGCCGGTGCCGCCCATCGCGCCGGTGAGCTTCGGCAGTTGCCTGGAATGCGGAAAGCCATTGGAGAAGAAGGGGAAGAAGTACTGCAGCCAATCCTGTGCAGGCCATGCGCGGAAGAAGAAGGCCGCGAAAAACATCACCACACCATGAGGAAGGCCGTACTGTTCGCCTTTGTCGGGAGCAACGGCACCGGCAAAAGCACCACCATGAAGCGCATGTTGGAGCTGAACAAGCGCAACCTGATCGTGCCCAGCAACCGGCTGGACAGCGCATGGAGCCAATACCCGGAACTGGTGCCTGAAGTGTTCCTGGAAGATGACCCCTGGAACCCCGGCAAAAAGCGCCGTGCTTTCCGCGTGCCAGATATGGCCACCTTCACAGGTACCCGCGTGTTGCACATCGACGACCCCGCCCAGCTCAACGCCATCACCGATGAACGGCACGGGTTCAAGAACGGTGGCCTGTTCCTGGACGATTTCCGCAACTACATCCCCAGCAAAGGCAATCTGCCGCCCCACGTTGCCAAGATCTTCACGGGCCGCAGGCACCGCATGCTGGATATCTTCATGGCCTGCCATGCGTTTCAGGATTTGAACATGCAGCTCATGCAGTTTGAGCCGGAACTATATGTGTTCCGAACCACGCTGCCGCCCAATGAGGCCGTGGAAGGCAAGGTGGCCAAGTGGGAAGATTTGCTGCAGACCGTGGAGCGCGTGAACCGGAAGGCGCTGGCCAGTCCGTACTACTTCGAGCGGTTCATTCCGGCTTGATGTGTGCATGTCACAATGCGTATCTTTGGCATTATGAAAAAGCGCATCACACTCACATTGGACAAAAGCACCATTGAGGCCCTTCGCGTGAAAGGCCACCGCCGCAATACATCCATGAGCGCCGAAGTGGACCGCGCCGTAAAGGTGATGCAAGAGGAAACCGGTATAAAGGAAGGTCCATCGCCCTTCATGAAGTGGGCGGGAAAATTCGCGGACTGGTTCACAAAGGATGATTTCGAGGCGAATGATCCGATGGGTGAAGAATTGCGGAACACGGAATCATACCAGCTCATGAAAAAGAGGTTGAAATCCGCATGACCGCACCGCGTTATTTCGTCGATGCCAACATCATCCTGGATGCCTTAATGATGCGGGAGCATGAACCCATGCAGGCAGCAGAGCTAATTGACATGGGATACCGGCGCACGATCCAGTTGATGGTAACGCCCATGACCCTTGGCTTTGTAATGGCCATGCTTCAAAAGAAACGCAGTTCAAAGAAACCCGGCCCCCAATTGAACATGATCCGGTCGATGATGCACGACCTTTTGTTGAACATCGACGTGATACCCACGACCAAGGCAGATTTCCTTTGGTCCTTAAAGAGCAATTTCCATGATCTGGAGGATGGTGCACAATACGCATCAGCCATGGGCAGCGGAAGGTTTGATGGGATCGTTACAAGGGATGGTGATTACAAGGATCGGACGGTCCCTCCGGTCATGACGGCTGCGCAAGCGTTGCTTGATGCAAAGGAGAAAACAGGAGTGAAGCGGAAGAAGTCGCATTGACCTTTAGAGTACCATGCAACGACGAAACCCCGCCCAGCGCGGGGTTTCGCTTTTCATGGCCCTTGCGGCCCGCTCCGTTCTTGCGAAAAGCGCGCACGGTGTGGCCCGTATCCATTGCATTGCCGGGCCGTTCCGATGCCACGAACATTGCGGCTCAACTACGACCGCACAACAACCAAAACGGAACGAATATGGCAGTTCTCACGACCATGAAGGCCGCACCGGCGCAAACCATCCA
>JAFDZG010000148.1 GCA_018267065.1 Bacteroidota bacterium
GCAGACCGCACTGGACCAGCAAGCGGCGGAGAAGGGCCTGGAAGCCATGCGCAACGATGTGACCACGGCCGTGGTGCGCGCATTCCTTGACCTTGCCGGGCTGAATGAACAGGTTGTTGCCGCCGAAACGCAGGCGCAAGCCACCAAGGACCAGGAAACCACCACCCAGGCCTTGTACGAAGCCGGGCGCCTGGCCCGGGCAGACCTGCTGGACATCCAAGCCCAGCTGGCGCAGGACCAATACACGGTGGAAGACCTGAAGATACAGGCCGACAAGGCCAAGCTCACCCTGGCACAACTGATGTTCCTGGGGCCGGAGGAGATCGCTTCTTTCCAGATCGCAACGCCGTCCATCGGCGAACTTGCGATTTCTGAGCCCACGGCCACCGTGCCGGAGGTGCTGGCCAAGGTGGTGGCCTCCAATCCGGCGTATGCACAAGCACAGCTCAGCTCGCAGAGCGCGGAGCGCGGCATCTCCATTGCGCGGGCCAATGCGATGCCCTCGCTTTCGTTCAATGCTTCGCTGGGCACGGGCTACTCGGGCCGTAACTTTGAAATGGTGGGTTCGCCCATGTTGGCCGGTTTTTCCGTGATCGGCTCCACACAGGGCGGCGAACCGGTCTATGCGCCCAATTACACGCAGAACACGCAGGTGAAGTCCTTTTCGCAACAACTGAACGACAACCTGAACGAATCCGTGGGCTTCACCCTCAGCGTGCCCATCTTCAACAATATGTCCAACAAGTACGCCACTGACAGGGCCCGGGTGCAGTACGAACAAGCCAAGACCAACTTGGACAAACAGCGCAATGCCTTGCAGGTGGACGTGCAGAACGCCTTGACCGCACAGCGCGGGTCCTACCGCCAGTACATCAGCGCGAAGCTCGCGGTGGACGCGGCCCAGGAATCCGTGCGCATGGCCAATGAGCGGTACGCCCAACATGCCATCACTGCCACGGACCTCAACGTGGCCAAGGCCCGCCTGCAAAAGAGCACCTCGCAGCTCATCAACGCCAAGTACAGCTACCTCATGGCGGAAAAAGCCTTGGACATCCTGCAAGGCCTGCCGGTAAACCTTTGACCGTGGCACTGCTGCTCGCCTTCGATACGGCCACGCCATACTTGGCCGTGGTGCTCAGCAAGGACGATGAGCCCTGTGCGTGGCGGGTGGACGCCACCCCGGCGCTTTCCCATGCGGAAAAGCTGAACGTGTTCATTGCGGAAGTGGTGCGGGAAGCGGGCCACAAGCTGGCGGACTTGGATGCCGTGGCCGTGGGCACCGGGCCTGGTTCCTACACCGGCCTGCGCATCGGGCTATCCGCCGCCAAAGGGCTCTGCTTTGCATTGGACAAGCCGTTGATCGGCATGGGCACCCTGGATGTGCTGGTGGAAGCGGTGGTACGTGCCCACGGCCCGTTCGGTGGCGCTGATGTGCTTTACCCCATGGTGGACGCGCGCCGCATGGAAGTGTACACACGGGCTTTCGGCCACGCCGGCGACCGGCAGGGGGAAACGGCACCATTGGTGTTGGATGAAGCCTGGTGCCGGGTGCAGCCGCCCAACGGAACGGTACACGTCTTCGGCGACGGTGCAGACAAGGCGGAAGCCCTCTGGCGGGCATTCCCGCAAATACTCCATCATCCCGGCATCCGGCCAGGCATCCACGGACTGGCCGGTTGCGTGCACCGCCTGTTCGCCGAACAGCGCTTCAGCGACCTGGCCTACTTGGTGCCCGAGTACGGCAAACCGGCCAACGTGGCGCAAAAACGCGGGCGGGAATAAGGGTGCTGAAGTTCCCCAGGGTCCAATTCGCCAATTGGCCAAGTGTTCAATTTGCCAAGTCGCCCTCGCACCCTTAAAACCCCTGCGCCCTCGCACCCTATCCACAACAGATTGTTTGTTTTTCCAAAAACTGACTATCTTCGCGCCCCCTTAGGAGGGAACAGAGAACTTTAACACCCCCGGAAAAGTGGCATCCACGACTCACACCACATCCATGGCCAACGCGGCCACCACGCAGAAGGAATGGCTGCTGGTGGACGCCGAGAACGAAGTGATCGGCCGCGTAGCCAGCAAAATTGCCATGCTCGTTCGTGGCAAGCACAAGCCCACCTTCACCGCCCATGTTGACACCGGCGACCACGTGATCGTGATCAACGCCGAAAAGGTGCGCCTCACCGGCAGCAAGATGGCCGACAAGGAGTACCAGCGCTACAGCATGTACCCGGGCGGCCAGCGCAGCGAGACGGCTGAAAAGCTGCTGGCCCGCAAGCCTTACGCCCTGTTGGAGAACGCGGTGCGCGGCATGTTGCCCAAGACCCGCCTGGGCCGCGCCCAGTTCAACAACCTGCACGTGGTGGTGGGCACCGAGCACAAGCACGAGGCACAGAAGCCCCGCAAGATCGACCTGAACACCATTAAGTAAGCATGGAGCCCATCAACAGCCTTGGCCGCCGGAAGACCTCCGTGGCGCGCGTGATCCTCAGCGAGGGCGACGGCAGCATCACCGTCAACGGCGTGGAAGGGAGCGAATACTTCCCCATCACCACCCAGCAGTTCAAGTTGGTGCAGCCCTTCAAGCTCACCGGCACCGAAGGCAAGTACGACGTCACCGTGAACGTGAACGGCGGCGGCATCACCGGACAGGTGGAAGCCGTGCGCTTGGGCATTGCCCGCGCGTTGGTGGCGGTGGACGAAGCCCACAAGCCCCTCCTCAAGGCCGAGGACCTCATGACGCGCAACCCCAGCGAGGTGGAGCGCAAGAAGTTCGGCCGCAAGAAGGCACGCAAGCGTTACCAGTTCAGCAAGCGTTGATATCCCGCGCTTGTTGGGGACCCTGGCCTTCCGGGGTTCAGCATCCAATTCGGCCAGACCCGGGAGTCCGATGGTCATCGGACCGGCTACCGCGCCGAATGCCTGCACAACGGGAAAAAGGAAAGTGAACCGAAACAAAACAACACGGAATGGCCCGCATTGAATTTGACACCCTGCTGGAGGCAGGCGTACACTTCGGCCACCTGCGCCGCAAGTGGAACCCCAACATGGCCCCTTACATCTTCGCCGAGAAGAAGGGGATCCACATCATCGACCTCAACAAAACGGCCGTAAAGCTGGAGGAGGCCACCAACGCCATGCGGCAAGTGGCGCGCAGCGGCAAAAAGGTGCTCTTCGTGGCCACCAAGAAGCAGGCCAAGGACATTGTGGCGAACAAGGTGAAGCCCACCGGCATGCCCTACGTCACCGAGCGCTGGAGCGGCGGCATGCTCACCAACTTCGGCACCATCCGCCGGGCCATCAAGAAGATGAGCAACATCGACCGCATGAAGGTTGATGGCACCTTCGACAACATGAGCAAGCGCGAGCGCCTGCAAGTGAGCCGCCAGCGGGAAAAGATGGAGAAGAACCTGGGCAGCATCGCCGATCTGACCCGCTTGCCCAGCGCGCTCTTCATCGTGGACATCGTGAAGGAGCACATCGCGCTGGCCGAGGCCCGCAAGCTGGGCATCCCCACCTTTGCCATGGTGGACACCAACAGCGACCCCAGCCTGGTGGATTTCCCCATCCCCGCGAACGACGATGCCACCAAGAGCATTGAGCTGGTGGTGGACGCCATGATCGCCGCCCTGCAGGAAGGCCTGGAGGAGCGCAAGCGCGACAAGGACAGCGGCACCGCCACGCCGGATGAGGAAGGCGAGGAAGAGCACGAGGCTTCCGCAAAGCCGGCCCGCAAGAAGGGCGGCCGCAAAGCGGATGCCGGGGAAGCCACCGAAGCTGAAGCCGAGGTGGTGGACCACACCGGTGAAGAAGGCGACGACGCCTCGGAAGCCTGAGGAAAGCCCTTGGGCGGACCTGGGAACATTCATTTTTCAAAAAGCGAACAAGCATGAGCACGACCATGGCCATCACGGCCGCTGAAGTGAACAAGCTGCGCCAGATGACCGGCGCAGGCATGATGGACTGTAAAAAGGCCCTCACCGAGGCCAATGGCGACTTTGACGCCGCCATCGACCTGCTGCGCAAAAAGGGCCAAAAGGTGGCCGCCAACCGTGCCGACCGCGATGCGGCCGAGGGCTTGGTGTTGGCCAAGACCAGCGCTGACGGCAAGAAAGGCGTTCTGGTGAGCGTGAACTGCGAGACCGATTTCGTGGCCAAGAACGCCGACTTTGCAAAAATGGCGGAGACCATTCTGGAAATTGCGCTGCAGAACATGGCCGGCGACGCGGAAGCGCTGAAGGCCTTGTCCTTCGGCAAAGGGCTTACAGTGGCCGAGAAGCTCACGGAGCAAACCGGCGTGATCGGCGAGAAGATCGACGTGAACTATTGCGGAACGCTGCAGGCTGAATTCGTGTACGCCTACAACCACCCGGGCAACCGCGTGGCCAGCATGGTGGGCTTGAACAAGGCCGGGCATGAGCAAGTGGCCAAGGACGTGGCCATGCAGGCCGCCGCCATGGCGCCCATCGCCTTAGACAAGAGCAGCACGCCCCAAAGTGTGATCGAGAAGGAATTGGAGATCGGCAAGGAACTCGCCATCCAGGAGGGCAAGCCTGCGGAGATGGCCGAAAAGATCGCCCAGGGCCGCCTGAACAAGTTCTTCAAGGAAAGCACCCTGCTGGCCCAGGAGTTCATCAAGGACAACAAGATGAACGTGGAGCA
>JAFDZG010000149.1 GCA_018267065.1 Bacteroidota bacterium
TGCCGCAGGTTCCGTAGCGCGGGAAAGGCCGGCCCCGGGCCAGCCTTTCCGCGTCCGGGCGGGTACCGGGTCAAAGCGTGTAGGTCAATCCTGCACTGAAATACAGGCCGCGCCGGAAGCTGGTGATCATGGCGTCGTTTCCTTCGATACGGCCGTCCCCGTTGCTGTCCTGTTTGAGGAGGAAGAGCGGGTCCAGGAGATTTTGCAGGCCGGCCTTCAGGGAGAAGTGCTTGCCGAAGTCCTTGCCCAAGGTGATGTCCAGGCCGTTGGCCGGCATCTCATAGATATCTGGTGTGCCCACGCTGCCCACGGCGTAGAGCCGCTTCCCGAAGGTGTTGTACACCACATTGACCTGGAATTTCGCCGCGGTGTCGGCATAGAAAAGCCCGGCGTTCAACACGTAGGGGCTTTGTCCCATCATCGGGCGTTCGTTCTCCTGGCCCACGGCCTGTGCTCCCAGCGTCACCGAGCTGTTGATCAAGGTGCCATTGAACAGCAAGCCCATGCGTCCCAGCACGCGGTTGGGCGTGTACGGGGCGAAGGACCGGCGCAATTCCACTTCGGCGCCAATGCTGGTGGCACCCTCCGCGTTCCTGAAGGTGAAGTTGCGCGTACCGCCGGAACCTGCGCCGGGCACGAAGAACATCTCGATGGGGTCAGTGAATGCCTTGTAGAAGATGCCCACGTTAAACACTTCGCCCAGGGCGGGATACACTTCCCAGCGGGCATCCAGGTTGGTGATGGTGGCGGTGGTGAGGTCCGGGTTCCCGTAGAGTACGTTGTTGCTGCTGAAATCGTAGAAGGAGAACGGTGCGAGCTCGCGGAATTCCGGGCGGTTCACCGAATTGCTCCAGGCCACGCGCACCAAGGATCTCTCCGTGATGTTCCACGAGGCGTTCACGGAAGGCAGCACGTGCGTCAGCGGTTGGTCCACGCGGACCTTCGTGCCGCCGTAAGTGGCACCGTCCAGCTCCTGCCGGTTGTGCTCCACGCGCACCCCGCCGCTCACGGCGAACAGCTTCGCCCATTTCACGGTGCTGCCCGCGTAGCCGGCGATCAGGGTGTTCGCAGCGGTGTAAGCATCGCTCGGGTTGGTGCCTTCCTCCAGCTTGAACCCGTTGGTGGCGTTGATGTTGGCCGCGTCGAAGATGGACGCAAGCGGCAAGGTGCCCAATGCCGGATCGAATTGTGCTGTGTTGGCCTTGCGGAAGCTCATCCAGCGGGCGCTGAAATCGCGGTCCTTTCGTTCCGCCATGCCGCCCAGCCTTACCACGGCAGTGAGGTCGCCATCCGGTTTCCCCAGGTCCTGGGCAAGGCCCAACTTGCCGGTCCAGGAGCTTTCATCCAGGTCGCTGTAGAAGCGCCCGGCGTCGAGGGTGGAAGCGGTGGGTGCGATCACCACTTGGAAGGGTGCATCGTTCTCGCCGATGTTGCGCACGGTGCGCACGCGGCGGTAGTCGGGTTCTTTGCCCAAGGCCAGCCCGTAGCCCAGGGTCCAGTCCAGGTGGCTGCGGTCCTCCATCAGGTCATGCCTGCCGTGAAGCTGACCGCTGTATAGCGTGCGTTGCGTATACCGGAACGCAAAGTTGTGTTCGTCGAAACCGGCTTCCATGTTCTGCCCGGTGCGCATGGTGGCCTGGTTTTGGCCCACTTGGTTGAACAGGTTGCGGAACTCCAGTTTGGTGCCCGTGCCGATCAGCGCGCTCCAGTTGTGCATCACACCGATGCGTGCGGTGCGGAAATTTTCCCGGTCGTTGTACCGGTAGATGGTGTCATTCTGCCCGGAGGCGCCGTCGAATGCGTTGAAGTTGTTCCGCTGGGCGGTGTAGCTGGCGCTGGTGTTGGAGAGTTCGATGGAGGTGATGGTGCCGAAGCGGGTCATGGCGGTTTCCTTTCCGAAGCGACGGGCGATGAGCAGGCTGAAGCGCTGGTCGGGGCCGGCCAAGTGGGGGGAAGTGCTCCAATTGTTGGGCAGCTCACGGCCCAGTGCGGCCAATTGGCCAGGGTTGGAAACGGTGTTCAGGTGCGCGGGAAAATCAGTCGGCAGGCTGCGCGATCCATCGTCGAAGCCGAGAAAGTCGGTATGGCCTGTTTGGTCCGTTTGCATTTCATGGAAGGTTGTCCCGGACCTGATCCCCATGCCATAGCCCACCTTCACTTCGTTCCTGGCCGGAACGCTCACGGTGGAAAGCTCGATGATGCCTCCGGCAAACTCGCCCGGCAGTTCCGGAGCACCGCTTTTGTACACCATCATGCGGTCCAGCACACCGCTGGGCAGCAGGTCGAAGCTGAACGCTTTCCGGTCCGGCTCCAGGCTGGGCGCGGTGACGCCGTTCAAAAGCACCGTGTTGTAACGATCGGCCAGGCCGCGCACCACCACAAAACGGTCGTTTTGAACAGTGATGCCGGGCACGCGCTTCACCACATCGGCGGCGGTGCGGTCCTGCCCCTTGGCGATCTGTTCGCGCCCCACCCCGTTGGCCAGCTGGTTGCTGTTGCGCACGGCCATCATCACCGCCGCATCGGTATCCACGCGGCGCTCGCGCACCACCACCACCGATCCCATTTCAACGCCGCCCGCTTCGAAGATCAGTTCCACATGCACCGTGGCGGCCTTGCCCACGGTGACTTCCCGTTCGATGTTGGCCTGGCCCACCAAACTTGCCACCAATATGTATGTGCCCGGCGGAGCGACCAGGCTGAACCGGCCGTCCATGTCGGTGGTGGCACGGATCTCCGTACCCTTGATCGCCACGCTGGTGAAGGGCTGCGGCTCCCGCTTTCCCTGCTCCATGGCCGTCACCACCCCGGAGATGGTGCCCTGCTGGGCGGAGGCCGCAACGGAAATGAGGATGAAGAAGGCGGGTAGAAGTGCGCGTAATGATCGCATGCGGTCAGGTTTCTTTTGCGCCGCAAAAGTCCCGACCTGTCGTTGCCCCGGTCTTTGGAACGGGTTAAGGTTGTGTTATGCGCCTATTCGGCCCGTTCCTTCCGCTGGAAGAACGTCTTTCCCTTGATCGGCTGGTGCAGGAACCACCAACCGGGAATGTTGGCTCCCTTGCCCTTGCGTTGTTCCCACATGTTCACCAGCTCCGCCTGCAGCACTTCGGTGGCCTCTTCCACGCTGTCCACCGTGTGGATGAAATCCATTTCGCCCGGACTGATGGTACCTTTTTCCACCATCAAATTCAGCTGGTCCAGCACCGGTGCCCAGAAGTCCTTGCCGTAAAGGATGATGGGAAAGCCCTTCACCTTGCCGGTCTGGATCAAGGTGGCCGTTTCAAAAAGTTCGTCCATCGTACCGGCCCCGCCGGGCATCACCACGAAGCAGATGCTGTATTTCAGCAGCAGCACCTTGCGCACGAAGAAGTGGTCGAACATCAGGCTAACGTCCAAGTACGGGTTGGCGTTTTGCTCATGCGGCAATACGATGTTGCAGCCCACGCTGGTGGCGCCCACGTCCTTCGCGCCGCGGTTGGCGGCCTCCATCAGGCCGGGCCCGCCGCCGGTCATTACCGTGAAGCCCACGCGGCCCACGCGCCGCGCGATGGAGCGGGTGGCTTCATAGTACTCATGGCCTTCATTGTAGCGGGCACTTCCGAAGAAGGTGACGCACGGCCCCACGAAGTGCAGTTTCCGGAAACCGTAGAAGAACTGCTGGGCGATCCGTAGAAGCGTACCGAATTCCTTCCAGCGCGAGCGCGGCCCGCTGAGGAAACTGAGGTCAATGTGCGATCGGTCGCTTTTGGGCGGCGTCATGGGGCGAAGGTACCGTTGTGGTTTCCCTTCAACGCACCATTACGCGCTGGGTTGTTCGCAGGCCGTCGTTCGTATCAAGCGTTAGGAACATTTTTTTCACCATCATTCGTCCTGGTCCCTCCCGGCTTGGCCACTGGAATGCTATCCGCTCATGGTGACCAAACTCACGCAATCGGCATGGCCAATGCCCGACCTTTGGTGCATGAGCTACCATTTCTCCAAGACACTTTCCGCCGATTTTAATGCCGCCATCGCCAAGGTCACCGAGGCGCTCAAGCAGGAAGGCTTCGGCATCCTCACCGAGATCGACATGCAGGCCGCGCTGAAGAACAAGCTGGGCGTGGAGTTCCGCAAGTACAAGATCCTCGGGGCATGTAATCCGCCCTTTGCGCACCAGGCTGTGACCGCCGAGCCGCACATCGGCACCATGCTGCCCTGCAACGTGATCGTTCAGGAGCATGCCCCCGGCCAAGTGGAAGTCAGTGCCGTGGACCCCGTGGCCAGCATGATGGCGGTGAAGAACGAAGGGCTCGGCGCCATTGCCGGTGAAGTGCGGGACAAGCTGAAGCGGGTGGTGGAGGGGCTGTGAATTGGTGTACGGTGCGTCTTCATGCTATTCGGGAATGCAGGCAACTGCTGCTCATGCGCCTCAGCCTGGGTTTCCCTGGACCTGCGCGATGATGCTGGCCACCAGACCGGCTGTTCATGGACCAGGTTGTGGCCTTCCGTTCACCGCAACAATTCTACCGCTCCCATGAACCGGTATTCCGGCGAACTTCGGAAGAGCATGTTGAGCACGTTGAGGTGCCCCGCCCCGTAGATCACCAGGATCTTGTCCTCGGGCGTGACGGGGATGCGCTGGATGTTGCGGAAGATGCGCAGGTTGCGGTTGAACCAGCGGCCGCTCTCGAAATCCACACCGGTGAAATCGCCCGGCACCGCCTCGTACTTGAAGAGGCCGATGAGGTAGTTGCCGAGGTCGCGTTCGATGTGCGCGGGGTCGTTGGCCTCCCGCAAGGCGCCCAGGATGCCCGTGCGGTCCACCTGCGAGGTTGAGCGCCTGCGCA
>JAFDZG010000014.1 GCA_018267065.1 Bacteroidota bacterium
CTTTTCATGTTCAACATGCGCGCTGCAGCTCCTTCCTTGAGCGAATACCTGCTCCAGCGCAGCTCTTCGATGCCGTGCAGCAGCACGCGCTCAATGAGCATCAGTGCCGGGATGATGGTGTCCGTGCGGTGCTCCGGAAGCCCGGGCAGTTGTTCCCGCTGCGCCTTGGCCATCGGCAGGATCTTGTCCTTGAGCGCATCAAATTCCGTGTTGCCGAAAACCAGGGTCACGTCCTCCGCATCCAACGGTGTGCCGCGCTCCATGGCGATCATGGCCGCAACGGTGTCAAAGGAGCCTGCGGACCCCACAAGCGCGCTTGGCCAATGGCGCTCCATGATGGGCCACAACATCTCCAATTGGGCATCGATGTGTTCCGCCATGCGCAGTTGCGTGGCCATGTCCATGGGATCGATGGCAGGGAAGCGCTCCACCAGGCGCGTAGTGCCAAGCTCAAAACTGTGCTTCCACATCAGTGCCTTGCCGGTGGCCAAAATGAACTCGGTGCTGCCTCCGCCGATGTCCATCACCAGCATGGGCTTGTTGCCGAAAGGCACTGCTTGGCGCACGCCCTCCAGGATCAGGCCCGCCTCCTCTTCCCCGGGAATGATCTGCACCTCCAAGCCAAGCAACTCTTTCACGCGTACGGTGAATGCATCTGCATTGAGGGCATTGCGCAAGGCGGAGGTGCCGAACGCACCCACGCGGTCAGCGCCCATTTCCCGGGCCTTTCCCACCAACGCATGCAGCACGTCCATGCCGCGGGCCATGGCATCGCCGGTGAGCATGCCGTGCTCCACGCCGCCGCGTCCCAGGAATACGCCAACTTCCTCTGTGTGCAGAATGTGCAGGCCGGTGGAAACTCCTTCCGGCCGTTCGGCCACCAACAGCTTGAACGTGTTCGTGCCAAGGTCGATGACGGCAATGCGCATGCCCGAAGTTAGGTGCCGTTGGGCTCCCGGGGAAGTTGCCTGCCCCTTGCCCTTTTTTCAGCCTTGGTTTTTCATCCCTTGTAGAACAACCACTTGCCCAATTCCTTCCAAGTGACCTTCTTGCCGTACATCAGAATGCCGGTGCGGTAGATCCGGCCTGCGAACCAGGTGGCGAACAGGAACGTGGCAATGAGCAGGCCCATGCTCAGGAAAAGCTCGCCCAGATGGTCAAAGGCATTACCGGTGGCGATGCGCACCATCATCACCACCGGTGAGGTGAACGGGATGATGGAAAACCAGAACACGGCGGGGCCGTCCGGATTGTAAACCGCAGTTTGGGCGATGAACAAGCCGAGCATCAGCGGTATGGTGATGGGAAGCATGAATTGCTGCGTGTCCGTTTCAGCGTCCACGGCAGAGCCCACGGCCGCAAAAAGCGAGCTGTACAACAGGTATCCGCACAGGAAATAAAAGAGGAAGAGCCCAAGGATGGCAGCGATGGGCAGTTCATGGAGAATGTCCAACATCACGCCCAATTCCTCGTTGGGGTTCTCTTGGTCCCCCGAGGCGCCGGACTGCTCCAGTTGGGCCTTCAGCTGGGTGGTAACCTGTGGGCCGGCTTCCTGCAGCGCAGAGGCACTGATCTTGTCCTTAGCAAAGGAAAGGCCAATGGTGCCCAGTACCACCGACAAGGCGATCCAGAGCAGGAACTGGGTGAGGCCCACCATGGCGATGCCCACGATCTTGCCCATCATCAGCTGGAACGGCTTCACGGAGCTGACAAGCACTTCCACCACGCGGTTCTGCTTTTCTTCCATCACCCCGCGCATCACCTGCACGCCATACAGGAAAATGAAAATGAAAATAAGGTAGCCGAACGCAAAGCCGATGCCTGCCTTGGCCTGGTCATAGCTGCGCTTGCCGGCTTTGTCTATGTCAAAAAGCTGCACCTTCAGCGCGGTCTTGATCCGTTGGTAGGTAGCGGGGTCCACGTGGTTCACGCGCAGCTTTTCAGCCTCGATCACTTTTTCGATCTCGCGCGAGATGTAGTTCTGCACCGAGAGGCTGGGCAGGTCCTTGTAAAATACCTGGATCGTGTTGTTCTCCAGGATCAATGGGTTCACTTCCACCATGGTGGTGTACGGACTGGCCTTGAACACCGAATCGGAGATGTCATCAGGCTCGTAGTAGAACTTGATGTCGTCCGAAGGGTGCAGTTTGTTGGTGAGCAAGTGTGCCTTGTCGATCACCACCACGTTCTGGATGCCGGTTTCCTGCATGCCCAGATAGACCACCAAGGAGATGCCGCCGATCAGCAGCAAGGGGCCGAGGATGGTCATGATGAGGAAGCTGGGCTTGCGCACCCGGGTGATGAATTCCCGCCAGATGATGAGTTTGATCTTGCCCATTTGGAATTGTGTTCAGGCTTTTCCGCAACGGTTGTTTTACTCGGTGAATCCGGCCGGCACGGTTGCGGGCGTGTTTTCGCCCACTGCACGGATGAATATGTCGTGCATGCCGGGCACCTCCTCGCGCACGCCAAGGATCTGCACGGAGGGCAAGGTGGCCGCGAGCACCTGGTTCAGCGTGGAGCCGTGCAGCAGCCTTACCCGGGCGGTGCAGTTTCCATCCTCTTCCACGTGGTCCAATAGCTCACCGTGATAGGCCAAGGCATCGGCGAATGCCACGTGCGAACCCTTGAACTCCACTGCGTAGGTGCAGTCGCTGAAACGCTTGCGCACCTCTTTCACGCTGCCGTTGAGCACCACATGGCTGTGGTCGATCAGCGCGATGTGCTCGCACAGCTCCTCCACGCTGCCCATGTTGTGGGTGCTCAGCATCACGGTAACGCCCTCGTCCCGCAGGCGCAGGATCTCCGTGCGGATCAGGTCCGCATTGATGGGGTCAAAACCGCTGAACGGCTCATCCAAGATCAGCAGCTTCGGCCGGTGGAGAACAGTGGTGACGAACTGCACCTTCTGGGCCATGCCCTTGCTGAGCTCTTCCACCTTTTTGTTCCACCAGCTGCCCATTTCCCAGCGCTCAAACCATTCCTTGAGGCGCTTGGTGGCCTCCTGCTTCCCCATGCCCTTGAGCTGCGCCAGGTACAAGGCTTGCTCGCCCACCTTCATTTTCTTGTACAGGCCCCTTTCCTCCGGGAGGTAGCCCATCTGCACCACATCATCGTCGGTCATGGGCTTTTCGTTCAGCATTACCCTGCCGCTGTCCGGCGCTGTAATCCGGGTAATGATGCGGATCAACGTGGTTTTGCCGGCGCCATTGGGGCCAAGTAGGCCGAAGACCTTTCCGGGAGGAACCGTGATGCTTACGCCGTCCAAGGCCAAGTGGTCCCCGTAGCGCTTTACGATGTTTTCAACTGCAAGCATGTCCACGTGCCTATCGCTGGTGTTTGGCACGGCACCAAAGCTAAAGGCGCGTGCGATCCGGTTCTGCCCGTTTATGTGTGATCAACACCACTTGTCCTGCTTTTCCATGGCTTTCATGGGGAAGGCCGGTCTTGGCCGAAACAAGTTTTACGCGCGCCCGGCCGGGGCGAACACCTGATTAGAGGGTGGTTCGAGGAACCTCGCTCCGGCGGCACGATCGATGGTGAAGGTTCTTTTGGATGCTCGCCCTCGTTCGCTCATGCAGCGTTGCACCTCAGTCGGATACTTCGTCCCAGTATCCTCCCTGCGCTGCGCCTTGTCTGAGCGAACGATTGCTTCGCGTGCCATCCGCCTGCCTGCCGGAAGGCAGGTTCGAGGTACTTCGGGCCACCCTCGGGCTATCCCGAAAATAACCTTCGGGCTACGCGAGGGTCTTTGGAGCCCGTGCTTCGTTGTGAAAAGCCCCACGGAGCATCCGGCTATGCTTGGTTTTCATGCCTCGCCTGGTCGCGAAAAACGCCTCGCTCGCTTCCATAAGCATTTTCGAGATGGCCTCAAGGAAGCGTGCCGCATGGAAATGGCATGCACTTTTTCAGGCGTAGATCTCCCTTCTGCCCACCATTTTTTGCTGCGCTGCGTCCCAAACCTTCAAACGCAGGCATTTGACCACGTCCCAGGGGAGCAGGCTGGTCTTCTTGGCCAATTGCAGTTCAGGGATGGCCTTGTAAACCTCCGGTAACCGGTAGAAAGGAATGCGCGGGTTGAGGTGGTGGATGTGATGGTAGCCAATGTTGGCCAGGAACCAACGCATCACCGGGCTCATGCGCATGTGGCTGCTGCTGCTGAGCGCGGCATCATGATAGGTCCATCCATCCTTGTCGGCAAATTGCACCCCGGGGAAATTGTGCTGGGCATAAAAAAGATAGGAGCCAAGGCCCAAGCTGATGAAGAACGGGATGAAGAAGCCCAGGATCAGGCCGGGCCAACCCGCCAATAGGAAAATACCCGTGCCAATGGCTGCGTGGAACACCAATGCCACGATGCTGTCCCAGTGCTTGCCCGTGTTGCTGATGAACGAGCGGATGCACATGCCGTAGATGAACATGAAAATGTAGCCCAGCCCGATGGTTATCGGATGGCGGACAAAGAGGTAGGCCGTGCGTTCACCCCAGGGGGAAGAGAGGAATTTTTCCTTGGTTACCACGGGAAATGAGCCGATGCTGCTGGTGTACAGCTTGCAGTTGTGCGCGTGGTGGTAGTTGTGGCTGCGTTCCCAGATGCTTACGGGGGCCAGCATGTACCAGCCGAACACGGTGAAGATGCCTTTTGCCGTCTTGGAATTTTGCAGGATGCTTTGGTGCAGGAAATCGTGGTAGATCACGAACATGCGCCCCAGGGTAAGGGCTACGAGCAGGGTGCAAGCCACCTTTGCCCAGAACGGCGTGGGCAGGAATACACCGGTATATCCGGCCGCCAGCACCACCAAGGTGATGATGAGATGCCACCAGCTGCGGCCGCGGTATTCCTTGGCGTAAGCCCTGGTGGCCAAAATGAGGTCTCTTCCTTGAAGCATTGTGGGCGCAAAGTTATGTTCCGTGCTGCCGGATATCACCGGGGGGAAGATGCTTCCAACGGCGGTGGGTCCATAGCCAGATGGCCGGCCTATTGCGGATGTCCGCTTCCAGACGTTTGGTGTGGCGCTCACTGATCTCACCCTCCGCTGTTTGTGCGGGCTTGGGTTCAAGCAGTTCAAACCGCATGGTGTAGTATCCGCGCCGGGGCCTGTCAATGCCTAAGTAGATCACGGGGCGGTCCATTTTGCGGGCAATGGACTCGGTGCCCCAAAACACCGGCGTGGCCTGGTTGAGGAAAGTGGTCCAATAGGCATGTCCCGGTGAAGGGGTTTGATCAGCGATGAATGCTGTTGCGGTCAGTTCATTGCGGTCGCGCAACATGCACCGCACGGTGTCATTCATCGGGTACAATCCATTGCCCAGCCGGGTGCGCATGCGAATGATCAACCGTTCAAAGTACCGGTTCTCCAAGGGATGATAGATCACGTTAAGCTTGTGGTAGGGCAATTGGCTGAAGCGCGCACCGCCAAGTTCCCAATTCCCCCAATGCCCCATCACCAGGATCACGCTGGTGCCGGCATCGTGGTAATGCTTCAGGATATCCGTGCCTTGAACTGAAATACGCCGATCCACCTCCTGCGGTGATATGGTGAGCGTTTTGATCGTTTCGAGCACCAGGTCGCAGAACCAGCGCCGGAATTCCCGTTCAATCTGTTTCAACTCTTCCACGTTCTTTTCCGGGAAGCTGTTTCGGAGATTTTCCCGAACCACCTTCAGCCGGTAGCCAAACAGCCCGAAAAGCAGCGATTCCATGGCGTCGCTCAGGAAATACAAAAGGGGAAAGGGCAGAAACGAAATGCCGTAGATGAAGGGAAGGGCCAGGAAGTAGCCTAAAGCACCCATGGGAGCCCAAAGAAAGTGATGGGGGAGGGAAGCCGGACATCCGGACAACGAAAGACCCCTTCGTTGCCGAAGGGGCCTTCGCAGGTAGCGCGCCCATTGCCTAATGCCGCACTCCCACTGGGTGGTGGCTTTTCCGACAACCTGTTGATGTTGGACAGGTGCTCCTTCCCGGCCAACGGAAGCGGTCCAGCCGATCCACGATGCGAAGCAATTCGGCGGCAAGGGTTGTGGCAATACCCACTAATGGGGATTTTTCGGCCGGGTGTCCGATCGGGCTTTTGTGCGTGAAGGTTCCAGAAAGAACAAACCCCCCGTTTCCGGAGGGCTTGCGCTCTGGGCATGTTGCCCGGTCCTTATTTGATGATGCTCAAGCGCTGGACCGTACGTTGTCCATTCACGGTGATGTTCACCATGTACACGCCGCTGGCAAGGTCACCGGACAGTTGAAGCACGGTGCTGAAGCTTGCACCGGTGTTGTCGTACCCCCGGGTAAACACCTGCTTGCCATAGATGTCCTGCACGTCCACGGTGATGCGTTGGTCAGCGTCTTTCAGGCCGCCGATGCTCAGGTTCACCTGGCCGTCGCGCACGGGATTGGGCCAAAGGGAGGTTTCAGCCTTGCTGATCGGTTCCATGCTCGCCACGGCATTGCCGCCGCCTCCATTGTTGATGGTGATGGTGCATGTGCTGGGGCAGAAGCCGGAGTAAAGGCCGTTCACCTTCACGTTGATCTCCACGTTGTAGGTTGATCCGTTAAGCAGGGGAGGCGCCACGCTGCTGTTCCATTTCAATTGCAGGATGTACGTGCTGCGCGTGAAGGTCTGATCGTAGTTCTCCGTGGTGTTGTAGATATGGAACTGGTACTCCGTACCGCCCACTACCGGCTTGGCATATATGAAGCTGTTGTTGGTGCTGGGGTTGAACGCACGGGTCTCGTCGCAGGAGTGTCCATAGCTCGGTGCCATGATCAGTTGTGAGCATGTCACCACTTCCTGCACGCCCAAGCCCAAGTCGCAACCGCTTCCCCAGTGTGCATCGGTGATAGCACCTGCCACATTGGTGCGCACCCGGGCGAAGTAATGCACGCCAGGCACCAGCGGACTGCTTACAATGTTCCAGAAGTACACGTAGTTGGTGCTGCGCGTAATGCGGCGGATAAAGCCTGCATCCGGGTTGCTGAACTCAAACTGGTATTGCGTGGCGCCGGTCACCTTGTTGCAATACACATCGTCGAGCAGGTCGTTGGTGAAGATGCCGCACTCGTATGAGGCTATGTTGGCAGGTCCTTCAGGTAGGCAGAAGCTGTGACCGCTGCCATAGCCGGCCGCGGCGGTGGGGATTTCAGGAGACTCACTTCCGGCGGCGAAATCATCGCGGAGCAGGAGCTTGCCGCCCGTGGTGCGCAGTTCCCAACCGCCATTGGTGATGCCGTCACCGAAGCTGTCATGCAGGTTCAGCGTGTAGCAAGTGGACACCGGTGCGTTGCCCAGGCAGGCAATCACCGAGTTCAAACTGTTGGGCAATGCAGGTGCTCCGGAGGCGACCACTGCTCCACCGCCATCGCGGATCTCCCAACTGAGGTCGGAGGGATTGGCGTCCGTGGTCATGTTCACCACCACTTGGTTGCCGGTGCACGGGCCACCGATGGGTGTTCCTGCGCATACGCAGTTGGCATCATAGACGTCATTGGTGGTATTCACATCACCGTCATTGCAGGTTGATCCAGGCAGAGCGCTGCCGCCTGCCACGCCGAGGCAATCGATCAGTTGGCCCACGCAGTTGCAGTTCGCATCGTACACGTCGTTCCCGGTGTTGGCATTGCCATCATCGCAGGCTGTGCCAATGGTAGCCGTACCGCCTGCTACGCCGAGGCAATCGATCAGTTGTCCCACGCAGTTGCAGTTCGCATCGTACACGTCGTTCCCGGTGCTGGCATTGCCATCATCGCAGGCCGTGCCGATGGTTGCCGTTCC
>JAFDZG010000150.1 GCA_018267065.1 Bacteroidota bacterium
GGCAATCCCAATGTTGGCGGAACATGGACGCTTGCTCCCGGCCACGTCCCCGTCCCTGGATTGCTCAATCCCGCTACTGCTGCTTCCGGCGTGTACACATACACGGTTCAAGGCCCTGTGCCATGCCCGGCGGACAGCGCATCGATAGCGGTCACCGTGACCCAGGCACCGGATGCAGGAGCGGATTCTTCAGCGGCGCTGTGCAGTTCCTCCGCCAACGTGAACATGTTCAACCTGCTCGGTGGGACCCCGGATCCCGGTGGCCATTGGACCGGTCCGGGCGGGAATACCGTTGTGGCGATCTTCGATCCGGCAACATCAGTGCCGGGGACCTACCTGTACCACCTGCCTGCAGTGGCAAGCTGCCCGCAGGATTCCTCGAATTTAGAAATGACCGTGGCGCAAGCCGCCAATGCCGGCACCTCCGGCGATACCACGTTGTGCGCATCCGGCGATCCGTTCCCCTTGATGGACCTGTTGGGCGGAACCCCCGATCCCGGCGGGGTTTGGTCCGGGCCTGTCCCGGTTGGCAGCGGCGGCATGTTCAACCCCGCGAACACCCCTGGCGGCACGTATGTGTACACTGTAACGGCACCTGTTCCCTGCCCGCAGGTAAGCGCGCAAGTGGATGTCGTGGTGATCCCGTTGCCCGTGGCAACGCCTTCGTTCACCATGGATCCCGGCTGTGTGCCGGTCGCCGTTACGTTCTTCAGCGGGTACAGCGGAAATGCCGTCTGCCATTGGGATTTCGGGAATGGCGTGGATTCCGTGGGTCCCGGCCCCATGACCATCATTTACGAGCAACCCGGCATGTACAATGTTCAGCTCGCCTTGGATCCCGGCAACGGCTGCGGGGCGTCATTCAACGTGGATCAGCAAGTGGTGGTGGCGGAACAGCCAACTGCTTCGTTTACTATCGTGGGTGATATCATCAGCACCTTGCGGCCCACTGCCGCCTTTGACAACACGAGCACCGGCGCCAATTCCTTCCTGTGGGATTTTGGCGGGCTTGGGACCTCCACCACGGTGGACCCGCAATTCACCTTCCCCTATGAGGTGGAGGAAATTTATCCGGTTTGCTTAGTGGCATATGCAACGCCGACTTGCACGGACACGGCCTGCATGGACCTGCTGGTGCCGGCCCATGCCTCCGTTTTTGCCCCCAATGCCTTCAGCCCGGACGGCGATGGCATCAACGACACCTTCGCACCGGTTTCCATCGGACTGGACCCGAATGATTATCACTTCATCATCGTGGACCGCTGGGGCAAGGAGGTTTTCTCCACGGAAGACCGGGAAGGCGCTTGGGATGGTAATTACAGCAATGGCAAACCCGTTCCCATTGGGGTTTATGTGTGGAAATTGACCGCACAGGACATTACCTCCCAAACGCGCTTTGAGCATATCGGCCACGTTACGTTGGTCCGATAGATGGGCGCGGAACCGGTTTTTCCTCCACCTTTGCCCGCCCCAAGGCCCATGAGCGAGCGGTTGGTCATCATTCCCACCTACAACGAAAAGGAGAACATCCGCGACATGCTCGCGCATGTGCTCGGCCTGCAGCCGGAGTTCCACGTGCTGGTGGTGGATGATGGATCGCCCGACGGAACCGCCGCCATTGTGCGGGAAGTACAGACCGGTGCAAACGGGCGCGTTCATTTGCTGGAACGAAAGGGCAAGCTCGGCTTGGGCACCGCATACATCGCGGGATTCCGCTGGGCGCTGGAACGCGGTTACGGCTTCATCTTCGAGATGGACGCCGACTTCAGCCACAACCCGGACGACCTGTTGCGGCTCTACGCCGCATGCGCCGAGGGCGGTGCGGACATGAGCGTGGGTTCGCGCTATGTGAAGGGCGGCCGCGTGAACGACTGGGCCTGGAACCGCATCCTGCTCAGCTGGAGCGCCTCGCAGTACGTGCGCGCCGTGCTGGGACTGGGCGTGCATGACACCACCGCGGGCTTCGTGTGCTACCGCGCCGACACACTCCGCGCCCTGCCGCTGGACCAGATCCGCTTCATCGGCTATGCGTTCCAGATCGAAATGAAGTACCGCGTGAAGCTCGCCGGTTTCCGCATCCAGGAGGTACCCATTACCTTTATTGACCGGGTGAAGGGCAAGAGCAAGATGAGCGCCAACATCTTCCGCGAAGCCTTCCTCGGCGTGATCAAGATGCGCTTCACCATCAAACAGGCGCACAGGCCCGCAAGTGAAGGATGAACAACTGGCTGATCCGCAACGCACGCGTGGTGAATGAAGGCACGGTGACGGAAGCGGACGTGCTGGTGCGCGGCGGATTCATTGAGCGCGTGGCCGCAGAGGGCATGGGCCAGGCGAAGGGTGTGCAGGAGTTCGACGCGCAAGACAAGCACCTGCTGCCCGGCGCCATCGACGACCAGGTGCATTTCCGCGAACCGGGCCTCACGCACAAAGAAGACATCGCGCACGGTTCAGCCGCGGCGGTGGCCGGTGGCATCACCACCTTCATGGAGATGCCCAACACGGTGCCGCAGACGCTTACGCAGGAACTGCTGGAAGCGAAGTACGCGCTGGGCGCGGCCAGCAGCGTGGCCAACTACTCCTTCTACATGGGTGCCAGCAACACCAATGTGGATGAAGTGCTGCGCACCGACCCGCGCACGGTCTGCGGCCTGAAGGCCTTCCTCGGCAGCAGCACGGGCAACATGCTCGTGGACAACCCGGAGACCTTGGAGCGGCTGTTCGGTGAAGCACA
>JAFDZG010000151.1 GCA_018267065.1 Bacteroidota bacterium
CCTCCTTGCCTACGAAACCGACGATCCGCGTCACCACCTTGTTGCCTTTCAAGCGGTCCAGGTGGATGCGCAGGTCCTGTTGTGGCGGAGGCAGTGTGGCGGGCTCGCGATCGCCGAAGGAACGGAGCTGGGCATTCGGGTCGGTGCTGTACACCATGCCGCCGGTTGGGCGCTTCTTCATGGGAACTGGTCTGCGGCGTGAAGGTAGGGGGTTGAAAAGCAGGAAGCCCCGGCAACCGGGGCTTCCATGGTGTTTATCGGCAGGCGCTCAGGCGGTCACCCTTTCCTCCGCGAAGGAAACTTCCAAGCTGGTCTTGGCACCTGTGACCAAGCGGCTCACCGGGCACTTCTCCTTGGCCTCCGTGGCGATCTTCCGGAAGGTAGCCGCGTTGATGCCGGGCACCTTGCCGTTGATCTTCAGGTGGATGTCCGTGATCGTGGGCAGGCCGTTCACTTCGCCGAGCACCACCTTGGCCTCGGTGTCCAGTTGTTCCGGTTTGTGGCCTGCCTGGGTGAGGAGCAGCGAGGTCATCATGGCGAAGCAGCCTGCATGCGCCGCGCCGATCAGTTCCTCGGGATTGGTGCCGGGGGTGTTCTCAAAACGGGTGAGGTAGGAGTAGGGGCTGTTGCTCAACACGCCGCTGGGGGCGTTGATGTTGCCTTTGCCTTCCTTGATGGTGCCTTTCCATTGGGCCTTTGCAGTGCGTTCCATGATGTGTTGATCGGTATTTGGTTGATGTTGCTCCGGCACGCGGTGTGCCGGTTTGGTCCCTTGACCGATCGTGGAACAGCGCGACTTCCGGCTTTGTTCGCGGCGGGGTTCCTGATCTTCGTCAGGGATGGGCTGCGGATACCGCCGACCGTCACCGCCTCCATGTGATCAATGGCCGCGTCATCTCCAGCCCGAAGCGCCGCGCCTCCTCCAAGTTGAACGGTCCGTGCTTCCTCAGGTAAATGTCGAAGGTGACCGGTCCTTCCTGGTCGGCCTTGAAATTGGTGTGCCAGTAGTTGTTCAGTGCATAGAGGTAGATGGTGGAGCTGGAATGCGCCTCGGACTTCCAGGCCTTGTAGTGCTGCGGGTCCTTGCCCGATCCGGGGACCGTCTTGCGCTCGTCCACCATTTCGCCCACTTCCCACAGGGCGCCTTGCGGGCAGACCACGGTGACGCCCATGCTGTCGTTGCTCACGTCGATCCAGCGCTGCACGCAGAAAAAATCGTTGTTGCTGCCGGGGATGCGGCCGCTCTCGGGCGTCACGCAGGTATCGCTGATGCCGATGCGGACGGTGGCGTTGGGGATGTTGAAAGGGAAGGCGAGGTGGAGGGATTCCTTGTCGCGGATTTTTCGCTTGTAGATGGTGGTCGTGATGTGTGTCGTTCGGCTCGGGATCAATTGCTGACAGGTCACCACGCTATCCGTGCCTTCCATATCCAAGGTTGAGCAACGGCTGAATCGTGCGTTGGGATGATTTTCCATAAGGTTGGGACGATGATATTGGACAGAGTTAGTGCCACGCCGTGCCCACCATTCAGCCAAAGCGCCTTTCATTTTCCAAGTAGCTGGATCGGACGAGAGCCCGTTCAAGCTTCTCCACGACCCGCGGTCGGTCTTGTAGTTCGGAACTATGGGATCGACGATGGTTGTCTCGTCGCCTTCCTTCGGGGGCGTGGCTGCCTTGCCGAGTTTCACTTCGATCGCCTCAACATACCATTCCGCGCTATCCGCGAACGCCTTCTTGTACGTCCACTGCGCGATCACCTCCGGATCGTCCGGATCGCTGATGCTGTTCCACGCGCCCCAGGTATGCTCGTGCCACATCACAATGCTGCGCTGGGCGCGGTAGAGCAGGTGCGGGTCGATGGGCTTCTTCAGGACCTTCGCCGCATCGATCAGGTTGGAAAGCCGCGCGCTGAGCATGCGCACTTCGCCTTCCTCCTTCGCCGTGCTGTACGCGCCATCGGCCCAATAGGGCGTGAAGTCGCCGCTCCACGTGGGGATCTTCATGCCGTACTTCTCTTCGAAGCGTTGCATCATGTCGTTCACGTTGGCGAGGATCAGGTGCGGCGAACTGTAGCGTTCGTTCCAATCGCGCACGAAATCGCTGATGGTGCTGTCAACAGGGCCGTTGTCGCTCACGATGTTGTAGCGCCACTGCACCATGGAGTAGGGATAGCCCCGGGCGGTGAGCGAATCCATGGAGGCCGCGATCTTCCGCGTGCCCCGCTCCCGGATCGCGCCGGGCGTGAAGCCGTGCCAGCTGCTGTAGCCGAGTCCGGCCGTCCACACCAGGATGCTGTCCCGCCCGGTGGTGCCCTTCCACCAGTAGGGCTTGTCGCCCTGCTCGCGCAATGTGCTGCCGATGCGGTCGCCGCCGCTTGGCAACCCCGGGATGTAGTTCGGTCCTTGGCTCAGATAGCGGATGCCGTTGGCGGCGTAGGCGTCCACCATGCTCCAGCTCATGCCTGGGATGTCCGTCTGCATGGCGGTGTTGATCGGCAGGTCGTACCATTTCCGAAGCGAATCGGCGTACTCCACGACCCAGTCCATCTCCTCCGGCGTGCAGAGGCCTGTCAGTACGTTCGCATAGTTCGCGCTGAGTGCAATGCTGCCGTTCTTAACCGCTGCGATGAAGCGCTGCTTGTCCTGTTCACTGCACTGCCCGAGGAAATTCTCCACGGCCCACAGGCTCTCGATGTTCCACTTGAAGCGGCTGTGGGGCGGATAGTCATTCGTGCGGTCGATCAGGTCCAGCGCGTCGTAGATGTTCTTGTTCTGGATCTGCTCCACTTCGTTCTGCAGGGCCGAGTAGCCGATGTCGTTGTGGGAGTGATGGACGAGGTAGACGTCGCGCGAAACGATCGGTTGAATGCTGAGGGTCGTATCCAACATCATTCGCCGGCCCGTTCGGACATTGATCCGTGTGGGCCCAAGCTGCTTTGCATGGATCGGGAATTCAAACGTCTGCATGCCGTTCCGCACAATGGCACGCTGTGACTTGCCACCTTGCAGTTCGAAGGTCATCGGTTCCGGCGCGCCGAAGTGCATCACGGTGAACAGGACCGGTCGTTGCGGCTTTATTGGATCCTTCAGGAGGAAAGGCAATGCTTCCACTTCCACCTTCTCCTCAAAGCCATAGCGGAAGGTCATGTACCAATCGGGGCTCTGCTGCGCGCGCCCCACCACCTTCAAGCGCAACGGCTTTCCGGGCGTGATGTATTTCCGCGGCACCCGCAGGTGTGCGAAGCCGTGCGCATCGCCGTGGCGGTCCGTCTTCACGAACTCGAACACCAGCTTGGTGCTATCCGCTGCGCTGGCCGACCAGGATGACGGCATTGCCGTGTGGTGTGTGGTGAAGGTGAGCGCGAGGCTGTCGTTGATGAAGAGGTCGAACAGGCGGTCGCCGGAGCTGGTTCCGCTGCTGTGCGCCGCGATCCAGCTGAAGTAGTAGTAGGGGATGTTCTCGCGTTGCAGGTAGTTCGGGACACTGGCCGTTTCCCAGGCGATGGCCTTCTTCCCGTCGGTGCAGCGGGTGAGCAGCGCGTCCGTGGCGTATTCCGGATAGACGCTGAAATAGGGGATCACCTCGCCCGCGAGGTCCTTCGTGTAGCCGTTGATCACGTGCTGGTTTCCGAACACGGGGAGGTCCACCTGGGCGCTGAGCAGGGAAGGGGTGAACGTGAGCGCAAGCAGGACCCGAAGCATGCCTCAAAGATGGACCGGATAGGTTCACCGCCACGGCGCTACGAGCGCAACGGTTTCGCCACGTATTTGAAATGCCTTGGCGGCGACTTGGCGTTCGAAGCGCCGTGGCGGTGAATGGATCCTATTTTTGCAGTTCAATTCACACACCACATGCCCGGCACTGAACTTTTTGGCAAGGAGGAATGCAAGGAAGTGATGGACGTCCTGGAGACGGGCGTGCTCTTCCGTTACAACCACGATGCCCAGCGCAAGGGCCATTGGAAGGCGAAGGACTTCGAGGCGGAGATAGCGAAGTTCACGGGGGCTAAGCACGCCCTGGGCGTCAGCAGCGGCAGCACAGCGGTGAGCACCATGCTTGCCGCATGCGGTGTGGGCTATGGCGATCACGTGATCGTTCCACCCTTCACCTTCATCGCCACCATCGAAAGTGTATTGCTGGCCGGGGCCATCCCCGTGTTCGCAGAGATCGACGAGACCCTTTGCCTCAGCGCCGAGGGCATCCGCAACGCCATCACCCCAAAGACCAAGGCCGTGCTGCTCGTACACATGTGCGGCGCCGCCGCCGACCTCGACGGCATCCTGGCCGTGTGCAAGGAGAAGAACGTGATGCTGATCGAGGACACTGCCCAAGCGCTCGGTGCCACCTACAAAGGCAAGCACCTCGGGCTGTACGGCAAGATGGGCAGCTTCAGCTTCGACTTCTTCAAGATCAACACCTGCGGCGAAGGCGGTGTGGTGATCACCAACGACGACCAGCTCTACACCACCGCCGAGCACTTCAGCGACCACGGCCACAGCCACGAGGGCGACAACCGCGGCATGGAACCGCATTATATCCTGGGCACCAACTACCGCATGGGCGAGATCAACGCCGCCATCGGCCTGGCGCAGGCGCGCAAGCTGCCATATATCCTCAGCCAACAGCGCAAGCACAAGGCCATCATCCAGGCTCGCATGGCGAAGATCCCCGGCCTCACTTTCCGCAAGCAGTGCGATGATGCCGGCGACAGTGCCACCTTCTTCCACCTGTTCTTCCCCAGCGAAGCCGTGGCGCGTGCCGCGAACAAGGCGATGATCGAGGCCGGCGTGGGCGGCGCATACTGGTACGACAACATGTACCACTACATCAAGCAATGGAACCAGCTGAAGGAACTCAAGATGCCCTTCCGCACCGTGGCCCACGAGCTTGGCCTGCCGCAAGATCTGAAGACCTTGAAGTTCCCCAAGAGCGACGCCGTGCTCAGCAGGCTCATCAGCTTCAACATCCGGATTACTTGGACGGAGGCGGAACTTAACACCTTCTTGGACAAGGTGGAAGGGGCGGTGAAAAAGGCGATGGCAGGGGTGGCGGCCTGAAGCTTTGTAGGGCCGCTGGGTTTTAGGGCCTGTTGCAAGGCTCTAAAGGTGGACTGGGTGGACCGGGCACGCCCGGTCCACCCAGTCCACCTGAGCTACATGCCCCGACGCGTGGCACAGGCAGCGCTTCGTATCTTTTGCGTGTCTATTCACTAGGCCGATGAAAACCCCGGTCACGTAACCATGCGCATCATTCTGCTTGCCTTGCTCATTTTGGTCTCATTCCAAGCGCAAGCCCAGCTTTGGGAACGGGCCGATCAGCGCAGTGAGGAAATCGGATTGGAGCAGGCACTCCCGGTGGGTGGAAACCGCTGGGCGGTGATCGGCAAGA
>JAFDZG010000152.1 GCA_018267065.1 Bacteroidota bacterium
CCGTACTCCGAGCAGGTGGGCGTGTAGCGGCAGGAACCCGGCAGCAAGGGGGAGATCGTTCCTTGGTACATGCGGATGAGCGCGATGAACAGTTTAGCGATCAACGCCTGCATGCTCTTGGGTCCAACGGTCGAAAATGCGGGTTATTTTCCCGGATGCCTCGCTCCACGGCAACGGCCCCGGGCCTTGAAAGATCAACAGCCAGGCACATTGGCGCCCTTCCAACTGCGCATGCCAGCGATGCTTGTTCAGCCGGTAGGCCTCGCGCATGTGGCGCCGCACCCGGTTGCGGTCCACGGCAAGCTTTACGTGGCGCTTGGGCACGGCAAAGGCCACTTGCGCCGCTGCCTTGGTGTCCAGCGGCATGAACAAGCCGCTGAGGCGGAAGGGAAAGAGCTTCACCGTTTTGCCGGTGGTGGCCACCAGCTTCACGCGGTCGCGGCCGGTGAGCCGTTCCTGCTTGCCGAACGTGTGGCGAACCGGCTGCCGTTCATCCATGGTGTGGCGGCTTGGGCCGGCCTGGCATCACTTCTTGCCGGCCTTGGCCGCCGGTTTGGGCGCGGGGGCTTTTACCGGTGCCTTTCCCTTGGGGGCCGGTGCGGCCTGCTTCGCCTTCTTGGCGTCGGACTTGGCCCCGTTCTTTAGATAGTGCTCGATGGCCCCGGTCATGGAAGGTGCCTCGGGCATCGGGGCCTCAATGTCCAGCCGGAAGCCTGCATCGCGCACCGCCTTGGCGGTGGTGGGGCCAAATGCGGCCATCACGGCTTCGGCCTGCACGTACTCCGGGAAATTCTTGCGCAGGCTTTCAATGCCGCCCGGGCTGAAGAAGACGAGCATGTCGTACCGGATGTCCTTCAGGTCGCTCAGGTCGCTGGCCACCGTGCGGTAGAACACGGCGTTGGTGTAGTTCACCCCGGCCTTGTCCAGCAATTGCGGGATCTCCTGTTTCTGGATGTCTGAACTGGGCACCAGGAACCGCTCTTCCTTGTGCTTCTTGATCACGTCCATCAGGTCGCCGAAGCTCTGCTTGCCGATGAAGACCTTGCGCTTGCGGTAGATGATGTACTTCTGCACGTAGTAGGCCACGCTCTCGCTCACGCAGAAATACTTCATCGTTTCCGGCACGGTGACGCGCAGCTCCTTGCACATGCGGAAGAAGTGGTCCACCGCATTGCGGCTGGTGAGCACAATGGCCGTGTGGTCCAGGATCGTGATGCGCTCCTGCCGGAATTCCTGGCCGGGAACGGGTTCGATCTTGATGAACGGCCTGAAGTCGATCCGCAGGTTGTACTTCTTCGCAAGCGAGAAATAGGGCGATTTCTCGTCCGTTGGAGCGGGCTGCGTAACGAGGATGTTCTTGATCTTCAAGTGACGCGCGGCTTAGGGGTTCGGGGAAGGATGGGCGAAATGCCAAGCACGTTCAAGCGCAAGGCCAACGGGCAGGATTTCGAGCGCGCAAATGTACAGGAAAATGTATCGCAAGGGGGTGCCGTTCCCCACCCCTATCACAAAGGCCCGCACCCAGCGGAACAACATCACCGCCGCCGCAATGGCCACGCCCGCCGGCCATGCCCATTGCCGCCAGGCCACCTGCGCGGGAAACGCCATCAGGACCACCGCCGGCAACAGCAGCAGGCCCAGCACCACGTGCAGCACGATCACGGTGTACAGGTATTCGGTAAGGCCCCCGTCACCGTCCGGCAGCGCCGCGAGCATGCGCAGCAGTGCGATCTGGCACGCCACCACCACGGCCACCACCAGCGCAATGCGCCCGAAAGCGGCCAGGCCCGGGGCCGTCCAGCCCAGGAACAGGAAGGTTTGGTAGGCAAATAGCGCCACCAGCAAGGTGGCCAGCACCATCAGCCCGGCAAGGGTGCGGTCGCGGATGTCCAGGTCTTCGCGCAAGCGGTAGTGGCCCAGGCGGAACGCTGCAAAGGAGCGCGAAAGCACCGCCCATTGCTTTGGGGAGACCATGTTCACCCAGGCCAGCACGCCGAACGCCAGCACCAGCACGGCGGCTATCCAACCGGTGCCCAACGCATCCACCGCGCGCAACTGATCCATCGCCGCGAAAGTACATGCCCCCCGGCATGCCTAATTTCGCGGCCTCAACGCACCCCATGAGCACCACTGCCAAAGCCGCCCCGCGAACCGCCACCGACCTCTTCCAGGCACACGACCACTACTTGGTGGACGAACTGCTCACCGAGGAACACAAGCTGATCCGCAGCACCGTGCGCGAGCATGTGAGCAAGAACCTGAAGCCCATCATCGAGGAACGTTTCGAGACGGCCTCCTTCAGCAAGGACATCATTCCCGGCCTGGCCGAAGTGGGTGCCTTCGGCCCCTTCCTGCCTGCGGAATACGGCGGGCCCGGCCTGGACCAGATCAGCTATGGACTGATCATGCAGGAGATCGAGCGTTGCGACAGCGGCCTGCGCAGCCTGTGCAGCGTTCAGGGCTCCCTGGCCATGTACCCCATCTACAAGTACGGCACCGAGGAGCAGAAGAAAAAGTGGCTGCCGCAGATGGTGCAGGGCAAGAAGATCGGCTGCTTCGGCCTCACCGAACCCGACTTCGGCAGCAACCCCGGCGGCATGGTCACCACCTTCCAGGACAAAGGCGACCACTACCTGCTGAACGGCGCCAAGATGTGGATCAGCAACGCACCGTTTGCGGACCTGGCCGTGGTGTGGGCCAAGGCCGAGAACACCGAAGGCCGCATCCACGGCCTGATCGTGGAGCGCGGCATGGAAGGCTTCACCACGCCCACCACCCACGGCAAGCTGAGCCTGCGCGCCAGCCCCACCGGCGAGCTGGTGTTTGACAACGTGAAGGTGCCCAAGGCCAACCTGCTGCCCAACAAGACCGGCCTGGGCGCGCCCATGGGCTGCCTGGACAGCGCCCGCTACGGCATTGCCTGGGGCACGCTGGGCGTGGCCATGGAGTGTTATGACACCGCGCTGCGCTACAGCAAGGAGCGCATCCAGTTCGGCAAGCCCATCGGCGGTTTCCAGCTCACGCAGAAGAAGCTCGCCGAGATGATCACCGAGATCACCAAGGCCCAGCTGCTCACCTGGCGCTTGGGCGTGCTGCGCAACGAGGGCCGCGCCACCACCGCGCAGATCAGCATGGCCAAGCGCAACAACGTACACTTGGCCCTCACCGTGGCCCGCGAGGCGCGGCAGATGCTCGGCGGCATGGGCATCACCAACGAGTACCCCATCATGCGCCACATGATGAACCTGGAAAGCGTGGTGACCTACGAAGGCACCCACGATATCCACCTGCTGATCACCGGCCACGACGTGACGGGGATCGCGGCGTTCAAGTGAGCGTGTGGTTGACGGTCGTGCGTTGTCCGTGGCGCTTCATTGTCGGGGATCCGACCACTGACAACCAACAACTGGTAACCGACAACTGGTCCTGGGCGGAGCCGAAGGACCAACAACTGCGGTCCATCCCGCCACACTGCTGCTACTCCGAAGGTGCTTCACCACCCTTTCCCGCGTCCGCGCCCAAGGGGATCAACCAGCCCAGCGAAACGCTGATGCTGCGGTCATAGCACTGAAGCACACCGACCGGTGAGCCGTTCACGTCCGCCACCGGCACATCGTTCCAGATGTTGGTGAGGCCATACTGGTAGCGGCCTTCCACAAAAACCTGAGACCGCCCCGCAGTGAACATAAAGCCCAGCCCGGCGCACAAGTCCATGTTCCAGCGGTTCATGTGCCCACTGCTCCACGGACTTGTGTGTACATCGCCCGGATCGAGCACGGTGCCCTTGTAGTTGTTCGTCCACGGATCAAGTTCGAACAGCCGCGCCCCCACGAGGTATCCCACGGTGGCACCAGCCAGCACATAAGGGCGGGTCGGAGGCCCCTCGGCCACATGCGCCCGCACCATCAAACCCAGGTCTGCATAATCCAGCGCCAGCTTCTGCCCCCCGTAAAATGACAAGGGAGAGGCCTCCGCGCCGTGGCCCAGTTGGGTGAAGCCTATTTCCGGCACCAAGGTGAGCGACTTGGCCACCGGGATACTGAACACCACGGCACCAGTGGGGCCCAACCGGGTTGGTGGTGTGCCCACCAGCCCCTCCTTGCTGCTCATCTTGGCCCAATTCACCCCGCCGCGAAAACCAACGGAGACTTGCCCCTGCACCGCCATTGTGATGCTAGCCGCAGCCAGTGCGGTAATGAAATTCCGGGGGATCCGGCCTGTGACATGGTCCATGGGTTCAAACTTATAGAGGAAGATCAAGCCCTAAAAACGGTAGCCGAAGAGGTTGTTCCAAGAATAGATCAGCGGTTGCACCCCATGTGGCGGATTGCTGTCCTTGAGCAAATTCAACCGGCCCTCCAAGGTCATCCGCTTGGTCACATTGATCAACAGGCCGCTTTCAATGGACACGCGGTTGTCGCTTGCATCGAAGATCTTGGGCTGGTAATACACCACCGTGGTAAGGCTGGCCACCGCGCTGAACTTGAAGGTGGCAGCCGCATAGCTGCTGTTCCTTCCCTGGAATAGCTGGGTACCGTCCGTGTCGTACTCTTTCTCCAGCATCAGCGCGGTGCCTATGTGCACGCGCCACTTTTCGGAGTTCAAGGCCGAAAACCGCGGGCCGGCGCCCACGGTCATGCGCAAGTTCAGTTGAAGAGGCTTGTTGTACTGTGCCTGTGCGAATGCCTCGCCCGTCCACAGGGAATCTGCCCGGTAGTTGTAGCGCAGGTGCTGGAAGCCGGTATTGAGGAACTCGTTGGCCTCCACCTGGCTGAAGGCAAGGTCGTTGATGAAGAACCAGCGGTCGCGACCATCAATGAACTGCAAGCCTCCATTGAGGCCCAAATTCAAGGAACGTTGCCCGCTTTCGGAGACATTGAAGCGGAAATTTGCATAGCCCTGCCATGGCACGGTGTCGTTGCCGAAACGGCGGCCTTCAATGTTCACCACCTGGGCCACAAGCCCCGCCGGAAGCAGAACGCCGATAAGGGCGGCCCCATACACCCGCAACATGGGCCGCAAAAGTGCAACAAGCTTCCCGTTCTGTCCGGTTGCCTCAATATCTTCATCCCCCGATCAGGCATCCGGCCAACCCGCTTCGGGCGTGGGAGGTGCCTGAAACCAATTCCATGCACATGCACATTCCACTGTACCTCCGTGCTTGCACGTTTCCGTTGTTCACCCTGCTCACCTTCGGCGGCCCGCAAATGCGTTGCGCCCAAGTGGAACCGGCAAGCACGGACACGGCGCAACCCGCTCCACCCGCGCCTCCCGGGCCGGTTACTTCCACGGATGACCAGCCCTACTTCGGCTTCAATGCGAAAGGCACCGTGAACACCGCCCGGCAGGTGCAATACGCCAATGCCTTCTTCGACCAGATCGACCCGCAGGTGAAGCGGCACATGGCCGTGCGCGTAACAGGCGGCACGCAATCCCAGGAAACCTACGGCTCCGATTGGACGGATGACATGATCGGCGATTGGGCCGCGCTCCAAAAACGCCAAGGTGTCCGCTTTATTTATGTGGTGAACGGCAATGATGCCCCCGCCAACCAGGCCGCCTTGATCCAGCGCTGGCTGAACGCCGGGGTGCACTTCGATTTCCTGGAGATGATGAACGAATACTACTTGCCGAAGTTTGCCAACGGCGACACCCGGAAAGCTGAAGTGAAGCAAAAGATCACCCCGGAAAAGTACGTGGATGAAATCCTGCCTGCCTTTTGGCAGGAGCTGGACCGGTTCAAGCTGCCGTACTACTTGATCTTCGCCCCGGCCAAGGACAATCAGTCTGACGACCGCATGGAGAACTGGAACCAGGTCGTGGCCGCCGCAGTGAACGGAAAGTATGCCAGCCGTGACCTGAACGCCACTATTCACCTGTACTTGCGTGGCCAAGCAAGCGCAGGAAGTTTTGACTACGGCCAGATCGATCGCCTCCGTGCCAGTTTGCCCAAGGGAAGGCACATCGCCGTAACCGAGGCCGGCATCATTGATCCGTCCATGGACCTTCAGCAAATGGGCCCTGCCACCATCGCGCACGAGCGGAGCATCCTCGCCCACCTGCGCCCCGGTGATTACCTCCTGGACCAAGTGCTGTACAACCCCGGCAAGCGCAACAACACCACCATCCTCAGCGACCTGAACGGAGGTGAAACGGCCAAGGGCAAAGCCATGCTGCAGTTCATCCGGGGCGGACTGAAATAGCGGCCAAGGCGATGGCGGCCGCTAGTGCCCGCCATCGCCTTGGCAAAGCTGCAAAGTGACTTCCTATTGCTTCACAATGCGCAGCTCGCGGCGCCCGGCAGTATCGTGCAGGACCAAGGCATAGCAGCCTGGGGCCAACCCTGCCAACGGTAGCTCAAGGGCTCCGGGAACTGCCGTGCCGACCCGCTGCGTGCGGCCCTCCGCATCCAGCAATTCCCAAGTGCCCGGCTTGTCCACCCCCGCAATGGTGATCCGGTCCGCGGCGGGATTCGGGAATGCCTGCAACACCGCTGCGCCCGCACGCTCACCCACGCCGAGCACCGGATCGCCGAAAACAAGGACGGTCCCGTCGTTGTCAATGTTCACCAGCTGGGCCACTGGATCGGTGGTGAGGAAAGCAATGGAGCCGCTGCTGCTGGTGATCTTGGCCACATTGGTGTAGGTGCCGGTGGGCAGGATCACGGTCCCGTATCCGGAGTAGGTCCGCGTGGTGCTTTCCGGCGAACCGTCGTTGTAATTGTCCACGAATGAATCCTGGTAGTTGAACGGGAAGATCAACTGCGTCTTGGGGTCCGAATAAATCACATTGTCGCCATCGCCGATCTCATTGGCCAGTTGGTCCAATTGGCCCGGTTCTGCATCATAGTAGTTGTAGAACGTACCGGTGGGCAAAGTGACCTGTTGCGCCTTGTTGCTGGTGGGGAAACTGGAGCCTTGGGGCGTGGCGGATGGATCCACCCAGGCCATGGTGCCCACATTCATCTGCAAGGTGGCCGAACTGAAATCCCAAGTGATGTTCGCGCCATCTGGCACAGGATTGCTGGTGCCGGCGTTGGTCACCAAGTGCAATGCGAACGAAGTGCCGTTCGCCGCCAGGTTGGAGAATTGAATGACCGGCTGTGCGGAAACCGCAAGGGAGGGAACACAGAACAGCAGTAATGATCTACGCATGGTGTTGATGTTTTGGTCCGCGAAAGGTGGCATCATTCCCCTACGGTGTCAAGCGTAGCTGGGCTTCATAGTGCGCACAACCAGCGGTTCATATTAACAATTCATGTGCTTTCCGGCATCTGTTCACCTCCTTTGCAGGCATGGAGCAGCGTTTGCGCATCGCGATCATCGGCGGCGGGCCCGCAGGCCTGATGGCTGCGGACACGCTGGCACCTCATTCGGAGGTGGACCTGTATGAACACGGCCGCAACATCGGCCGCAAGCTGCTGGTGGCGGGCCAGGGTGGGTTCAACCTCACCAACCAGGCCGAAGGCGAGGAATTGCTCAAGCACTATTCCCCTACCGGCTTTTTGGATGAAGCACTATCCACTTTCAGCCCGAATGAGCTGCGCGCATGGCTCGCTGAACTGGGCATTGAGACCTACATCGGCACCAGTGGCCGCGTGTTCCCCGTGAAGGGCATCAAGCCGATCGATGTGCTGGAATGCATCCGCTTGCGGCTTGTTCAGCGGGGCGTGCGCATGCATACTGAGCATGCCTTCACCAGCTTCAACGCCGAAGGGCGCGTGGTGGTGGAGAACAACGAAGCGCTGGTTGACTTGGAAGTGGACCATGTGATCTTCGCGCTTGGCGGGGCTTCCTGGCCGGTCACGGGGTCCACGGGCATCTGGCCTGTGTTGTTCAACGGCATCGGCATCGACGCGCTGCCTTTCCGCGCATCGAACTGCGGCGTGGAGATCGCGTGGCCATCAAGCTTCATCCAGGCGCATGAGGGCAAGCCATTGAAGAACGTGCGCTTTGCGGCGGGCAAGTTGGGCGCATGGGGCGAGGCCACCATCACCAGGCACGGGCTGGAAGGCAACGCCATCTACCCCGTGGTGCCAGCGCTCCGCGATGGGGAAACGGTGTTGCACGCAGACCTGAAGCCCGACAGCACCATGCAGCGATTGTTGGAACGCATCGGCAACAAGGCCGCCAAGCACTTCGGTGAAGCCGTGGGCATGAACCGCGCACAGCTCGCGCTGGTGAAGGCCTTTACGCCGAAAGAAGTGTTCGCTACACCGCACCGGTTCGCCGAAGCGATCAAGGACCTGTGCCTGCCGGTTTCCGGCCTGCGGCCCGTGGGCGAGGCCATCAGCACCGTGGGTGGCATTCCCGTGGGCGCGCTCAACGCTGACTTTTCATTCAAGGCCCATCCGCATTTTTCCGCCATCGGCGAAATGGTGGACTGGGATGCGCCCACCGGCGGCTTTCTGCTGCAGGGCTGCTTTGCAATGGGCAGACATGCTGCCTTGGGCATCCTCTCCAAGCACGGGAACCACGCGGAACCCTAGCGCCAGTAGTTGTTCGCCGCCGCCACCGTTTGGAAGTTGACGGCGATGACCTGCGAGGCGGCGGTGAGGCTGTCCGCACTCTCGGCGTAGGCGGGGCGCAGCTTGTCGCGTACCTCGGCCGATGGCTGCGTGTACTTCACGCCCATGCGGGCCATTTTGATGGCGAGTTCATAGCCCTCCTGCGGGGTTTTGGTGATCAACGAGGTAAGCCACGTTTCCATGCTGCATTGCGGTATTGATGTGGGCGAACATAGGGCATCTTGGCCAGCCCTGTCCGGCCTTGCCTTTATGCAAAGGCGACCACAGCCACGGTGCAGGCCAGGAAGAGCAGTTGCAGCAACCCGCGCGGCCACACGCCCATCACGGGCTTTCCGTCCAGGGTGCCGCCGCTGCGGGCCGCATGCACGTTGGCGGGGAACAGGGCGATCAACAACAGGCTAAGCCCGATGGCCGCGTACCGCGCAACGGAAGGCATCAGCAAGCCCGCCGCGCCCAGGATCTCCAGCACGCCGGTCACCGTGACCCACGTGCCTGCGTTGCCGAAAGCAGGCGGCACCATCCGCACCAGGTCAGCGCGGCGCTTGCCCCAGTGCGCGGAGGCCGTGAGCAGGAACATGCCCGCCAAGGCCACGCGCAGGCAGGTGGCCCAGTCGGCGAAGAAGGCCATGCCGAACCGGCCTGCGGCAAAGCACAGCACGAACAGGGAGACCAAGGCGATCAAGGGGGCCATTGGGCAAAGTTGGAATTTTCGGCTGCTCAATTATACGGCTGCACGCGCTCGGCCTTTTGCCGAGTGCGTTCCAACTTAGGGCCTCCGGCCCGTCTTTCCCTCTTCACCCATACCCGTTCAGCTCCAACGGACCATCCGGATGCGCACTGTTCCCGCATGTACGCGCTCGGCTTTTTGCCGAGTGCGTTCCGTCATAGGGCCTCCGGCCCGCCTCCACCCATTGCTCCTCTTCACCCGTACCCGTTCAGCTCCAACGGACCATCCGGATGCGCACTGCTCAACAGGTAGTGTTCCGGCTCGCTAACGATGCCGCTTTTCACCGGGTTCATGTGGATGTAGTTCACCTTTTGGTCGAACACGGGTTGCGTGTACAATTCCGTCGGATGGCTGTCCTTGATCCAGAACGCATAATTCTTGTTCTGCGCACTCGTCTTCCCGGCATGTCCGAAATGGCGCATCATCCATTCGCTCCGGCTTTCATTGGGCAGTGTTGCGATCAAGTGCAGCAGTTGCTTGGCGGTGAAACTTTTGAAATCGCGCAACAGGTCCGCCAGCAAGCCCTCACGGCGCCGCAA
>JAFDZG010000153.1 GCA_018267065.1 Bacteroidota bacterium
CTTCTCCGGCAGCGGATGCTGCGTGTTGTCCGCCAGGGGCTCGAAAATGGCCACGCTGTCATACAGGGCAGGGTTGAAATCCGCGCCGGTGCTGAAGTTGGCCAGCTGGGAGATCATGTTCTGGCCACCGGGCGTGCTGCAACCCCGGCCGAAGAAATAGTAAAGTCCAAAGAGCACCACCGCCACGATCAACAATTTGGGGCGCTTGATCAGGAAGCCGAGCAGCAAGGGGATCAGGCTTCCGCCAAGCCCGCCGCCTCCGCCGCCCGATGGACGGTTGGAAGGTGGACCTTGGCGTTGCTCATCTCCCCCCTGGTCAGGGGTCATCCGGATCGGCATGGCTTGGGTGGTTTGGTGGTGAAAAATAGTACGGTGCCGTCAAATGCCCGTTTGCAACCGGGGCAAGCATGGCCCGGCCATGCCGTGCACCGGGCAGCTACCTTCGCAACCGATGGAGCACACCCCTGTTCCGTACCGGGCCACCGGGCGGTTCTCCGAATTGATCTGTGATTACTTGGATGGCGATCCCCGCTTGCGCGAGTTTTTCCAATGGGGCGCGGATCAGGAGGGATTGGCCAAGGCAGCAAGCTCCCGCAGGCTTGATGCACGGGCCAGGCAGCTGCTATGCGAAACATTGCAACGGCAGTACAACAGGTTGCAGGCCCGGCCCGAGGTGCGGGCCAACATGGAGCGGCTGCGGCAGCCGGAAACGCTTACGGTTACCACCGGACACCAGCTTTGCCTGTTCACCGGTCCGCTCTATGTGCCGTTCAAGATCCTCAATGTGGTCCGGTTGGCCCGGAAGCTCTCCACGCCGGAAAGGCCCGTGGTACCCGTGTTTTGGATGGCCACCGAAGACCACGACCGGCCGGAGATCGACCATGCCTACGTCAACGGCACCAAGGTGCAATGGCCTGGTGAAGCTGCCGGAGCCGTGGGCCGGTTGAAGCTGGGCGGCATAACGGCGGTGCTGGACCAAGTGGATGCGCTGCTGGGCCCTGGCAGCCATGCCGATGAGATGCGGAAACTGTTGCGGGGCTGTTACCGTCCGGAACATGATCTGGCTACGGCCACGCGGTGTTTCGTGGACGCGCTCTTCGGCCGCTTTGGCGTGCTGGTGCTGGATGCAGATGACCCCCAATTGAAGCAGCTTTTTGCACCGGTGATGCGCGGGGAGTTGCTCAACCAGATCGCGGAGCGGGCCGTGCACTACGCGGATAAGGAGCTCTCGGCCCACTATAAAACCCAAGCCCACGCCCGGCCCATCAATCTCTTTTACCTGCGGCCCGGCCACCGCAGCCGCATTGAACGGGTAGGCGGGAAGTACCAAGTGCTGGAAGGTGGCCCGGCGTTCAGTTTGGATGAGCTGCTGGCAGAATTGGAAGCACACCCCGAACGGTTTTCACCGAACGTGCTGTTGCGGCCGGTATACCAGGAGGCCATTTTGCCCAACATCGCCTACGTGGGCGGCGGCGGGGAGCTGGCGTACTGGTTCCAGTTGAAATGGCTCTTCCAAGCGGTGCAAGTGCCCATGCCCGTGTTGCTGTTGCGCACCTCGGCGGCCTTCATTGGCGCAAAGGATGTTCAACGGTTGGGAGAACTCGGGCTGAGCGTGGAGGATTTGTTCCTTTCCCAAGAGGAGCTCCAGGTCCGTTTGGCCAGGGAACATGCGCCTTTCCCCACATCCATGGAGCAGGAACTGAAGGCTGCAAAGGCATTCTACGCAGTGCTTCGCGCAAGGGCCGCCGCAGCAGACCCCACCTTGGCGGCTTCAGTGGAAGCCATGGAGAAGCAGGCGTTGCACCGCTTGGATGCTTTGGGGACAAAACTTTTGCGTGCGGCAAAGCGGCAGCAGCATGAACCCTTGGACCAATTGGACACCGTTTACGGCCATTTTTTTCCGGGCGGTGGATTGCTGGAGCGCCGGGAGAACTTCATGCCATGGTATGCCCGCGAGGGCCCGGCCTTCTTTGACCGCCTGCTGGATGCATTGGATCCCTTGGACCCCCGCTTCAGCGTGCTGCCCGCCTGAACTACAGGAACACTTCCTTCAACCGTTCCAGGATCCTGCGCTCTTGCTGGCTCTGTCCGCCAAAGGCGTCGGCCACGGCCTTGGCTGTTCGGGTGACCAGGTGCTGCGTGCTCGCGTCGAAAGCTTCCTTGTTTCGGACATGGGTCTCCTTGAAGCGTTGGAAGGCCTCATCGTGGTTCATGCGGCTGTCGTTGGCATGGTCAAACCCGATCTCAATGTAGTAGGCCAGGTCGGTGCCTGCATCATCGAGGTGGCGTTCCAGTGGTGCCCAATGATCGCGGACAAGCTTTTTCAGCTTCGCGGCTTCCGCTGTTGAAACATGGCCATCACTGGCTGCGATGCTGTAGAACAGGTAGCCCAGGCCTGCATAGAGTTGTTCCTTGCTGTCTTCCATTGTGCGAGGTTTTTTGCAAGTTGGGCAGAGTAAGTTTTCCGAAAGGTGACATTCGCCACTTTCACCTGTTGCACGACCCACTACCTTCGGCTCAATACCAAGTCATGAAGCACATCCTCCTTCCCACGGATTTCAGTGATGCGTCATTCAAGGCAGCATCCTTTGCGTTCGACCTGTTTGGCGCCAAAAGCGTGGAGTACACTTTCTTGAACGTGTACCTGCAAGTGGCCTACCGCAACGCGCTCTACCGCGTGGAAGTGGACACCGCCCGCAACTCGCGCAATGGACTGCGCCGCATGGAAAGGCGTTTCCGAAAGCTCGGCGGAAAGATGCGCGTGGCATTGCGTTCCAGCTTCAGTCCCTTGGCCACGGCCCTCAACGATGTACACGCCGCAAAGCCGGTGGACCTGGTGATCATGGGCACACAGGGCGAGGGCAACTACGGACTTGTAGGCCGCAATACCAGCGCGGCCGTCACCTCAGCTTCCTTGCCCGTGATCGCCGTGCCCGCACAATGGGAACCGGTGAAATTGGACCGCATTCTCTTCGCGGATGACGGACTGGAAGACACCGCATTCAGCTTGGAGCCCCTGTTGGTGATCGCCCGTTTGACGGGTGCGCACATCACGGTGCTGCACATTGACCAAGGTGCGGACACGGCAAGGCAACGCGCCAAATTGAAAGCCCTACTGGCGGACATCCCGCATGCCTTCAGGTCTGTGCAAGGGGATGAAGTGGTGAAGGCGTTGGAAAGGGCTGTTGCGGAAGAAGGTGTTGACCTCGTGGCCGTGGTGCGTCGCCAGCGCAGCTTTTGGCACCGCCTCTTCCAAGGCAGCACTTCCAAGCGGATGGCGTTGCACACCAATGTGCCGTTGCTTGTAATGCGAGGCTAAGCCGCCGGGCTCAATAGGCCAACCTGGTGCTTTCCATCCGTTGGCCGTCCGTGATCCGCAGGATGTACACGCCTTGTGAAAGCCCGGCCAAGGGAATTGGTGCCATGCCTTCCCCCGCGATCACCGAGGAATTGACCCTGCGGCCCGTGGGGTCGATCACTTCCAAGATGCTGCCGTTGGGGAAATCATGCAGCACGTAAAGCCCGTCCTGCGCATAGATCACCGATAGCGGCATACCCGCTTTCCCGCTGAACAGCACGGGCACAGCTGCGCTCAGCGTGGATGTGCCATCATAGTCCGTTTGGCGCAAGCGGTAGTAGCTCAACCCGTTCAAAGGGGCCTCGTCCACGTCGACGTAGTTGGTCACCGATTGGCTGTTGCCGGCACCAGGCATTTGGTTGATGGCGTCGAAGTGCTGCGCATCCCGGCTGCGCTCCACGGTGAAATAGGCATTATCGCGTTCCGAGGCGGTGCTCCACTTCAGGTGCACCACGCGCCCGGCGGGCTGTGCGGTGAAGGCCAGCAGCTCGATGGGCAAGGGATTGTTTGCGGTTACGGAGGCCAAGGTCCATGGGCTGAACGCCGTTTCCACGGCGGCGGTGACCACATCACCGGCCGTGGCGGTACCGGTAGTGCCGCCATTGCCACGGTTATCCCAGTTGCTCCCGTTCCAACGCGCCACCCGCAGGTCGCCCAGCGCTCCAGCCGTTACGCCGCAGCTTTCAGGCGTGTCCCAGCTCAGCGCTACTTGGGCGTTGGAGGTGCCCACGGACCGGTTGATGATCCAATATTCGCAATGGCTGATGTGGTCCAAGGTGGTTGGTGCGGTCAACGGACCTACCGCCACGTAGGGGTCTGCGGGGAAGTATTCACCAGTGAAGCCGTATGCAACCGATCCCGCAATGTTTCGCAGTGCAGCAGGCCGGTAACTGTTGTTCTTGCCAACGGGGAAGATGAAGTCGGTGTTTCCGAGCTTCTCCACCGGGCCGTTCACGAAGCTGGCATCGCTGGTGTTCACGGCAGCCGCCCCGCTGTTCACGGTTAGCAGGTTGGTGGAGCTGGAAAGGATCCGGCCTGCAGTGAGGTCCAATTGATTGGTCACCGCAACCGGTGCGTTCAGGATCAATTGGCCGCCGGATTTGTTCATCCGCAAGTTGTAGAATTTCTCCTGAAAGCCGGGATTGTTGACGCTTTGGTTCGCATTGCCGTTGAAGGTGACCAAGCTGTATTGCTCCGTGAACAGGGCCTCACCGTCCGTGTTGGTGAAATTGCCCCCGATCGCCAAGGTGCCGCTGCCGCCCAAGCTTCCCGAAAGGTCCAGGTTGGCGCCCGTGCCAATGGTCAGGTCGCCGGATACCTGTACCATGCTGCCCGGCGCATCGGAGCGCAGCATGGCTTGCCAACTGGGCGTGGTGTAGCCCGTGATCCGCACGGAGTCCGCGGTCAGTGTGGCATTGGTATCCACCCGCGTGTACACAATGCCGGCCCCGGCGGTGTGCCGAATGTCCAATTTCCCGCCAATGTTGAGCGTGCTGTTGTTGTTCACGATAAGGCTGAACACCGGCACGGTGGCGAATGTCTGCTGCAGCGATGCGCATACGCCGGTGCCGCCGGGGTTCAGGCCGGTGGCCAGGCCCACATCGCAATTGCGCAAGGCACTGTTGTTGATCACCACGTTGGTGGCCGGATCGGGGATCCGGGCATCATCCCAGTTCTTGCACTCAAACCAGTCGGTGTTGGTGCTGCCGCGCCACAAGCCGTGGGTCATGGCACCGGGAATGATGGGCAGAATGGGGGCGGTGAGCCAGATGTACCCCAAGCTGTTGTACTGCGCGCAGTTTGGATAAGCGCTCCAGTTGGCGGTATTGTCAATGCGAATGATCCAATCCCGCTGGTCGGCAGCGGTGATGGGCCCGATGTATTTGCTGTAGTCCGTGGCGGAAGTGGGGGCCATGCTGAAGCATTCCACACCAGGGGGCAGGTTGCTCCGTTGGTTGGGGTCAGTTCCGCAACTGGCGGTCCAGGGAGGCGAAGGGTTGGTGCTGAACGCATACAGGACGGTACCCGTGTAGGTGGCATTGTTCCCGCCGGTGGTGCCGGGGTTCCATGTGCCGCCTTGCATAAAGAAGAGCTGTTCACCTCCGGCATTGAGGGCCAGCGTGGTCCCTCCGATGCCGATGTTGGCACAGGTCCACGCTGCATCCGGGGCTATTGATCCCACGTTGGTGGTACCCGTTGTGTTCCTGATCCGGAAGGTAATTACCTGGCCGGCGGGAATGGCGGGCCCGGTGCGGGTCATGCGCACGGTGCCTTCCACATTGCCCCATTGGCCCGCGGTGCAGCGCTCATAGCCGTTGTCCGTAAAGATCAATTGCGTGCCGAAGGTGATCTCCTTGAAGCAGAAGAAACTTACATAGTCGAAGTCAGCAGGGTCACCGCCGTCGCATGCGCCGTCATTTGCGTTCACGCCAACAATGGCCAGGTCGCCGGGCAGCAGCACCGCTGGTGGGCTGTCGTTGTCTCCGATCACCAGGGTGGCGCTGTTGTTGCTGCCGATGGCGAACCCTGCCGATGCAGCTGTAATGGTGAAGATCACGTTCTCCGTGGGTTCAGGCAGCACGTCATTGATCACCGTGGTGGAAAAGCTCACCGTGCTTGTGTTCGGGCCAAAGCCCACAACGAATGTTCCGCCTCCTCCCGCCGGGCTGGTGGTATAATCGGCACCGTAGGTGGCCGTGCTGGACCCGCTGATGGTGATGGTCAAGTTCCCGGACGGGTGGGTGGTGGGCAGGAAGCTCAATACAAAGGTTTGCGAACCGGCATTCTCCAGTACGGTGATGTTCAATGTGCTGAAGTTGATGGTGGGCGTGGTGTCATCATCCGTGATGGTGAACACGTGGTTTGCAACGGCCCCGATGCTGGTGCCGCCCGTGGCGCCGGTGATGGTGAAGTCAATGGTTTCATTGCCTTCGGTGATTGCATCATCGATCAGATTGATGGTGAAGCTGGCCGTGGTGGCCCCCAACGCAACCGGGATTGATATCACATTGCCCATGGCGGCCGGCGTGGTGGTGTAATCCGTGCCGTAGGTGGCAGTACTGCCGCCCCCAATGGTGATGCTGATGGTGCCTGCGGCCACGGTGGCCGGGCTGATGGCAAGGTTCACCGTGGCCGTGCCCGAATTCTCCAAGGCCGAACTGGTGGCCCCGGTAAAGTTTACCGTGGGACCTGTTGAGTAGGCGGTCCACTGAATATCATCGATCTTGATCTGTGCCCCGAATGTGCGAAGCTCCAATTGTACGCCGCCCCCAACGTTGATGGGGGCGGAGTAGGCAACAACAACGTCAGAAGTTGTGCTGACCGTAATGTTGCCGCCAATTTGAACGCCATTGACCCATACTTGGATCGTGCGTGTGCCTGTTCCGGTAAATGCCCGGACATAGTTGAATTGCAGGGTGCCCATGCCCCCGGCGTATACCGGTGAAGTAACGGTGCCGCTTCCGTTGGTGCAGATCGCCTTGCCCGTCAGGGTCTGGTCCGTACGGGCAAGGGTGGCATTCCATGTAACCCCGTCTGTGCCGGTCCAACTCCTTGTCTGGTATGAACCAGGGCTTGCCGTTGGAAGGTTGGTGAAATTCTCAGACCCCTGTGCCACGGATACCTGTGGAATACAGAAAGCAATTGCCACGACAATCATGACAGTCGTGGCCGAAATGATCCCACCGCCCAAAACGGTGAGCGAAATGGCCGATTTTGCGAAAAGGCGGCTGATGCGTACAAGAATGTGCATGGTCGTCATCGCAGGGGCAGTCTGACCCTTTGCCCATACAAATATCGTCATTTCCGGGCCGCCGGGTACCAAAGCTGGTTCAGCTCCCTGTTAAGTTTTCAGCAACCGTTGAAAACGGCAACTTATCCCGTTCCTGGCATCCCTTGCCGCTTTCCGGAGTACCCGGTCACTCGGTAACCCCTGGTTGAAATTTTGTCCTTGGCGTCAGCATGGTCACCACCGGCTCCTGGTGGCCGTAGTCGCATTTGGGGCATGCCATGCGGCTTTCGCGCTTGAACCGGTGCCCGTTGCTGCACTCAAAGGATTCCACCAGCACATTGGGATTGTGCAGGTGCGGCCCGCCCGGTCCGGGTGCGGAAGCGGTGAACCCCAGGTCGGTGCGATGGTTGCTGCGGGTGTAAACAATTGAACTTTTGTTCTTGGCTTCACATTCCGGGCACTTCATGGCAAAGAGGGACAAATGGGTTCTTCGGAGCGCTGAAGATACGATGATCGCAAAACCACGACCGCAATGCCGTATGGCGCTGGTTGATGGTCAACTTAGGGGAAAGCAACCGTCGTTGCTACCGGCTTCCTTATGGACCATGCCCGGTGGGGCTGCACTTTTCGGCCCAGGCCACTCAATTGGCAATGGATCCCTGGCCGGAATTTGGGCAATGCCCAATGTCCCCAATAGCCGCTCCCTCAACGCCGCACCATCAGGCACTGCTCGCTGCGGCCACTTACGGGGTCAATGGCTTGGAGCAAAAAGACGCCCGTTCCTATCGGCGGGCATTGCAGCAGGGAGCCTGTAAGCTGCGCGGAATACAGCAACTGGCCCGTCATGGAACGGATCTGCACGGTTTTGCCCACTGTTGAAGCAGGCAACTGGATGTTTTCCCCGCTGCTGGGGTTTGGTGAGATGGCCAATGCATCGGCCTGTGCACCCGGGTTGTTCACCACTACCACGGGCGAGAAGCTGGTGGTTCCGTTGATGTCCGTTTGGCGCAGGCGGTAGTAGGAAAGGCCCGGCAACGGCGAATCATCCATGGCGGAGTAGTAAAGCATGGATGAACTGTTCACGGCACCGGGCTGCTGCAGCACGGGCGTAAAGGAGGAAGCGTCCGCTGAGCGTTCCACGGTAAAGTAGGCATTGTCCTGCTCCGATGCGGTGGCCCAATCCAAGCGGACCTGCCCGTTGTCCGGTGTTGCGCTGAAGTCCACCAAGGTGATGGGCAGGGTGGAAGTTGGAATGTTGATTGAATGGTACGGGATGCCCGGTCCGGAGATCCATACCGTTATGTCCGTGCAGTCCAAGGACGCCACGGTGGC